>JAITFI010000010.1 GCA_031281485.1 Chitinispirillales bacterium | reverse complement strand
GTTTAAAAGAAGTCCCTCCCCCCTTTTTGTGGGGGGAGGGATTGAAGGTGGAGGGGGCTAATGTAGCGGGGCGTTGCGGGGTGTCCCCGCAGGGTGGGTAGCGGAAAACAAAAATGGGCGGAGCCCATTTTTGGTTGGAGCGAGGGAGGGCGCAGCCCTCCCCTTAAATGAATTTGAATTTGATTTTGACTTTTACATAGCGCCATATTATTTTAATACTTCTATGGAAACAAAATACATATTCGTAACAGGCGGCGTAGTTTCCGGTCTCGGTAAGGGCATTACTGCCGCGTCATTAGGACGTTTGCTTAAACAGCGTGGCTTAAAGGTTGCGGCTCAAAAGCTCGACCCGTACATGAACATCGACCCCGGAACGATGAGCCCGTTCCAGCACGGCGAGGTCTTTGTCACCGACGACGGCGCCGAGACCGACCTTGACCTCGGCCACTACGAGCGCTTCATAGACGAAAACCTGACGAAGTTCTCGAACCTCACCTCCGGCAAGGTCTACTGGAAGGTGCTTGAACGCGAGCGCGCCGGCGGTTATCTGGGCGGCACCGTGCAGGTTATTCCGCACGTCACGGAGGTTATCAAGGAGTTCATCTACGCGGGCGCCAAGGGCACCGGCGCCGACGTGCTGATCACCGAGATCGGCGGGACGACGGGCGACATCGAGAGCCAGCCGTTTTTGGAGGCGATACGCCAAATTTCACTCGAAAACCCGCGCCAGAACTGCTTGTTCATACACGTGACTCTCGTCCCGTACCTAAAGGGTTCCGGCGAGCACAAGTCGAAGCCGACGCAGCACTCGGTGAAGGAGCTGCGGGCCATGGGTATCTCCCCGGACGTGATCATCACGCGCGCCGACGAGCCTTTGAGCCGGAACATCAAGGATAAGATCGCGCTCTTCTGCAACGTCAAACCGGATTGCGTCATTGAGAACATTACATTGTCTACGCTCTACGAGGCGCCGCTGATGCTCCACAGGAACGGGCTTGACGGCGTTGTGTGCCGGGGGCTTTCGCTTGACGTTCCCGAGCCGGATTTGGCGGAGTGGCAGTCGATGGCTGACAGGATCGTTTCGCGGGAGAGGGCGGTGAATATCGCTATCGTCGGCAAGTACATAAAGCTGCGGGACGCGTATCTTTCCATAATAGAGAGCTTGAACCACGCCGGGTTTGAAACCGCCGCGAACGTGCACATTCACTGGATAGACAGCGAGAACCTGATCGGCCAAAATGTGGCTGACGCGTTGAGCGTGGTGGACGGGATGATAATTCCCGGCGGTTTCGGCGACAGGGGCATAGAGGGAAAGATCGCCGCCTGCCGCTACGCGAGGGAGAACGATATACCGTACCTCGGCATCTGTCTCGGCATGCAGGTCGCGGTCATAGAGTACGCCAGGGGCGTGTGCGGGCTTGACGGCGCGAATTCGAGCGAGTTCGACGAGCTTTCGCCGCACCCGGTGATAGATTTCATGTCCGGCCAGACGGGCAAGATGGGAAGCGGCGGCACGATGCGCCTCGGGGCGTATCCCTGCAAGGTCGCGCCGGGGTCGCTCTTGAGCAGGCTGTACGGCGAGGAGGAGATCAGCGAGCGCCACAGGCACCGCTTTGAGGTCAACGACGGCTACCGCGAGGTGTTGCGGCAAAACGGTTTGGCGATTTGCGGAACGTCGCCGGACGACTCTCTTGTGGAGGCGATAGAGTTGCCGGGCAAGCGCTTCTTCGTGGGCGTACAGTTCCACCCGGAGTTCAAGAGCCGACCGAACAAGCCGCACCCGCTCTTTTTGGGGCTATTGAAGGCGGCGCTTAGGGAGTCTTGAAGCGGGTTGTTTACCGCTTTTATCTATACCCGCTTCAACCAATATATATATTATATACATGTCAGCCTATCCGATAACTCGAAACCGAAGATTCCGATTTATTGCAGTGGCGGCGGCGTTGGCGCTGTCCGGCTGCGCGGCGCGCGTCTCTTACAACGTTACGCAGAGTTACATCGACCCGTATTTTTCCGAGCGTCAGTTGAACCACGCGCAGGTTGCGGTACTGCCGTTTCTTACGACGCAGGGTGTGTCCGTTGACGGAGATCTCAGGCCGGAGAGGGTGGTTAGGAAGCTTAGGGCGCTTAGGCCGGATATGGAATTTGTCTCTTTCATGGGGTTTGAGAACTCCCTGCCGGCGCCGATTGACCGTAAGATCGTACCGGAGTTTTACGGCAAACTTTATGAGGGTGATATCCTCGGCGTGCAGGCGATGGATTCGCTCTGGGCGCACATCGCGCAGCCTTATTTGCTGGTATACACGTTGCGTGCGGGGGCGATCATCAACAATGTGGACAAGAGCCTGTTTAAGCACGCGAGTTTGGTGTGCGAGCTTTGGAGCCGCGAACAGCGGGCTGTCGTTTGGCGGGCGTCGTGCATGGGCGTCTCGGACGACAAGCATGTATCGGACGCCAGACTGATGGCGGAGGGTATGCTGCATCTTGCGGAGGCTATACCGCCCACGGCGCCCAACTACGGGCGGGAGGCATGGTGACCCGTGAAGGAGAGCGCCGAGCGGAAGGTCAAGGTTGGGTTCACGCGAAACCCAAAAAAGGTTTTCGACGAGATAGACTTGGTGACGGCGGAGATGGTGCGGCAGGGGTGGGTGTTCGTGGAGGGGATGATAGAGGACGGTCTGGGGTACGCGCATTTGTTTTTTGAGAGGGAAATAGACGTGTAATAATAACTGTAATCGGGAGGTCGCAATCGTAGACATGTTAGAGAAATTAACGCTTTGCGTAACAATAACGGCGCTTCTATGCGCGCCGGCTTTCGCGGTAAACGCCGTGGTCACCGACGTAAACGGGCAGGAATACAAAGTTTCGTCGATCAAACTGGCCAAGGGTTCCAAGTTCAAGGTGGTTTGCGGCAAGACGCGGATGGAGGTGCCGTTTAAGTTGGTCAGCGCCATGAAAGTCGCGCGGGGACTTATAAGCTCCGTCGAAGGGCAGTTGTATCTCGGCGCGGAAATACGGATGAGCGACGGGACGGTCCTAGGCGGTTTTGACAGCGACATGCGCTGCGCCGTGCACGCCGACAATGCTTTTGTCGGGAAGACCGCGTCAAAGTCCAAATACAGCTCGCCTCTAAGCAATGTAAGCGCGCTCTCGATTATGGGCAAGGGGGATGATAAGAAGGGCGGCAAAGGGGACGATGAGGATGAATCGGAGGAGTGAGACGAGGCATAATACGCCGTCCTTGATATTTGTCAGCAGGATGGAGGAGGTGAAGAGGCGCGACAGGAAACTGTCGTTCTCCGCGATACTTGTCACCGGTATTTTTTGCGCCATGTTAGCTATGGCGGCCTTTTTAGCCATACGCTACATACATGTATTCTACGATCCCACCGTAGAGAATACGGAGCGCCTCCTGTCTATGGGAAGGCCCAGGGAAGCTATGGCGCTCCTTAACAGAATGGAAAAGAACGACGAACCGGTTGACAGCAGGAGCAATTTGGTTCGCGGCAAGGTGCTTTACGCTATGCTCATGGAGCAGTTGCGCGTGGAGAAGTGGGGGAGCTACGGCCTGAACCCCGACAACTGGCTCGCCAGTCCGTTGGCGGATGAGGCGGAGCAGTGCTTCTTGGACGCGATGGCGGAGTCGCCCGACGATCCTGAGATCCGATTGGTTCTCGGGAACCTCTACAGGGAGCAAGGGCGCTTCAGCGACGCCGAGCTTATTTTTCGCTCGTTACTTGAGATTGACGACGAAGACGCCGAGGCATATTTAGCCATCGGGTTGCTGTACGCGGAGGGAAAGCAGCTTGACGCGGCGGAAAAGGCGCTCATGGCCGCGTGGGAATTGGACGAGGGAAACCCGAAAATCGCGAAGAATATCGCCTATTTTTATAGGTTCTACGCCAACGAGCCGGAGTCGTCCATCGTGTGGTTCAACCTATATCTTAAAAGCGATCCGAGAAAGGATACGGACATCAATCTCATACGCGGGGAGCTTGCGAACTTGATAGAGCGCTATCCGGAGTACGATGGGTACATGGTTGAGGTGAACCCGAACCTCAATCGAGGCGTGGGCAGGAAATTCACGGCTAGGAAGCAATCGCCATAGCGTAAGTCGTCAAATGCATACCTCGCCGGTCAAGTGTCTCCCGTCGTCAATAAACGCTTGTTTGCCGGTAGTATTGATGATGGACGTTTGCCCCGTTATGACAATGCCTTTCCCGAATTTCACGTCCCCGAAGACGCTCAGAGATTCGCAATTGACAAGCGACGGCGCTCCCGCCGGAAATCGCTCTTTCAGTTTATCCAATGTGCCGTAAAATCGCGGTTCTAAGAGGACGTTCATCTGTATGGATTTGTGCAGTTGGTTCATCATGATACGGCAGTCTTCCGTCAAGTCATAATAATCCGACCATAGCAGCAGCAGTTCTTCGCAGTTTTTTACGGGCGCGAATCGGCTTCGCGGTACCCTTAGCGCGTCGGCGTTTTCGAAGACCGATAGCGCCGAGCCCATAGCGCTTTCCAACTGTATGACGTCGGGCGAGTCCGTGTCGCGTGTGTCAAGTTTTTTTACGTTGCGGATCATGGGCAGCGTAAGCGCGTCGCGGTCCCATATTTCACGCAGCGCGTCTAGTCGTATCCAAAGGTTATTTGTGTTGAAGTAGCGGTGTAAATCGGTATCCATGAAGCGGTCGATTGATTCCGGCGGGCACTGCGCCGCCTCCCGAAGCGCCAATTGCCCGTTTTTCAGCCGCGCGATGTGGCCGCCCTTGCGGTCCATGAACGTTCTGTCGGTTACCTCCATGAGAAAATGGATGCCGCGGTCGGCGAAGTAACCCAATATCCGCGTGTCTAAGGCGGCGCCGAGGTTGTCGATGTTTGAGATGAAAGCGTACTTGTAGCCGCCGTTGAGCAACGTGTCTAATACGCCCGAGCTTTGGATGGCGGCGTAGAGGTCGCCGTGCCCGGGCGGGTTCCACTCCAAACGCCGGTCATGCGGCGCCTCCACCGGCGACATGTCCGCGGCGTTGATCTTTGGGAACTTGTTTTGTATGAATGAGGACGGGATGCCGGTTTTGATGATGTCCCGGTATCTTTTGAGCGCCGCTTCGGTATCGCTCTCGGTGTTAAAGCTGTTCATCATGATGAGCGGGATGGAGAGACCGAAGCGCGAGTTTAGGCTGCGGATCTGCAAGGCGGTGATGTCTAAGAACGAAAGGCCGTTTTTCACGGGGATGAGCGACTTGGCCGTGCTTAGCCCCATGGAGGTGCCTAAGCCGCCGTTGAGCTTTATCACGACGGCGTGTTTGAGCGCTTCTTCGCCTATTACGTGCAAATCTTCGATATCCGCGATACCGGCGATGTCGGACTCCGTTACCGGATCTATGTCGGACTCCGCGATGTATCCGGTCTTGCCGTGGCGCAGCGCGTCGTAGTAGCGTAGGAAGATGTCGATAACCGCTTGGGGCTGTCCTTCCCGCTTCATTTTGGAGATGAAAAGTTGCGGGGTTGCGGTATCTGTTAATGTTGAATTAATAACGCTGTTCAAGGTAAAAGAATCCTTATTTGAAGTTGTCTATATTTAATATATATTAGGGAATATAGCAGCGGTATTCTTTTTTAGGGCAGCTATTAGTTCAGGTTCGTTAATGTCTAACAATCGAGCGATTTCGGCGGCGGTGCAGGTTAGGAAGGATGGGCGGTTCGGCTTGCCTCGGTGGGGGACGGGGGAGAGGTATGGCGTGTCGGTCTCGATGAGCAGATTATCGATGGGGACGCTCTTTATCAGTTCTCGCAGGTGTGAGTTTTTGTAGGTTATTATGCCGGATATTGATATGTAATATCCGTTATCAACAATGCATTCTAAAGCATCAGCGTCGCCAGTGAAGCAATGGAAGACGGCTTTTTTGACGCCTATGTCGCGGCAGATCTCGGCGGCGCGTTTTTCTATTCCGCGGGAGTGGATCACCGCCGGGAGGTTTGATGTTACGGCTATTTCCAATTGCCGGATGAAGACGGGCGCCTGTACGTCTATGGCGGGGTATGCCGGGTTGGTGCCGTCTAATCCGATTTCGCCTATCGCCGCGATCTTTTGCGGTATTGATTGCGCTGACGGTGATCCGTATAGAAGCTCTGTCAGTTCGCTATCCCAACCGTCCTCAAGATTGTTTGTATCGAATGGCGATATGCCTATAGCGGCTCGTAGATTTTGCGGGAAGCGGTCGCATTGATCCAGGACGATTTTCGCTGTTTGTATAGATACGGCTGTATTGATTATTGTGTCTACGCCGGCATTGACCGCGTCGGCGACGATGGATTGAAGTTCGTCGGCCGAGCGGTCGTAGAGGTGCGCGTGGGTGTCGGTCATATCAACACCGAAGTTAACGCGTTATTGCCTTGTCGGAGGCGGCGGCGTTTGTTTGCCGATACCGGCACCGGCGTTCATAGATTTAGTTTTAGTAACCGGCGTCGGTGTTTCCGACTCTTGTCGCTGGCCCGCGATCGTAGCGTCTAATATGCTGTCGGCGATCTTCTTGCTAAGCGCGTCGTGGTCTATGGCTGAGGAGCCTGTGTCCGCTTTTTCATCCACCGACGTCGTCGCGGTTTCCTGCGGTTGGCTTATCCAGCCCTTCTGGTTGGCGATGAAAGCGAATACCGCGAAAATAACTATCAAGGCCGCTATGACTATGATGGCCGGATTTTTGTCCTGTTGCTGTACGCTCACGTCAATCTTGCTTACTTGCGGCTGGAGAGAGTCGTCGGCGATCAAACCGCGCTCCTTGTAGAACTCTTTCAGTATGCTTTCCGCGTCTAAGGAGAGGTACTTTGTGAGCGACCTGATGTAGACCCGGATATACGGGTCGGCCGGGAGCGAGTCGTAGTCGCTCGCCTCCAACGCCTTTACGTAGTTGACGTTGAGTTTCAGATCCTTGGCGATGGTTTCAATATTGATTCTGCGGGTGAGGCGCTCTTTCCGCAGTATTTCGCCCACCTTCTCCTTAACCGGTTCTTTAACCGCCTCTTGAACAGTCGTATCCTTGGACGCTTCCTTGACCGTATCCTTGGCCGCTTCTTTGGGCGCGTCCTTGCCAGCGTTTTTAGCCGCGTCCTTAGCCGTGTCCTTACCCGCCGGCGCGGCGTTCGCCGATCCCCTGTTTTCGCTATTCTTTTCAGCCATTTGAATCCCCCTTTCTGGCAAACTTTTTGAACAGGCCAAGCGTCGCCGTGACGGGGAGGCCCATCACGTTGTAGTAGCAGCCCTCTATTCTATCTATAAAAGTCATGGCCCCGCCCTGAACCGCGTATGCGCCGGCCTTGTCCTCATACTCCGGAAAAGAGAGGTAATGCTCGATCTCCTCTTCCTCAAGCGTCCTGAAAAACACAGCGGTACGGACCGCCGCCGACTCGCTGAAATCAACTTCGCCGCACAAGAGCGCCACAGCCGTGACCACCGTATGACGCCTGCCCGAAAGCAGGCTCAGCATCCTCCGGGCGTCGTCTTTGTCGGCGGGCTTACCCAAAACCTTGCCGTCCGCGACGACAATTGTATCGGCCCCCAGCACCAAAGCGCCCGTATGACGCTCCGACGCGTCCCGCGCCTTAGCGGCGGCCAGCCGGCAAAGCGAGGTGTCGAGGTCGCCCGCGTCTATGTACGCTCCCTCGTCTTTCACCCCGGAGAGGGCGGTCTCGAAGGCGATCCCCATCATACCGAGTATCTGGCTCCGCCGCGGCGAACCGGAGGCAAGTATAACAGGACGGCGTATGTCGCGTGTAAATATCATACAATGAGATAATATACATCATTGTATAAGTCAATAGCAAAAAAATATGTCAGCTTAATTCCTTAAGACGCCCCTCTATCTCAGATATCTTCGCACGTAGCTCCGCCTGACCCTCGTTCGTCAAGTTGGCCTCGATCTTTTTGACCGCCGACATAACCGTGGCGTGGGTGCGGTTCCCGAACTCCAGCCCGATCGTGAGGTTCGTTTGCTGCGTCCACTTTCTGCAGAGGTACATCGCCACGAAGCGGGGGAGCACCGCCTCCTTCTTCCGCGTGTGGGCGCTGAGTTGGTTCACCCCTATACCGTAAGCGTTCGCGACCGTCTCCATGATGCGCTTCATGGACAGGCGCTCCTCCTTACCCGTGATCGCGCCGCCGCACAGTTCCTTCGCTATGTCCAACGTGAAACCGGTATCGTGAAAAGTGGTCGAGCATATATACTTGATCAGGATGCCGAGAAGCACCCTGACGTTCGACGATTTTGTGTGTTCGGCAATGTACTGGACGACCTCGTCCGGCAGGGTGTGCCCGCCCGATTCCGCTTTTTTGCGCAAAATAGCCATGCGCGTCTCCAAATTCGGCGGCATGACGTCTATGTTCAGCCCGCCCTGAAAGCGCTTTATTATGCGAGCCTCCAAGTCCGGGATGTTTTCAGGCAAACAGTCGGAAGAGAGCACTATCTGCTTGTTTTCTTGCAGCAGTTTGTTGAAAATGAGATAGAACTGCTCCTGAGTCTCCTGCTTGCCGCTGAAAAACTGTATGTCGTCGATGAGGAGCAGGTCGGTGTCCATGAATTTTTTGTAGAACGAAAACGACGATTTTTTGTCGCGCAGGAACTGCTTGTACTCGTTTAAGAACTCCTCGCTTGTTATGTATACCACATGCCCGACGGTGCACTCCGCCTGAGCGTAGTGCCCGATGGCTTGCAGGAGGTGGGTCTTGCCCAACCCGGTCCCGCCGTAGATTATGAGCGGGTTGAACTTGTTGTTCCCCGGTTTTTCAGCCACCGAGCGCGCCGCGGTCAGGGCCATGGCGTTGCTGTCGCCCTCCACAAAAGTATCAAAGGTGTAGTCGGAGTTAAAGCGTCCGGTGCTCTCCGAGACTATCTGCGGCACTTGGCGGCTCTGGGTTTCGGCGGCTTGCTCCGCCAACTGTTCGACGAGCGCCCGCTCGCTGCCGACCGCCCGTTCGAAAGCAAGCGCCGAGAAACTGACGCCGCAGGCGGCGAGCGCCTCTTTTATGAGGTCGTGGAAGTTAGCCTCTATTATGTCGGCGGCGAACTTGTTGGGCACCTGAATACAGGCGCACCCGTCGTCGCGAATGACCAATTCTGTGACCCGGAACCATGTTTCAAAGGTGGATGGGGGTACCTTTTCCTCTATATAACGCTGACACGCCTGCCAAGGCGTCAATTGCGCCGATTCGGTGGATAAAGCAGTTGCTAACATGTTATCAACATTTCCTCAGCTTAATGGATTCAAAAACCGGTCGCCGCTAAAATATCAAAACAAAACCCCACACGCTGAAATCAAGTTAGCGTGCTAACTCGTTGATTTTCAAGTAGATAGATGAGCCGATATCACACACCGCGTTACGTAGTGGGAAAGTTATCGACCAATTATTAACACCTTATCCACAGGCTTATTCACAGAGAGTTATCAACATTTGCGATAACTCCCCGACGCTTTAATAATATAGTATTTTTTTACGGAGAAAATCAAAAAATTTTTCATAAAAAAGCGGCGCCGGCAAGAAAGCGCGAAATTAGCGTCAAATGAGGGCTGCCATCTCCCTGACGGCGACGTCCATCCCCACGAGAGCTGCCCGCGAGATGATGGAGTGCCCGATATTCAGCTCCTCGATGTGTTCGATGGCGGCCACAGGCGCCACGTTCAGGTAGTTGAGACCGTGTCCGGCGTTGACCCCCAGCCCCAGTTTGTGGGCGGCCATGGCGGCTCCCCGGAGCGTCTCAAGCTCGTCGGCGGCGGCCTGCGGGTTGGTCGCGTTGGCGTAGGCCCCGGTATGCAGCTCCACGTGCGTGGCCCCCACTTTGGCGCTGGCGCGGATCTCCCCGATGTCCGGGTTCACGAACAAACTGACCCAAATGTGATCTTCCCTCAGGGCCGCGATCGTGTTGGCCAGCTCCCGCTCCCTCTCCCGCACCGGGTACCCGCCCTCCGTGGTGCGCTCCTCCCGCTTCTCCGGGACGATGGTCGCCATGTAGGGGTGCACGTCTAGAGCGATCTTCACCATCTCCGTAACCGGCGCCATCTCGAGGTTCAGGTGCGTCGACACGGTGTGTTTGAGGATGTGCACGTCCAAGTCCTGAATATGGCGGCGGTCCTCCCGCAGGTGCGCCGTTATCCCCTTGGCTCCCGCAAGCTCCGCCAAAACGGCGGCATGCACCGGATTGGGCTCCCGCCCCCCGCGGGCCTGGCGGATAGTGGCTATGTGGTCGATGTTTACGCCGAGTGTGGCCATTGCGGTCGGTTCTCCTTATATTTATTGTTGATATTACATTTTATTTGATAAATATACATCAATTCAGAATCAAAATAATATTATTTTTTTAGAATAGGGGTCAACAGAATCATGGTAACGGTACTGCAAAGAGTCTCAACCGCGAGCGTCTCCGTGGACGGCGAAGTCGTCGGTTCCATCGGCAAGGGGCTGCTGATACTTATCGGCGTCCACAAGGACGACGGCGAGGCCAACGCCGGCTTTTTAGCCGCAAAGTGCGCCGACCTGCGTATCTTCCCGGACGATACCGGGAAGATGAACCTCTCCGTCAAAGACATCGACGGGGAGGCCTTGGTTATATCCCAGTTCACCCTGCTCGGCGACTGCTCCAAAGGCCGCAGGCCAAACTTCACCGCCGCCGCGCCGCCCGAAAAGGGCCGCCAATTGTACCAATATTTCGTCGAAAAACTGAAAGAACGCGTCCGAAAGGTGGAGACCGGCGTTTTCGGGGCCGACATGAAGGTCAGCCTGCTGAACGACGGGCCGGTGACGGTCGTGGTTGAGGGATGAGGTCGCGAATTATCCCGCTACAAGCTCAACCAGCCCAGCGCCGCGTCCTTATTAACGACTTGAATCGCCTTGGATTTGTAGGCCTCGACGAAAGAGTAGGCGCCTCGCGATATTTTTGTGGTGTTGTATTTGATCTCGAACGGCGTCAGTTCGCCGTTTATCTCCTCTACGAGGTCTACTTCGCACCCTGAGTGTGTTCTCCAGAAGTAGGAGTTTGGGTTGAGTCCGTGCAGTTCGTTGAATTTTCTGCGTTCCGATATCATGTAGTTTTCCCACAGCGCCCCGGTGTCGTTTCTGTTTTCGACGGGCAGGAAGTTGTTTGTGATCGCGTTTAGTATGCCGTTGTCGTAGAAGTAGTATTTGTTCATCAGTTTAATCTCGTCGCGGCGTCTTTTGACGAAGGGCGACAGCTTGAAGACTATGAAAGATTGTTCAAGCAGGGAAAGGTATCTTAGGACGGTTTTCCGGTCTATTTGAAGGGAGGTGGCAATCTCGTTGGGCGAGACCTCGCCGCCGACTTGGAGTGCTAAGGCCTTCAGGATCTTTACCAGCAGGTCGTGTTTTTTTATTCCGTTGTAGTTGAGCACGTCTCTGTATAGGTAGCTTGTGGCGAGCAGGCGCAGGTTCTCAATTTTATCTTCGTTGGCGGCGGCGGTCGCTATCTCCGGGTAAGAACCGTAGATCAGGGTGTCGCGCACGCTGTTGACGGCGGCGGCGTTTCCGAAGTTGCTCTTCATCTCCTCTAGGGAGATAGGCGGCAGGAAGAACACGAATTTTCTGCCGGTGAGGGGTTCGCTGACAGCGTTGGCGAGTTCGAAGGAGGAGGAGCCGGTTGCTATGATATTGAGTTCCGGGTGCGAGTCTACCAGAATCTTTATGATCCTGCCGATGTCGGGGATTGATTGCGCCTCGTCGAGTGCGATGATCTCGCTTCCTGAGAAGTAGCCGAACATCCGTGCGGAGTCCATGCTGAGGAGCGCGTCGCGGACGGCCGCTTCCTCGCAGTTAAAGTATCCCCGGCCGGCGCAGCGTTTCCGTAAGATTTCCTTAATGAGTGTGGTCTTGCCGGTCTGCCTCGGTCCGTAGAGCACAAGGGCTTTGCCTTTGCCCAGTTTGGCCTCGATTTTTGCCTGCAAAAGGCGAGTTATCTTTTCCATGATAGTTATAAATATAATATATTTTTTGGCCTATTCCCAAATTTTTTATTAAAAATAGGAATAGACTCCTGAATTTTGATTAAAAAATAGGAGTTTAATCATGAAAAAAGTACTAATTTTAGGAATACAATCCTGAATTTTCATCAAAAGATAGGAGTTTAATCCCGAAAAAAGTACTAATTTTGGGAATACGATCCTGAAATTCAACCTAAAAACAGGATCTAAATCCCATATTTAGTGCTAATTTTAGGAATACAATCCCAAATTTTTATCAAAAGACAGGAGTTTAATCCCGAAAAAAGTACTAATTTTGGGAATACAATCCTGAAATTCAATCTAAAAACAGGATTTAAATCCCATATTTAGTATCAATTTTAGGAATACAGTCCCGAATTTTTATTAAAAAATAGGAGTTAAATCCTGAAAAAAGTACTAATTATGGGAATATAATCCTGAAATTTAGTCTAAAAACAGGATTTAAATCCCATATTTAGTACCAATTTTAGGAATACAATCCCAAAATTTCATCAAAAAATAAGATCTTAATCCTGAAAAAAGTACTAATTGCGGGAATATAATCCTGAAATTTAATCTAAAAACAGGATCTAAATCCTATATTTAGTACTAATTTTAGAAATACAATCCAGAATTTCTATCAAAAGATGGGAGTTTAATCCTGAAAAAAGTACTGATTTTGGGATTGTGATACTGAATTTATATCTAAACATGGGATTTCAAGGCAGCAGCATAATCTTACGCCGTTGAGTGCTCTTTTTGCCGGTGTATGGGTTTGTGGACGACGCCGATATGAAGTAAACGCCCGGAACTGTCCGTCTCCTCAGCATGGCCGGGGACCATTCGAGGCTTCCGTCCGGGTTCGTTTTGAAGGCGCTCCCGCCGCCGCTCGCCGTTCTGCCGGCGATACTCCAGTGGTCGACGATCTTTCCGTTCAGAGCCACTATCGTCGCCTCCGATATGTCGCCGCCGGCTATGGATATTGAGTTTAATTTGCGCAGGTTTACTTTATTGGGAGAGATTCGCAGCACCGCGTTTGGCTCCGCGCCTCCTATTTTCACCGTGATCCGTCCGGTCGTCTGTCCGGCGTTGGTTGCTACGAGCAGGCAGGAATCCTTGCCGCTCCAGTCGGCGAGCTCTAAGCGCCCGTAGCCTTTGGCGTCTACGGTTATTGGCATGATCTCTTCGACGCCGCCGCCGGTCACTATGGCGCTCATACCCCACGTCGCGCCGGTTGCCGACGCGTTGGTCTGCCCGCTTATTGACAGAACAAGCGTGTCGCCGTGGTCGGGCCGCGGTTTGTACATGAAGAGGCCGACGGAGTACGAACCGATGTTGGCTGAAGTGTCGGCCGGCGCGGACGCCGGCGTCCTCCAAACGCCCATCAGCCCGGCGTCGGAAATGAACGCCGACGGGCGCGCCCTTGCGCCGGTGAAGTAACTCTCCGCGTGGAAACGGTTCAGCGCCGACGCCCACTCCCTCCCCGCTTGTTCCGAAACGGACATCGTTATATTTCGGTGGAAGGAGATATTCTTCTGCGCTAAGTTATTGTCATGTACGGCTTTCACGATGCCGATGTTTTCTCCGCCGTCAATTCCCTTCTCGTAAAGGTACTTTAGGACGATTGAGTTCATGTATACGTAGTTGTCGTTGTTGCTGAGCAGCGGTATTCTCGGATTTGAGAAATAGCTGGTTAGATATTGCAGGTAGTCGTTTACCTCCGGGAACGCGATTTCTTCCATAAGGACGGCCGAGCCCTCCAGCCAACCGTAGGTCAGGTTGTCGAGGTCGATAGTCCAAACCATTGAATATTGTATGGAGTGGAAGAATTCGTGGGCGCAGGTTACGCGTAGCGCGTCATATGGGCGCCGGTCGTAGCCTAAGCCGGCCCACTCGCGCCCCGACCAATTGCCGTTTACCTCTATGTAGCTCGCAAACCCGTACTGCGTGCCGGAAGACGACCTTGACGTCGGGTACGTCACCCCGTAGTCGTCGGATTTGATGATCACGACGCAGTAGTGGGCGGTCGACCCGTCGGGGTCGGGGGCGGCTTTGGGTTTTGGAAAGCCGAAGCGCTCCACCTCCATTGACCAGGCGCTGTCGAGCGCGAACGCCGCCTCGTCAACGTAGTCGGGGACGCCGTTGGCCCCGGAGCGCCTGTCGCGCCACATATCCGTCCGTCCGTCCGCTCCGTAGCCTATGGTATCGACGGTGCTCACGCTGTGGGCGCCAGTGGTAGTGTAAAAGACTTTAAAGTTGCCGCCCGGCGAGATATAATGGCTATAGTTCCTAGGAATGGCGGTAGCCTCCTCGTAGAGGGCGCGGAAATCGGGCGACAGGCTGTTCCATGCTTTCATCATGGCGAATATGTCGCGTCGATTGATCGACGGGTTGCCGGCGGGTAGGGAAGAGGAGGCTTTTTTGGCGCCGCCGTTGCCCCCGTCGCGCCTGAAATTCGCCCGCTCTTCGAGGACGGGGCGCAACCGGGCCTCAAGATCCGCTATGGATAATGAGTTATCGGTGTTAATTTCGTTTGACGGCGATTGTGAAGATGAACTGTTCACCGCGCGTGTTTTCGCTGACAATGCGGGGGCAAGTAGCAGGGCGGCGGCGAAAATATACAGTACCGGCTTTATCTTTTTCATTAATAAAACCGCTTGCCGTAGCGTTTTGGAAAGGTTTAGCTTACGGAAATTATAGCGCTACGGGGAATCGAACCCCGGTTTGATGGCTGAGAACCACCCGTCCTAGGCCACTAGACGATAGCGCCAAAAATCCGTCAGTTTCAATAGTTTAAACATCAATAAATTGTCAAAAAACGACCGTCATTTAAGTAAAAATAACATAAATCCAGCCGAAAGTCAATATAAAAATCAAAAAACACGCAAAAAATGGCTGGGGTGCAAGGATTCGAACCTCGATAGCTGGAGCCAGAATCCAGAGTCCTGCCGTTGGACGACACCCCAATTTAGCCGAATATCTATAATAATATAATTAATGGGGAGGCGGTAACGCAAATTTTTTTTATATTATTAAAAAGCGGGGTTACGCCGCCCTTCTTTGCTTTCAACTTCGCCGTTTTTACTGTCTTAGGTAGGTAACGTTCTATGAGCAATACCCACTTATTTACTATGTTTTAGTAGGCGCTCGACATCTTCCGGCTGGCAAATCTTTCCGTGCGCGATGTTATTTCGCATATCACGCCAAAACTCCAGTTTCTTGCGCAGGTCAATCTGATTTGGAACACATAGGATGTATTTATCGCTGCCGTCCGTACGTTTTTTACACATAAGAACAAACAGTGTTCCTATCTCCAATTCATCCGGAGTGGTAATCCGTTCGTTACGATTATTCACAAGACCTTTGGGAAATAAGTTTTTGTCCCCATTGGCCACATTAATAGCCTCATTGATGGCATCTCGCCAATTATTTACAAAATCTCGTGTCTTACGCATAATAAAAGGGAACAACTCTTGTACTTGCGCGTTCCAGAGTTTTTCGTTCGCGGAGTCTTTATCTGGAAAAAAGTTTTCAGGTATGGTGTCGAAAGGGTTTTGAGCGATTTTGTATACGCGAATAAAATCATCGATACGTTCCACATCCGTACCGAAAAAAGATACCGCAATAGCGGTAATATACTGTCTTTCAGCGGTAATGTACCGCTTATCAATAGGACTAAGTTTACTATTGTCGGTAGGAGTAAGTTTATCATTGTCGGTGATTAATCCGGCGAAAAGATGTGAGTCGTATTCGGTTATAAAATCATCGTATTTCAAGATTTCCAGATATTTTTGCGAGACTGGTGTGTGAGGCGCCTCGTTTATTTCGAGTAAAAAGAGCCCATCTTTTAGCGAATTGGATTTATAGGATTTAATGAAATCAAGCCAATCGCGAACGTTGTCGCCGTTTTTCGTCACAATATGCGATAATCGGTTTGATAGCGCGCCATTTTTATGTATAAAATCGGCCTCCGGCACATTCGGTCGGTAGTCGGAGCGCAGTCCTAAATGCCTGATCAAATGATCTCCAGGCTTGCCTGTATTTTCTATCACATATTCAAAATCAAAGTAGGCCGAACTATTCATCTTACATAAGGTATCAGAAATCCGGTCGAAGAATGTGCCGCGAAAGGGGAGTCCGTTTTGCGTAATTAAACATACGCTCTTTCCTTCATGCAAGTAACGTAGCGTTTCAGAGATAAAATGCGACGGTCCGGTCACATAGTCCCACCACACATTGTCGGATGGTTTTCGCGTTAGGCTGTTGTTCATCTTCGTTTATCCATTTTCTTTCTGTTCTAAGTATTGTTTTATCTGTTTCTCTATATCGCTAACAGATTTACCGACTATTTTCAAAAATCGTGATAAACGAAAACGGTAACGATTGTCTACCTTAACCAATATGCTCATGTCGCATAATTCTGAGAGTAGGTTTTCACATTCTTTTTCTTCCATTTCTTGCAGAGTGCCGGCATCAAGCATTTCAGCGCATTCTAAAATTTTCTCAATGCTATATCCGTTACGGTTCTGCTCATCAAGATAGTAGAGAGCGGCGATGCACGAGGCAAGCAAATAATACGAAGCGTCCACTTCAAGCGTCCATATAATTCGTTCTTCAATCATTTTTGATAAATCATCCAACTTCACAAATTTGCGGATTTGCTCATCTTCCAACTGATATGGCGGATTTTTATTATCGTTATAAGCGAGGTCAGAGTAATTGTCGATAAGCATAGAAATGAGTTTATATCCGACAGAGTGTACCACCCCCGGATAAAAAACCGTATTTACGAGCAGAGGCAGAAGTGTTTGTGGATTCGGTTTAAACCCAAGAAAACGCAATGGTCGCGTAAGCAGTTTATACGCGTCCGATTTTTCTAGTGGGCGTATACATATAGGCATATTAAATTGCCCGAAAACGGTATTTGCGTCTTTTGCCGCTTTTGCCGCTAGGAAAACGTTATGCAAACCGGCGAATACGAATTTAAAGCGATTTATTTCACGTTGAAGGCCATGAAATTGTTTCAAGGCGACGTATCCGTCTTCCGCGAAAACTCGGAGTATGTTATCTGATTCGTCAATCAGCAACAACAAGTGTCTACCCTTCTTCTGCGTAAGCCATGTTTGGAGTCCGGCACATAAATCTTTAATGGATCCGCAAGGCATCAAAGAGATACCGACTTTTTTTATCGCTTCATTCAGTGAATTAACGAACGATGTCTCGTCATGGCATTCCTTTTCATTACAATCGATATATACGCTGTAGTGATCTCTATCTTTTGGAAATAAGTTTCTGGCACGCATTAGCATTGCCGTCTTGCCAAGTTGACGGCCGCCGTAAACAAAGTTGGTTCCTGTCATATTTAAAATTTCTCGAATTTCTTTCATCCTTCCGATATACATTTCGTCGTCAAGAGAACCGGATTTGGCGGAAAAGAGTTGGCGGACACCCGTAAAAGGCATGGTACAAGCGAGCATTACGCGAATTCTGTCCGTCTTATCTTGGGATGCCAAATGAAGTAAAAGTATCCAATCCAAAAATATAAACGGTTTTTCCGCGTTGTGCGTTTCCAAAAATATTTTCGCGAGCTGCCGACGTTGGGTGCCGGTGAGAAATCCGTTTAGGAATACCAACGGCATTCCATTAGTTTTTTGTTTTCGTACAGTGTCTATAATAGAATGAGGACTCGACTTGCCGAACAATTCTATAATGTGGAGCGTGTCGCCAAGATTTGTTCCCATAGCGGCGATCGGGTGTTTATAACTCGGGCTATTTTTCGGTTCAGGTTCGACTTTTGCCGTGAATCGAGCAGGTTCCGCCTTTGGGTTATCCCTTGTGACGCCGACGACGGTAAATCCCAATTCTTTCAACAATGTCTCAATATTACGACTGCCGTCTCCGTGCGTTGGGCTAGTTTCGTTTGGAAGGCTCGTTAAAAGTTTTTTCGCGGAATCTCGGTATTCTTCGGCAACTTCAGAAATATATTTTTCCGCAAAACCCTTCAGCCCTAGCAACTTTTCCGATGTATTCTCGAGGCAAATATGTTCAAGTTCTTTATAGCGATTGTCGATGAATTCTGAAAAAAGGTCTTCTTCGTTTAAATTAAGGTCGACCTGGCTGGGGGCTCCTTTACTATGATAAACATTAATAGCCTCTTCAACAAGCAAAAAATCAGAATTTCTTATATGCTTGCTAAAGCACGCTGTCCATTCATCGGAAATACCCATGTTTTCAATCTCTGTAATTTTGGCGTTCCATTGTTTTTCTATTTCTTTTTGTGCGTCGGCCAATTGTTCGTGGAGCGCATCAAGAAACTCAGGTAAGCACGCAAAATATTTGTTTTCTAAAAATTCAGGTTTAAAACGCTCCAATTCGCCTATTACAAGTTCCCTCGTTTGGTCGTCGATTCGTCCGTAAAACCAATTAAGTCCGCTTTTTTCCTCAAATTCACGAATCTTTTCATTTGTTTTTTCTATCGCTGGTTTGACGCTGCGTTGATATTTTTCTTTTTCGCCGTCATCAAGTCCCAAATGGTCGCATATCGCGATTGCTTGCCCGATGTTATCGCGGAGTCGACTGTTTTGGCTATTTATTTGTTCCAAAACATCGGTTAATTTACTAGGTTTGTAAGAAATATGGCGTAAAACATTACGCCAAGGTTCGTAGTAAAGAACGCTGCAAAAATTTTCGTTAATTATAGGCACTCCGTTTGATACGGGGAAAACACCCACAGCCAGCCAATCTTCTGGAAGAAAAGACATGGGGCTGTTTCCTTTGATCATCAAAGACAAATTCTCAACCGCGCGAAGAATCACCGCGCGATCCGATTTCGGTAACAATCTATCTTTACGCAAACGTTCCACTATGTTTTCTAAGGATTTACTCATCTTTTCGTATTCTATTTTTACTTTGTCATTGTGACCGGCGGACAACTCATCGACATACTCCAACCACTGCTTCATGGTGTCTAATCGTTGATGAATTTCACGAATGGTCTTGTCACGCGCACCAAGTTTCAATTCACCGATTTTAACTTTATTATTATCGCGAGAAACTTTTTTCCATGAGTTGTCAATAAACAAGTCAATCTTTTTGGTAGAATTCTCATCATTATCAGTGAGTGATTTGTAGATTTTCAAGATAGTGTCCTTAAAATCCCTCTGATCGTTGGCGATAATCTCCATACACGTTCCCAAATCGCTCTTTGACCCAAAACACACCTTCATCATCTCCGGAGCGCCGGTAAAGTGTTGTATAGTAGGCGTTTTGCACATATCTTTAGCATTAGTTTTCAACTTCTCAAGATTCGTAGTTTTAACATCGTCGTCAATAAATTGGTTTATAACGGCAACAGTAAAGCCATTCGGTAAAATGGAAGTAATTTCGGTAAACGTATTCAATAAGTTTTTTAAATCAGGTATCTTTGAAAAAACATCATCGTGCCTTTTTGTATTAAGAAGACCTTTTGCGGAATCTATTAACTGACGTAAATCATACACCCAACTTGATCGACTTGGTCGAAACAACGCGCGTAATAGCGCCGCTAAATGTAGCGCAGTTCCCGCATTTTCACTGTAGAAAAGACATGACAGTTCGCCGTATGAATAAACGTGTTCGTCTAACTCTCCACTTAACGGCATATCGACCGCTAGTCGCAGACGCTTGTAGTCTTGACCGTATTTTTCATTGTCGGCGAGCGCAAGCGTTTTTCTCAAAATAACCGCGCGGCCAATATAGTCTGTATTGTCTTGTTGAGCCGTATCGGACGCTGCGTCCAACAATGAGTCAACCAATTTGTTGAAGGCATTCTCGTTCGATGGAGTGATGTTATTCTCTAATAAGTATTTCGCCATGCTAAACGGGTCTGACGGTAAATCCATACTTGAAGTTTCCGCATGTATCTCATCCGTAGCAGACATCGCTTCATCGGTGACGACATCGGTATCGTAAGCCGTCTCCGGTTCCTTATCGGCCCACGTCTCATTATCGATGATAACACCGATAGCAGGAGCGATCTCAGAGTTGTCGCTGGTACGCGCCTCTTCGTCAGGGACAACATCCGGTTCTGAATCATCATCGTGTTCCTGATCCGTTTGCGCTTCCTCATCATCGACGACATCAATATCCGGCGCATCCTCCGGTGCATTATCCGCAGACACTTCGGTTTTAAACCGGCTGAGTTTCTTGATAAACGCGTCGAAATCAATCTTACTATTCTCAGAATCAAAATATTCGATGGTATGGTCGTCCGAAACAACGCAATACAAACAATCCGGTATGCCGATAGTTTCCGACCCTGAACATTCGATAGTGTGGGAAAGGAAAACTTTTTCGGATGTTCCACGGAGAAAGAAACTAAGTTTGGCTCCATCAACAAGATACAATGATAACTCAAATGTCGACATTTTTGTGTTATCACGAATTCTTGCGACAACGCTTGTTCTGACACGGACGGAGTTGCTACTCAGGATTTTCAAAGCGACAGTCGTCGTTCGTTCATAAGACTTAACGTCAGAATATATATCCATAAGTTCTGAATTCATGCCTAACGGCTTCTTACCTGACCAAAATTCGAGGTGTTTCTTCATTAAATCTCTAGTTGTTTCTGTTTTAAAAATCTTCAAACCACTTAAGGAAAGCGCATAAAATTCAACATCTGAATCTTCGCGTCTGAAAATAGATACATAACCCTTTTTACACACGAGTTCTAATTGCGCATTCCACATTCCCATATTAAATTTAAACAAATAATCTTTAAGCTGACGTTTGGTAAGCGCGCCAAACTGCGCAAAATAGCCGAGCAAGTTGAGTTCTCCGAATTTTTCGAATTTGGGATGGCGTGTTCCGCTTCTTCCGATGTTGAAATAATATACTTCAAAGGCCTTTGCCCCAAAAAAAATTCCTTTTGTGGGATTGATGAAGACAAATTTGTCTTTAATATTCTCGATATTTTCGACGACAGAACTGGTTTGCGGCGTTGAATCTGTCTGTTCCACCGAATCCTCGCGCACGTCTTTACCGCCGTTCACATTGTCATGGAGGGGTTCCTTATTGTTCTGTGAGAGCGTATCGTTTTTTACCGACTCAAAATGATACATCCCTTTTGGCAACAGTTTCGTTAATCTTGTCTTGAAAAGGCTGTTAAAAGTGTCAATGGTATCATCTTCCGCCACTGTGTACGGATCTAGTTGGGGATTATCGACCCACGAAACAAAGAGTTCATACGGCTTTTCGTCACCGGAAAGCGGCTCTTTCGATTCGAGCAGTTTTGAAAGTTTTTCCTTAAACGGCTCAAAATCATCTTTTACATCATCCGGCGGTACAATGTCGAGGAATCTTTTAAGGTGTGTTCGCACCTCATCAATATTTGACTCGCGAGAGGCGATCAGATCCTCCACGGTGGAAACAAACCGGTCAAGCAAACCCTTGGCGTCGGCGTTCTTCTCCACGTTGTTGGATGTATCTAACGCGTCTAACCTATCCAGTAGTTTTTCCGCACGTGTGCGCAAATCATAAAGATTCGTTCGCAAGTCCTCAAAATCCGTCATTTCCATAATAACGCCGCTCCCAAGGCCTAATTACGTGTTGAAATCTGTGAAAATCTGACAGTATGCCGATCGTTTAAGCATACTAATACAAATATAATCGGTGGGACGGCGGCTGTGCAAATTTTTTTCCGGACGATAAAAAATGGCGGGTTAGAAACCCGCCTCCCTACAGACCGGTAATGCCGGTAGCGCGTCGCGCGAAAGGCTTACACGACCCCTTGGTCGATCATCGCGTCGGCCACCTTCACGAACCCGCCGATGTTCGCCCCGTCCACGTAGTTGATGAAGTCGCCCTTCTTGCCGTACTCGACGCACTTCTCGTGGATCGCCCTCATTATGCCCTCCAGCTTCTTGTCCACCTCGTCCCTGGTCCAGCTTGTGCGTATGCTGTTTTGGGACATTTCGAGGCCGCTGACCGCCACGCCGCCGGCGTTCGCCGCCTTGCCGGGGGCGAAGAGGGTTTTGGCGGCTAAGAACTTCTCCACGGCTTCCGGCGTGCACGGCATGTTCGCGCCCTCGCCGACGCAGGTGCAGCCGTTTTTAACCAGGTTCTCGGCGTCTTTGCCGTCGAGTTCGTTCTGTTTGGCGCACGGCAGGGCGACGTCGCACTTGTACGCCCACGGGTTCTTGTCCGTGGAGTGCTCGCACTTGTACTCCTTCGCGTAGTCCGTCAGCTTCCCGCGTTTGACCCCTTTCAGCTCAATCACGTAGGCCAGCTTCTCGGCTGTGATGCCGTTCGGGTCGTATATGGTGCCGCCTCTGTCCGACAGTGTGACGACCTTGGCGCCCAGTTGCGTCGCTTTCTGGCAGGCGTACTGCGCGACGTTGCCGGAGCCGCTGATCGCGACCGTTTTTCCTTGGAAGCTTTGGCCCTTGGTCTTCATCATCTCGACGCAGAGGTAGACGCAACCGTACCCGGTGGCTTCGGGGCGGATGAGGCTGCCGCCCCAGTTGAGCCCCTTGCCGGTCAGGACGCCGGTGAACTCATTCGTGAGCTTTTTGTACATCCCGTACATGTACCCGATTTCGCGACCGCCCACGTTTATGTCGCCGGCGGGGACGTCGATATTCGGGCCGATGTGGCGGAAGAGTTCCGACATGAAGGATTGGCAGAAGGCCATCACCTCGTTGTCGGACTTGCCGGCGGGGTCGAAGTCGGAGCCGCCCTTGGCGCCGCCCATTGGCAGGGTGGTGAGCGAGTTTTTGAAGACCTGCTCGAAGGCCAAGAACTTCAGGAGGCCGAGATAGACCGACGGGTCGAAGCGCAGTCCGCCCTTGTAGGGCCCTATAGCGGAGTTCATTTGGATGCGGAACCCGCGGTTCACCTGAATCTCGCCCTTGTCGTCCACCCAGGGGACGCGGAACATGATTACGCGCTCAGGCTCTACTATTCGTTCAAGCACCTTGTGTTTCACGTATTTGGGATTCTTGTCTAAGAACGGGGCCAAGGAGTGGACTACCTCCGTAACCGCTTGGTGAAACTCCTTCTCGCCGGGGTTCTTCGCTTCGATCATCTGCATGAAAGACTTTACATCAAAAGACATATAATACCTCCTCCTATAGGTTTTTTATAGTTATTGGCTAAAATCAAAATCTTTAAAATCTTTAAAATCTTTTAAAATCAAAGTCTTTAAATTCATTTTTAGACGGAAGTGCGCGATAAATCGCGCCCTTCCATAGGATATGCGGGGCTAAACCCCGCATATAAAGTCAACATCAAAATCAAAGTCAAAATCGGCGTTTTTAGCCTTTGATTTTATATATGCGGGGTTTAGCCCCGCATATCCTATGAAGCCGAAGGCTTCGTCTAAAAAAGATTTTAAAGAATTTAAAGCTTTTAAAGAATTGTTTTTTTTGTCTACCCCGACAGCCCCGCCGAGTTGGATACCCCGAGGGACTCGTATATCCTGAGGGTCGCCTTTGAATCATTTAGAGTGAAAAAGTGGATGCCGGCTACGTTGTTTTCGATCAAATCCAACACTTGCTCGGTAGCCCAATGGACGCCTACATTTGCGTAGTGTTCGTCGCTGTCGGCCCGTGACAGGGCTTTCTGCATTTTCCCCGGGAAGCGGGCGCCTAAGGCCAAGTCGGCCATTCGGAGCATCCCTTTTTTATTGGTAACGGGCATTATTCCGGCGATTATGGGGATTTTTATCCCGGCCAGTTCGCAGCGCTCGCGGAAGTCGTAGAAGTCGTGGTTGTCGAAGAAGAGCTGCGTGCATATATAATCGGCCCCGGCGTCGACCTTCGCTTTCAGGTAGTCTATCTCTTTCAGGCGGTTGGGTGTCTCGGGGTGCCCCTCCGGGAAGCCGGCCACCCCTATACCCATGTCCGGATGGCTTTTCTTTATGAACGCTACGAGCTCGGCGGCGTAGCGGAAGTCAGTGGCCGCGGGGGCGCCGGACTTGGGCATGTCGCCGCGGAGGGCCATGATGTTCCGGATCCCGTCCGCGTAATAGGAGTCCAAAATGCCCCGCACGCCGTCGAGCGTTGTCCCAACGCAGGTCAGGTGGCTGACGACGGTGAGCTCCGTCTCGCGCTGCAGGCGCGTTACGAGGTCGTGCGTGAGGCCTACGGTGCTGCCGCCGGCCCCGTACGTAACGCTGACGAACGCGGGTTTGAGGGGGGTAAGTTCGGAGATGGATTTGAAAAGATTACCGGCGGCGGCCTGAGTTTTGGGTGGAAAGAACTCGAAACTGAAAGATATGGCGCCTTTGCCAAGTATCTCGGAGATGTGCCTTACCATAGGTATTTGGTCCGCTCGGTTTTGTATGTGTAATAAATCGCCAACTTACAACGTAGTATTAATATACAATAGGCGCCCCGCGCGGTGTCAATACTTTTTTTTTATTTTTTTATTTGGGTCCCGAAACCCGTTCGGCGCAATATGCGGTTTTGGGGTTGACTTTGATTTTGCGCGGATATTAGTTTTAATTAAAAAAATATATGTTGATATTGGGTTGGGTAAACGATATATTTAATAATAAGACATGGTTTGATTAACACTCAAGAGGAGGTTTAAAAATGGCTAATATGGAAGAGATGAGGGCTGAATTGTACGAGCGGGCCCGCAAGTACGTGGCGGAGGTGCATCCGAACTACACTTCTGACGGCGTGGCGAAGTACGCCCACAACGCCGTGGACGCGATGATCAACTCGCATATCGCGGCCGGGGTGGATGAAGCGGTGGCGATTGAGTCGGCTATGGGGCGGGACATAAAGAAGCTTATAACGGTGGTTTTAGCGGATTAAACGCTTTTTCAAAAAACATTTGTTTTTTCATCCCCGCATAAGATATATTAATATTGCAGGGTTAGAAAGCGCCGACCGTCCGCAGGTCGGCGCTTACCTGCGTTATGCCAATGTTCCGTAAGGGAGGCTATGTAACGCCATGAGAAGAGTCGTGACGATCATGTTGCCATTGCTTATTTTGAGCGCGGCGTCTTTTGCCCAAGGCCAGTCCGCGTCAGGCGACGCCGAATCGAGCGCGTTAGATTTCTTGAAAGAGCTTAGCGCGGCCGCCGATCCGGAGCCGGAGCCTGAAGAGGAAGCGGAAGCGGAGTCGTCCGCGTCCGAATCAGCCGCGGCGGATGATCAGGAAGAGGACGCCGTCGCGGAGAGCGGTGTCGCGCGCAAACCGGTTGTTAGCGATAAACCGCGGGATCAACAAGCGCTGAGGAGGCAGGTATTCTTCTACACGGCCATCGGCCTCGATGTTGTTGGGGCGGGGTTGTTTGCGTACGGCATATACGAAAACAGCAAAGTGGCGAAAACTGAATCCAAGAATGGCAAGGAATACCTTAAAATCAGTCCTGCGGAGGCCAAAAGCGCCGCAACAAAACGCAACTTGGTCTACACCCTAGGCACCGTATTGCTTGCCTCGGGAATTACCATTCACATACTTTTTTAAGCGAAAGCGAGATGTAAAATGGCCAATATGAGGAAACGTTTAAGCAAATTCGACGCCGTATCGCGCTGCGTTATCTTTCTTTTCGCGGCTGTCCTTTGGCTTACCTGCTCCTCTGTGCCCGATTCCTGCGGCGACCAATACGAAGTGTTTGACCCGAAATCCCAAAAATGCGGTAGCGACGGCATAGTGTACGATGTGTGCGCCAACGGGAACTTAGTCCCGGCCGGTACCAGGTGCGACGTCACGACGCCCGATACCGTAAAATACGCGGTAACGGTATCAAGCGAGGGTGTCGGCGCGACGGGCGACGGCGAATACCCGCTCTACGCGATGGTTACCGTAACGGCGGGAACGCCGCCGTCCGGCAGTCAGTTCATAAGGTGGGAGTCTTCAGGCGACGCCGTAACGTTCGTTCCCGGCGCCGATTACCCGACGGTTATGTTCAGTATGCCGGCGAGAGCCGTGACGGTGACCGCCGTGTTTGAAGAGATGCCGCAGACCGTAAAACACGCGGTGACGGTAGAGAGCGAAGGTGCGGGCGCGTCCCGGGACAGCGTTTACGCGGCGGGTGATACGGTAGCCATAACGGCAGGAACGCCGCCGTCCGGTCGTCAGTTCATAAGATGGGTATCTTCAGTCGCCGGCGTAACATTCTTTCCCAGCGCCAATAATGTAACGGTTATGTTTACTATGCCGGATACGGTTTTAAAGGTGACGGCGGTGTTTGAAGATATATCGGAGACCGCCAAAAAGATAACGTTCAACGCCGGCGTTTCCCGGGACTCCGGTTACACAAATGCTTACGGCAAGCTCGCAAGCCTGCCCACGCCTACAAGAAACGGATACACATTTGGCGGATGGTTCACAACACAAGCGGATACGGGCGGTACGCGGGTGGATACAAGTATGGTATTTAATACGGATACCGTAATCTATGCTCGGTGGGCCATTACAACATATACGATAACATATACTCTTAACGGCGGAGCCTTGGATACAGCCAACGCAAATCCAACGAGCTATACTATAGAAACAGATACATTTACGCTGAAAAATCCGACTAAGACGGATTCCACATTCGTAGGTTGGACGGGAACGAACGTCACTAAAGCGGATACGGTCGTGACAATCGCGAAAGGCAGCACGGGCAACAGGAGTTACACCGCGAATTGGCTACCGCTCCCTGCCGGCGGCTCAACCTACACGTTAACTGTTAACAGAAATCCGGCGGCGGGCGGAAGCACTACGCCGAACGGCAGTCAGTCGGGCATCAGCGCCGGAGATACGGTCCGTATATCGGCCACGGCGAGTTCCGGCTATAAGTTCAAAAATTGGACGTCAACGGATACCGCCATACAATTTGGCAAAGCTGACAGCGTGAGGACAACGTTTATTATGCCGGCAAGGGCGGTGACGATAACGGCGAATTTTGAGGCGGACACTACGGCTACGAAGTACAAAGTAACAGTTGTAAGCGTCGGTGCAGGCGCGTCAGATAGCGGTTCCTACAAGGCGAACGATACGGTCAAGATAAGGGCGGGAACGCCGCCGGCTGGGAAGATATTTAATAATTGGACGTCTACAGACAGCGCCAGCGTAAAGTTTAACAACGCGAGCAAAGATTCAACATGGTTTATCATGCCCGCAAAGGCGGTAACGGTAACGGCGAATTTCACGCAGACCGGCAAAATTTCAAGTGATTCGCTCACATATAAAGGTAAAAAGTATCCGACGGTGGAGATAGGCGGTAAGATTTGGATGGCGTCGAATCTGAACTATGATACGCTAGACGGTACCGGTTCATGGTGTTATGATGACGATAGCACTAATTGCGGTAAGTACGGTAGGTTGTATAATTGGAATACGGCGAAGGCGGTTTGTCCGACGGGGTGGAGTTTGCCTGATACTTCAGATTGGAGGAAGTTGGTAGCAACGGTAGGCGGTGATACGGTTGCAGGCGAGAAGTTGAAAGCTGCGACCAACGATTGGAAAGAAAATGGTAAGGGTACTGATAATTTTGGATTTTCGGCCTTGCCCGGCGGCCGCCTTCTCATCGATTTCGATGAGGCCGGTAGTGCCGGTTATTGGTGGACGGCTATAGCGAAGGATGATGATTATGCCTACAACCGGATCATGAGCTACAGCGAAAAAAGAGTGACAGATGGCAATGCCAAAAAGGAGTACGGGAACTCCGTGCGTTGCGTTAAAAACGACCCCGTTCCAGTGCCGTCGTTGTCAAAAGCGAAGCGATAGAGCTTAACGTGCAGTGTTTGTTTATAGATGTAAAAAGCGTCGGTTTGCGGCCAACCCCCGCCCCGCCGCTTTTCACCACATCCCCTCCAAAGGCCAAGGAGGGGATTTTTTTAGCGGAAGATACTAATTATGGCGATCGGGCGTAAGATTGTCGTTATGGGCAGCATGCCCAAATGCGACGCCGAGCTTGTAGGCGCGGCGGTTGAGCGCTACGGGCTTGAGCTGTCCGCTACGTTGCGTTTAGTCGGCGGTGTTTTGGCTGAGAGCGGCGAGTATCCGGCCGGCGTTATATCTTACCTGCCGTGCAGCCGCGAGAAGATCAGCCATTTTTTTGCGGCGCAGCATATAGACTTTGTTGACGACGTGCCCTTTTACCAGTGCATCGGCGATGGCGCGGTTCCCCGGTATATCTACGATCTTCCGGTCAGCGGCGTTTTTGTCTCGCCGCTCTCCGAGGCGGCGGCGGCGAGCTTGGCGCTTTCCATTGTCCGCGGCGCCGCCGCGCTCTCCAAGCGCAGGGCTCTGGAGACGCAGATCTCGAGCAGCCGCAAACAGAAGGACAGCCTTGCCGCCATAGGCATGGAGTTGTGCTACGAGAACGATCTTCCGGCGCTCTTGGAACACATACTGAGGGTGAACCGCGAGGCGGTGTGTGCCGACGCAGGGTGCATTTACGTGCGGGACCGGATGGTGGATAACAGATTGTGCGACACGTTGCGGTTTATGCACTGCCAGAGCGACTCTTTTAAAGGCGGCGAGGCGCCGGGGGGCGTGATCAAGGTCGGTACCGACACGCTCGCCGGTTGCGCGGTATACACCGGGCAGTTCATAGAGGTCGACGACATAGAGAAGATACGCCCCGACGCCCCGTTCAAGGACGACAGGAGCTTCATCTGCTCGCCGGGCTACCACTGCAGGTCGGTGCTCACGATGCCGCTCATAAACATTGAGGACGAGGTGGTGGGCGTTCTGCAGCTTATCAACAGAAAAATTGAGAAGGGCATAACGCTTACCTCCGCCGATCAGGTGAAGGCGCACGCGTATCCGTTCTCGACCGACGACATAGGGGTGGTCCGATTCTTAGCTCGTTACGCGGCGCTGTCTATTGATAGAATAAGCCTCTACAGCGCCGAGGCCGAGGGATAATTAAAATTTTTGCGGTCGTGTTCATGTCGGTTTGCGCGGTTCGTGGTAATTAAATTGATTTTTATGGATTGCGAATGCTCAAGATAGCCGAAAACGTTCGTCTTGCCGACAAGACCTCCTATCGCATAGGCGGGCCGGCGCGGTATTACGTCGAGCCGCGCTCAGAGAGCGGGATTGTAGAGGCGTGCCGCTTCGCCGCGGATAATGGGCTGCCGCTCTTCGTCCTCGGCAACGGTTCCAACGTGCTGATAAGCGACGCCGGTTTCGCCGGGCTTGTGGTGAACCTCTCCAAATATTTCTCTGCGCTGAGTTGGGACAAAACCACGGCTTTCGTGTTGAGCGGCACCCCGTTGGACGATCTGGCCGGCGAAGCCGCGGAGAGGGGTTGCGCCGGTATAGAGTGCCTGTCCGGCATCCCCGGAACGGTAGGCGGCGCCGTGGTGATGAACGCCGGCGCCTTTGACGCCGACGTCTCAAAAACGTTGCGCAGTGTTCGCGTGTTGAAGGCGTCCGCGCTCATGATAGAGACCATTCCGGTCAAAGATTTGAATTTTGGCTACAGAACCAGCGCGCTTAAAGGCGGCGGCGACGTGGTGCTCTCCGCGACCTTTGATTTTACCTCCGGCGACGCGGCGCAGCTTAAATCTTTACGTGACGACATAATTGCCAAGCGCAGGGCGAAACAGCCGGTCGATTCACCCAGCTGCGGAAGCGTCTTCAAGCGCCCGCCCGACGGTTTCGCCGGTACGCTTGTGGAATCCTGCGGCTTGAAGGGTTTCAGGATAGGCTTGGCCGAGGTCTCGGAAAAACACGCGAATTTCATTATCAACACGGGAAGCGCCAAAGCGGAGGATGTCCGTGCGCTGATAAGGCACGTGCAGCAAGCGGTCTTTGAAAAGCACGGCGTGCTGTTGGAGCCGGAGGTGATTTTTCTTGGTGAATTTCGCGAACCGTTGTATAAAAGTTGACTTACTAATAACAATTAAACCCAATAAACAACAAAAGGCGCAGTCTCATGGATTACAAAAAAATAGTAACCGGCCAGTTGGAAGTAAATACCTATGTCATCCCGCAAACAAACGGCGATTGCTTAGTGATCGACCCGTCCGACCATTGCCGCGACGTGGTCAATTACTTGCGCAAAGAGAAATTGCGTCCGATAGCGATACTGCTGACTCACGGCCACTTCGACCACATAATGGGAATCCCGGAGATACTTGACGAATACAAAGAGGCAAAAATCTTTATCCACGATAATGATAAAAATATGCTGGCCGACTCGAATCGCAACGGCTCGGTCTTGATGGGAGTGGATTTCGCAGTTAACAGCGGTATCAATCCGCTGCCGGAGGGGGCGACGCGGGTAGGGGAGTTTGAGTTTACGGTGCTGCACGTCCCCGGCCATACGCAAGGCGGCTGCGCTTTTGTCTTCGGCGAGACCTGTTTTTGCGGCGACACGATCTTCGCCGGATCGGTCGGCAGGACGGACTTGCCCGGCGGCGATTCCGTCCAATTGATAAAGAGCATTAGAGAGAAGATTCTGACGCTGCTGCCCCAAACGGTCCTGTGCCCCGGGCACGGCGGGCGGACCACGGTTGAGCGGGAGACGCGGAGCAATCCCTTTTTGCGGTAGCGGTTAATACGTATCATTGTCGAATTGACACATATCATATCAACAATAGCCGATAAGATTCAACCCGAAGGCTTTTTATGCCGGAAATGCCCTACTTGGATTCTTACATGGCCTACCTGCAATTGGAAAAGACGCTGAGCGGCAATACCGCCGTCTCATACCGCTTCGATTTGCAAAGACTCGCCGGATATTTAGCCCAGCACGACGCTATTGATTTACAAAAGGTGACGCCGCAACTCCTCTCCGCCTACGTCAGGCTGCTCTATGACATAGGCTTCGCCGCGACCTCCATACAGCGCACGGTGTCGTCAATGAGAAGCTTCTTCGCCTTCATCGCCGTAGAGGGTTACATATCAAGCGACCCGACGGAGCTTTTAGAAAGCCCCAAGCGGACGCGGACGCTGCCGTCGGTGTTGTCGGTGGAGGAGGTGGACGCGGTGATCAACGCCGTGAATTTGGAGGGGAAGAGCGGTATACGCGACCGCGCTATCATTGAGACGCTTTACGCCACGGGAATGCGCGTGTCGGAGCTCTGCGCCTTCACGACGGAACAGCTTTTGGAGAAGGAGCAATTGGTCCGCGTCATAGGCAAGGGATCAAAAGAGCGCATAGTGCCCATAGGCGAAAGCGCGCTTTACTGGATCGATCAATACGTAGAGAAAGAGAGAGGATTGTCGGCAAAGCCGTATTCCGGCAGCACGCTCTTTCTTAATTTTCGCGGTCGCGGTTTTTCGCGTATGGGAATATGGAAAATGGTGCAGCAATACGCGGCGGCAGGCGGTGTGAAAAAAGAGATATCCCCCCACACCTTCCGCCACTCCTTCGCCACGCACCTGTTAGAGGGCGGGGCCGACATACGGACGGTTCAGGAGATGCTCGGCCACTCAAACATAGTAACGACGGAGATCTACACGCACGTCGACAGAGAGTATCTGCTGGAGGTGCATAGGAGCTTTCATCCCAGGAGCCGGAAAGGGTTTAGGGTTTCGGATTGAACTATAGAGATTATTGATGAGTTACGATCGTAGTAATAGCGGCCATCACCGGGCAAAGCCGAAAATCCGTAGTTTCTGTTCCATAAAAAAATATTGCAAATATACTGACACATTTATTATATTATTGTATATCGTATTAAAAACACGAAATAAACAACAAATCCGGAGGCAAGTATGAACAGAAAGAACCCAAATACCGGCACAGCCAAAAAAGCGACCAAAAAGGTAGCGAAAAAAACCTATTCAAAAAAGAAAACCCCGCCGAAACCGAGGAAGCTCACGCTTGATGAGTTTATGGCTATTACAGCTGAAAATCACGCCAAAACCGAGGCTAGAATGGCGAAATCTCGCGAAGAGACGGAAGCGCGAATGGCGAAATCTCGCGAAGAGACGGATAAAGCTCTCCAAAGACTAACCGAAAATATCGATAGAATGTCAAATAGGGTTGACAGGGTATCCGAAAACATTGGCGGCGTGAATAATCGGCTCGGCACCATAATGGAACTTATCGTCGTTCCTAAATTGCGTCACAACATGAACGCGCAAGGCCATAATTTTGATCTGTCGGAACCGGATAAGCTAATACGCGGAGTTATTGCCGGTAGAAAAGAAGACATCACCCAAGTAGATTTGCTCTTACGCGGCCCCACAGAAGCATTAGCCGTAGAAGTAAAAACCCGCCTGAGAGAATTGCACGTGAGGGAACATTTAGAGCGTTTACAGGATTTACGCGACCGCGAAGATGATGCGGATATTAAAGACAAAAAACTCTTTGGAGCTGTTGTTGGTGTCGCTATAGACGATACCGCGAAGAAAATCGCAAGGGAAAACGGCTTGTACATTGTGAAAATACACGAAGAAGAAGGCAAATTAGACATAGAAAAACCTGAAATATGCCGGACTTGGTAGAATAAACTGCCTTATTAATATTTTGGCTTTCTGCGACGCAATATAGTATATTATTATAAGACGAAACACCAGTAACCGTACACCATAACGCACAGGAAACGCCGGACATGGCCGCGACAAACGACGAAAACCAAGCCCAAGACGCCGGAGGGCAGAACCTGAAGCACGACGAGAGCTATAAGTCCGTGCTGTCCAACGCGGCCAACTTCCTGCACTTCCTGAAGAAGTACATAGCCGCGCCGTGGACAGCCGACATATCCGCCGATGATTTAGCGACGGTAAACAAGAGTTTTGTTACGCCGGAGTATAGAGAAATAGATTCCGACCTGATATATAAACTGAAAATAAAAGGCTCGGACGTATACTTTTATGTGTTGGTTGAATTGCAATCGCAGGTTGACCATACAATGCCGTTCAGACTATTGAGATATATGGTGGAGTTGCTGAACGACCTGTTCAAAAACGAAGAAAAGGATATACGTGAGCGCAAAGACTTCCGACTCCCGGCCATTGTGCCGATAATCCTATACAACGGCAACGACAACTGGACGGCTGTCAGGACGTATAAGGAGTATACGGAAAACTATGAAATCTTCGGCGACTACATCATAGACTTCAACTACCTACTGTTTGACTTGAAGCGGACGGATGAGGCCACGATGTTATTAACAAAGAAGATACTCGATATAGTATTTTTATTGGACAAGCGGCGCCTCGAAAACCCTGAAAACAGGGTGTCGGAGGAAGAAGTTACGGAACTCTTGGAGAAATTCGCCCCGGACATGCCCGTAGACGACGCGCTCGCTTTGCTTGGATGGCTAAAACATTTCATGTACAAAGGCAAACTATCGCCTGAAAACGAAGAAAACTTCAAAAACATATTAAAAGGAGGAGGCAATACCATGAAACACGCTGTTGAAATATGGAGAGACGAGATGATTGACGTGGCAACACGCGATGGTAGACGTGAGGGAGAAAGAAATAAGGCATTCGAAATCGCGAGGAAACTTAGAGCCAAAGGTACAAGTGTGGAAGACATTGCCGACGCCACCGGACTCACTATCGACGAAATTCTCCAACTGTGACCAACGGAGGAGGCAATACCATGAAACACGCTGTTGAAATTTGGAGAGACGAAATGATTGACGAGGCTACACACAAAAAGGCCGTGGAAATCGCGAGGAAACTTAGAGCCAAAGGTACAAGTGTGGAAGACACTGCCGACGCCACCGGACTCACTATTGACGAAATTCTCCAACTCTGACCAACGGAGGAGGCAATACCATGAAAACAGGATTTGATTTGTTGATTGAGGACGTACGGAACGAGGGCGTACTCGTGGGAGAACGTAAAGGTAAGAGCGAGGGCGAGCGCAAGAAGGCTCTGGAAATCGCGGACGCCATGAAAGCGAAAGGTAAGGATCTGAATGAAATCGCGGAGTTCACTGGACTCACCGTCGATGAAATCCTACAACTGTGACCAACGGAGGAGGCAATACCATTTAACGGGCGGATCGGGGGTGGGCGCGGGGACGCTCGACGACGACGCGTCTTTGCCGCCGCCGCAACCAAACAAACTAAACGCAACAACCGACAACAACGACGCGACAAACAGCGGACGAACGCGCGGAGTAAAGAACTTCGTAGACATAAAAACTCCTTTGATTAGTGTTAAACTGTTGTCTTTATATAATATTCGGGGACGACCGAAGCCAAATTAATTTTCGGGGGACGGGGGACGAGACGATGACGCGACGGGCGGGGGATGGAGGGCAGCGTACCCACCGACATGATGGGTACGCTGAAAACGGGAGAGGGAAATGTCAATCGGCTACGCAACGCACTGAGGCACCGCTACTTTCGTTGAACTTTAAACTCTTCACGCCGTTGTAGTTGCTTTCCATAATCCGGCACTCGATGCCGTAGCTGTAGTAACTATCATCATCACTAGCCGTCCACCATAGTCCGCCGAAGCCAATTTTGTCGAAAGCGCCTTTGGAGGTACGGTAGCCGCCAGGCAGGGACGAAAAACCGAAAACATTAGTACCTTCAGCATTTCCGTTCCAACCGTTTTTTGATTTCAACTTTTTACCTGCTTCCGAAGAACCTACCACGGTAATCAATTCCTCCCATTCATCATCTGACGGCAGGTGCCAGCCTTTCGGACAGGCTATCTTAGCCATATTCCAATCGTACAACCTACCGTATTTTTTGCAATTATCCTCGCTATTTTCGTAACACCAACTATCACCAATCTTGAAACGAAGATTCTCAGCCATCCAAACCTGATTGCCAATCTTTACTGTTCTGTATTTCTGGCCGTCCCTGCTGTCGTTAAGCGAACTAGAGCTACTGCCACCGCAACCCACCAAACAGACCGCCATAACAGCCGACAACAACAACGCCCGTCCCAACTTCGTAAAGGTAAAATTAATGGTTTTCATACGGTACTCCCCTTTCACAAAAAATAAAAAGTTAAAGTATAGTTTAAAGTCAAAGAAAAAATCAACCCACCGACTACACCTCCGCCGACCACATACCGACCAACTGGGACGCGGGACAGGGAACAGCGTACCCACCGACAGAACCAATGGGTACGCGGAAAACGGGGAAGGGAAAGGTCAATCTTTGACGCAACGAACAGAGGCCCCGAAGCCCTTGGGAGCGGGAAATTCACCCAATTTGCCTGTTCCTGTTGTACTCACTTGCCAGTGATAGGCTTCATCTCCATCCCAAGCTTTCTTATTTTCCTCAGAAGACCACCAAGCACCAGTATTGCCCCTATAACTGAATCCTTGATCAACACCGTACCAATCGACAGCTCGATAGCCACATGTCTTATATGAAAAACCACCGTACTTACTCACTTTCTCCCATTCTTGGCGGTTAGGCAAGTGCCATCCGCTTGGGCAAGCCGACAGAGCGGCAGCCCAAGTATACAAGCGTCCACAACTTTCACAACTTTTTTCACTATTATAATAACACCAAGACGGAGCGTTTGCAACCCTCACGTTTAAATTTTCTGCCATCCAAACCTGATCACCGATATTCACAGTCTCAAACGGCTCCGCTCCGTTACTACCAACCACAAAGACCGCCGACAAAATCACCATCCGAACAATGCTTTTCATACGCCATGCTCCTTTAAGAATGTTATAGAATTAAAGTAAAGTGATAATCATGAAATCCAACTCCAACTACACTCACTCCGTCTCCCCGCCCCCCTCCTTGTTCCCGCCTTTCTTATGATGGTGCGCCGCGAGCGTGTTGAACCTTTTGGTTATTACGTTAAGTTGCGCGACAAATGCGTCGAGCGCGGGATTCGGCGCGTCTTCGTCCACGTATGAGTTGACGCGGTTTCTGGTTCTCGCGTAGATTCTGTCTATGCCGGCCCGCGCGTCCTTTACGGCGATGTGCGCCGACCCCGTCGCGGCGGCGGTTTCTTCGTCGCGGGTGTTGAGCAGGGATTTGAAGGTGTTGTTGCGCTGTTCCAGTTTGGCGACATACGGCGTAAGCCCTACGAGCGTAGCGTCGGCGGCGTAGTTTTCCGCTGAAATCATGTTAAACTCCCCTTTTTAAGGTATAAAAACAGGCGGCGCGGACGCGCGGCGCGTTAAATTCGACGCTGTAATCGGTTTCGCCGGACGGCGAAAGGTCAAAACGGGCTCCGAACAGGGTTTCGCCGGACGGCGAAGGGTCAAAACGGTCTCCGAACAGGGTTTCGCCGTGCGGCGAAGGGTCAAAACGGACTCCAAACGGGGTTTCGCCGGACGGCGAAGGGTCAAAACGGACTCCGTACAAGGTTTCGCCGTGCAATGGCGTGTTGATTCGTATAGATGGATAGGCTCTCTCTCGCGCGCGAGGGGCTTGTTTTTTAGATTTTTGTAGGCGGTTTGACGCCGTTGTTGGGGGGGGGGGATAAGGGATTTAGCGCGTCGGCGCTGTCGGTCGCGATCGCCGCCTGAGCGGTCGTGTCGGTCGGAGATGTCGTGTCGGCGATGGTCATGAGTCCCTCCTAATGGTTGAAGTCCGGTCGGTTCGGTCCGATAAGGTATCAATATAATATGCGGTCGGGGGGGGAAGTCAAGATTTTTGTGGAAAAAAGTGAAATCCCTGTGATTGAGGGGGGTTTGGATTAATTGAACTATTCCGAAAAGATAAACGGATAAGTAACTTCCGTCACATCGCCCGGGCAGTCTATCTTCCCAAAATCAAAACTTCTCACGCATGAGATCACCATCGCGTCAAATTCGGCGTCGGATGTCGTAGATTTAACTGCTTTGGCGAAGATTACCTTTCCGAATTCGTTGACGGCGAACTCGACCGTGACCTTACCGGTTAACCCGGGTTTATCGCGCTTGCGTTGGTTGTACACGTAGCGCAGGGAGGCCGCGTTTTGCAATACAATGCCCTCGATGTTTTCGCGGCTTCTGCCGCCGGTAGGCGGTCCCTTCCTAACGCCTTGTTTTGCCTCGGGCGCATCAGTTACTTTACTTGACTGATGATTTGACGGCGCGGACATCTTCCCTCTGATATCTATAAACGTTCCCGATTGCGTAGGCGCCGCCCATGCGACCGCCGCAATCAGCGTCGCCGCAAGCAACAGCGTCCGTCTCTGCCTATTGAAGAACATCATAAGATTCTCCGTCAAAGAATCTAAAAGATCCTACAAATCCTAGTTCAGACATCCTTTATTCCACGTCCATCCATACCGTTCACAAACACTGCGATTTGATGGCATCAAGCTCTTCTAAAGCGAAATTGGAGACTTCCCGCGTATACTCGTAGCGGTTGTACCTTGCCGTCCAAGATATATCTTTTAGGTGGTTGAACTTATCGGCTAGTTGCGGCATCTTTTCTTCCACAAGCTCAAAAAGAGCGCGATGTTTGCCGCTACTGATCTGTTTTTTCAGGCAGTATGAGTTAAAATCGGCGATTGTGATATCTTTTCCGTCTACAGTCGCGGTGAACGGGAAGATTTTGCTTCTGACAAAGTGAAGCGCCGCGTAAAAAGCCGTAGTGATCACCCAGTCGGCGTTTTCCGGCTTTTTGTTGAGGTACTTGCATACCTTTTCGTTATGAAGCGCGTGGTCGATGCTATTATACTTTGCCATATTTTAGAATGTAGCCGTCCATCAGCATCTGCTCTTCATCAAGGGAGTCTGTGAGCGGCATGAATGAAAATGATATATTAAAGGTTGTGGTCACTAGCTCTTTTTTCTTCTCACGTGCCATTTTGTAGACAGCGTCAAAATCGTGCGTCAGGAACTTCTGCGTGGGAACGACGAAGATCGCGTCGAAGATTGTAACAGATTCGGCCTTTAGGGAGACAAAAAAGCCTTTGACGCCGTTTTTTTCAAGCGCGGCGAAAAAATCTTCACAAGTTTGCTGCGCCCGTTTCAAGTTGTCTGAGAATATTTTAAGGAGCACCTTTTTACTTTCCTCGACTTGATCCCTCCTGCCCTTGAAGTAAGCGTCGATCAACTCGTCGGAAGAGAAGAACTTTTCTTTTTCGAATTCAGTCTGCGGGCGCAATAACCAAGAATCCACCGTATTATTTAACTTTTTACTCTTTGTGCCGACGACGTCCATGCCCATGGCCCCTCTTTTATTAATAGTGTGTAAGATATGCCGCTTGGCCCGGTTTTAACCTAGCCTTACTAAAATAGTATATTGTTCGCGGCAATGCAAATATTTATTGCCGACATCCCGCCTCATATAACCCCTTTACTGCTCGGCACCGCTCCCGCCGCTCCTATCCGGCTGTCTGTCTCGCAGGCTTCCGACAGAGCCCTGCCGAAGGCTTTGAAGACGGCTTCGAGCGAGTGGTGGCTGTTGCGTCCGCGGATCAGGTCTATGTGTACGGTGGCTCCGCTGTGGTCGCAGAAGGCTTTGAAGAAATCTTCGGCTAAGTCGCACTCGAAGGTGTTGATCCGTCTATCGGTTAATTGGACGTTGTAGACTAAGTTCGGGCGTCCGGCTATGTCTAAGCAGACGCGCGCCAGAGACTCGTCCATCGGGACGTGGGCGGTGCCGTAGCGGCGTATGCCGCGGAAGTCGCCGAGCGCTTGTTTGACGGCTTGGCCGAGGCAGATGCCTATGTCTTCGGCGCTGTGGTGGAAGTCTACGTGCGTGTCGCCTTTGCAGTCTACGGTCAGGGAGAAGAGTCCGTGACGGGCGAAGAGGGTGAGCATGTGGTCCATGAAGCCGTCCCCGCTTTGGATTTGGGAGGCGCCGTCGCCGTCGATGGTTAGGGTTAGGCGGATGTCGGTCTCCTTTGTGGCGCGGGAGATTGCGGCGGTGCGGGTTGCCGTTGTCGTCATTTTTGTCTCCTTAAAATCAAAATCTTTAAATTCAAAATCTTTAAAATCTTTTGGGGAAATTAACCCACCAAGTGGAAGATCCTTGCCGCGTGGTTAGGTGGTTCCGCCATTTTAGACGCTTGGTACGGATGCCGGTAAAAAGTCAAAACATTTATACTCGATCAAAGAATAATTTCAGTGATTTTTGCAAAAGCTTATTCTCATCCGGCGTACCTATGCTGAATCTCAGGCAATTTTCCAGCATTGGGTATGACGATACGTCTCTGACTAGTATGTCGCTATCTTTAAGATGTTGAAATAGTTTTTGCTTATGTTTCGTCCTTATCAATATAAAATTAGCCGTGCTCGGATAGACGTTATCAAACTGGAGCGTCTTCAAGTAATCGTACAAGAGATCTCTCTCTTTGATAATCATGTCCACGGACTTTTGAGCCATAGCCGCGTTATCAAGTATGGTTGACGCGGCGTGTTCGGTGAAGAAATTTATGTTGTACGGGAGTTTGATCTTGTTGATTTCGGTTATGACTTCGGGGTCGCCGATCATGTAGCCGAGGCGCATTCCGGCGGCGGCCATCGCTTTGGAGAAGGTGCGGGCTATGATCAGGTTTTTGTACTCGTCTATAAGGCCTGTGGCGTTGAAGCCGCCGAACTCCACGTAGGCTTGGTCTAAGACGCATACGCCGGTGTGGACGCTTAGGATGTCCCGCAGGTCGGCCTCGCTGACGGCGTTGCCGGTCGGGTTGTTGGGCGAGCAGATTATGAGCATTGCTCCGGGGTTGCCGGCGGCGGCTTTTTTGATGGCGGGGACGTCGTACCGCAAGTCGTTTGTCAGGCTTACGTCTACGGGGCGTATGCCCATTCCGTTGCTCAGTAATCTGTAGACGGAGAAGGTGGGGGAGCAGACGATCGCGCTCTTGGCCTTGGCGGCGAAGGAGAGCATCAGCACCAGCAGCATTTCGTTTGACCCGTTGCCGACAATGACGCCGTCGGGCGTCGTGCCGACGTGGGCGGCGAGGCGCGCTTTGAGGGCGTCGGGGACGAAATCGGGGTAGCGGTTCCACGGGCGTTCGGCAAAAAAGGCCGCGGCCCGCTCTTTTATGCCCCTATCCCAGTCGCACGGGTTCTCGTTCTGATTGAGCTTGACGTTGCGCGTTTCGGGCGTCAGGTGGTAGGCCTTCAGGGTTCGGACGCTGTCGTTGATCAACGCCAGCGCTTGATCGGCGGATGTTTTTACGGTCGTTCCCATTATTTTTTCTTCTTCTTCTTTCCAGCTTCCGGCGGCACCGCGTAGTCTACCTTTATGGAATCATACATTGCGCCCACATCCTTCTCCATCTGGTTTAACGCGAGAGTAAGGTAGAAGATCAGGGCAATGGTGCCTAAAAAGACGGCTATGAACAGCAGTATCCAAAAGAACAGCATTTTATCCGCGCCTTGTTTTGACGTCCGGTCGCTTCGACTTCGCTCAGCGACCTTGTTATTAAGGCGGCTGAGCGAAGTCGAAGCCGCCTTGTTTATGATAATATAATTCATTCCCCGCCGTAAATCCTAATATTTGAAATTATTCCCATATTACCCCTGCCATCTTTTATATTTTATTGGGTACGGATTACCGGCAATCGGCAATAATAACAATAAAATTATTCAGAATGGCGGGTAGATTTTATGACAAGTGTTCCTCTTCAGGGCGGCTTAAAGGTTGGGGATGCGGTCGGCGGGTTTCGGTTGGAGCTTATACGCGAGATATCGGAGTTGCGCGGCGCGGGGTATCAGTTCGTCCATGTCAAGACGGGGGCGCGGCTCATTCATCTGTTCAATGACGACGACAACAACCTCTTCTCCATCGCCTTCCGCACGCCGGTCAGCGACAGCACCGGGGTGCCGCACATCTTGGAGCACTCCGTCCTCTGCGGTTCCAAGCGCTTTCCGGTGAAGGACCCGTTTCAGGAGATGCTCAAGGGGTCGCTTCAGACCTTTCTGAACGCCATGACCTACCCGGACAAGACCGTCTACCCGGTCTCTTCGCAGGTCGAGAAGGATTTCTACAATTTGGTCGACGTCTACTGCGACGCGGTCTTGAACCCGCTTCTTACGGAGAATACGTTTTATCAGGAGGGGTGGCACTACGATCTTGAGAATCTTGAAGATGCCATAGGGATAAGGGGTATCGTCTACAACGAGATGAAGGGCGTCTTCTCCGACTTTTCGAGTCACGTGGGGCGCGGGATCACGTCCAAGCTCTTTCCGGATACCGCCTATTTCCACGAGAGCGGAGGGGATCCGGAGCATATACCGGAGCTTACGTACGAGCAATTCAAGGATTTCCACAAGAGGTTCTACCACCCGTCGAACTCGTTCATATTCGTCTACGGAAACCTGCCCTCCGCGAAAACGCTGAATTACATAGACGAGAGGTATCTGAGCGTGTTTGACGCGCAGCCCGTTGATTCGTCGGTCGCGCCGCAGCCGTTGTGGCGCGAGCCGCAGACGGCGGTCATGGAGGCGCCGGCCCCTTCCGCCGAGGAGGAGGGGAGCGCGTCGGTGGTCTGCTCGTGGATAGTTGGGCGGAGCGCCGACCCGGTCGACGTTTTCTCCGCGTCCATACTATCCGGCTACCTTTTGTCGACGGAGACCTCCCCGCTCAAACGGGCGCTCGTAGACTCGGGGCTCGGTGAGGACTTGGACGACATGTGCGGGTTCGACGCCGATTTGGCGCAGGGCATTTTTTCCGTGGGGCTGCGGAAGGCGCAGCCGCAAAACGCTCAGGCCATTCTCGATATCATTATGAATACGCTCAAAAACGAGGTTGAGAATGGGTTGGACGGCGAGTTGATAGAGGGCGCGGTGCGGCAGACGGAGTTCAGTTTGCGCGAGATTACGAGCGGGCACTTCCCGTACAACCTGCGCCTCGCCGACAGGTGCTACCGCTCTTGGATAAACGGCGGCGACCCCTTCGCGCTCCTCGCCTTTGAGGGGCCGCTCTCCGTAGTCAAAGAGGGGATGAAGAGGGGGCGGTTCTTCGAGGATTTCATCCAAAAGAATTTAATCGACAACAAGCACCGTCTGCTAGCCGTCGTCACGGCATCCTCCGAGAAGGGCAAGAAGCTTGAGGCGCAGACGGAAGAGCAGGCCGCGCGGCTCACCGCCGGCTTCACGGACGGCGACAAGAAACGCTGTCTGGAACTGACGAATACGCTTAGGGAGCAACAGGCGGCGGCTGCGCCGCCGGAGGCTTTGGCCACGTTGCCGACGCTTGCCATAAGCGACCTGCCGCGCGAGGGAAAGATTGTTCCGGCGGAGGAGGGGAGCGTGGGCGGTGTTACGCTCATAACGCACCCCATATTCACGTCGGGCATCGTATATCTCGACGTCGGGTTCGATTTTTACGGCGTCGAGCCCCGGTACATCAAATTCATACCGCTGTACTTGGAGCTGTTGACGAGGTGCGGCGCGGGGAAGTTTACCTACGAGCAGATGGCGAAGCGTGTGTCGCTGTCTACGGGCGGGATCGCGGCCTCCACCACCTGCCAGACGAGGATCGGCACTAAGGACGAGGTCTTCTTCATGGCGTTTCTCCACGGCAAGGCGTTGGAGCCGCGCTTCGGCGAGATGCTGGGGATATTGGAGGACATACTTGTCCGCCCGGAATTGACAAATAAAAAGCTGATTAAAGATCTGCTGATTGAGGAGCGCAACTCGCTGAACTCGTCGATCATCCACTCGGGGCACAGCTTCGCGATCACGGACGCGGCGGCGCGGCTGTCGAGAACCCGCAAACTCGACGATATGCTCGGCGGCATAGCGCAGCTGCGCTTTTTGGACGAGATAGTCAAAAATGAAGATTACGATTCGGCCGAGATGGCGTGCCGCGGCTTGCACAATATGATGATAAACCGCAGAACCTGCGTGGTGTCTATGACCGTCGGCGACCCGTCGAAGTTTGCCGGGGCGCTTGAACCGTTTGTCGGTAGCCTGCCGTCGCGCGAGAAGGTGGGGGAGAGGTTCCAAGACATGGCGCAAGGCTACAGCGACGAATGGTTGGAGCTGTTCTCAGACGCCGACGAATTCGCCCGCCGCGAGGCCGACAGCCCTACTACGAGCTACAAGGGCATAGAGATCAACTCCGCCGTAAACTTCGCCGCTCGCGCTTGGAGGCTGCCGGACACGGACGCCGCCGATAAAGGACTGGCGTATCTGCTGTCGCGCAACCTGTCTACCGGCTACCTTTGGGACAAGGTGCGCGTGGAGGGCGGGGCGTACGGTGGGATGTCCGGCTCGTCGGTGGGGCACCCGGTCTTCTCGTGCGCCTCCTACCGCGACCCGAACCTCGAGTCCACGCTCGCCCACTTCGTCGGCGGGCTGAGCGAGGCGGCGGGCGCCGTTCCGAAGAAGACGGTCGACCAGTCCATAATCGGCGCGATAGGCCGCATAGATCAGCCCAAGCCCCCGCACACGCTTGGATTTTCCAAGACGATGGAGATTCTCTCCGGTAGCACGGAGGAGTACCGCCAGCAGTTCAGGGAGGCGGTGCTCGGCACGACGCCGGAGGATTTGAAACGCGCGGCGGAGCGTGTGCTGGCCGCGAACGAGTCGGCGGTAACGGTGCTCGGATCGTCGGCGGCGCTCGACAAGGCGCAGTGGGCGGGGATCGGGTTCGAGAGGGAGAAGCTCATACCGTGCTAAAAAATGTATCTACATTAATATGCATTAATTTGTAAAAAAGTGTATATTTTATATAGTAATGGGTTGTAAGACACATTGTTTATAATAATGCGTTAACAACGAAAGGATTCTATCCATGCGCCCCAAATCCAAATCTTCGTTTTCAGTGTGTATGTCGCTGCTATTAACGATAATAGCGTTTACAGCCGTCCCGGCCGCCGCCCAGCACGACGACAGGGCCATTGTCCGCTCTATATTGGAAAAAAACGGGCTTAAAGACATGACCGTGGACAATGTGGCTGAGTTCGGCCGCGACGGCCGCGTCATAGTGCTCAACCTGAACAAGCGCGGGATAGACGGCGTCGGTATAACCGTATTCCCCATGGAGATATTCAGGCTCACCGCCCTTAAAGGACTCTTTCTAAAGGGCAACGCGCTCAGGGAGATCCCCCACGATATAGGCACCCTCTCCGAATTGATCGAGCTCAACCTTGCCGACAATATCGAGCTGGGTTCTATACCTTCCGGGATAGGCAGTCTGAGAAACCTCAAAATACTCGATGTCCGCTACTGCGGGTTGACCGACCTCCCGCCGGAAATCGGCAACCTGAAAAAACTTGAGTCCCTGCAAATGTGGGGCAACGGCTTCATCGAACTGCCGAACTGCGTCACGGAGCTTTCGAGCCTCAAGGAGTTGTACCTGAAGAACAACAAGTTGACCAAGATACCGTACGACATGATAAAAATGGACAACCTCAAATACATAGACGTCCAATTGAACTACTTGTGCAACCTCTTGCCGGAGGTAGACGCGTGGCTTGTGAGCAGGGACAGAAGGTACAAGGATCATCAGTACTGCGACAACGTCAAGAGATGACCGGCGGCGTCACTCATGTTTTTCCGGGTTGATGGCGATCTCGTTGAACGCTTCCCTTTTCAGGAAGAACACCTCCGCGATGTTCGGGTCGAAGTGTTTGCCTGACTCCTGCATGATGGTGCTTAGGGCCAAGTCGGGCGTAAAAGGCTTTTTGTAGGGTCGCGCGGAGACGAGGGCGTCGTATACGTCTATGATCGACATTATGCGTCCGGCGAGGGGGATGTTCAGCCCCGCGAGCCCGTATGGGTAGCCGGCGCCGTCCCAGCGTTCGTGGTGGTAGCTGACGAACTGGCGCGCGATCTGCAAAAACTCCTCGTCGCCGGTCTTGGCTACGATCTTGTCGATGATCCGCTCGCCCTCCTTGACGTGGCTTTTCACGATGGCGAACTCCTCCGGGGTTAGCTTGCCCGGTTTGTTCAGTATCGTGTCGGAGATAGCGATCTTGCCTATGTCGTGCAGCCGCGCCGAGGCGACCGTCGTATCTATATCCCAATTCGCCAATTCATCAGCGTAGACGCCGTTCTCTTTCAGCGCCTCTATGAGCACCTTTATACATTGCGATGTGCGGTCGATATGCCCGCCGGCGGCATCGTCTCGGAACTCGACGATGTCGGCGAGTACGGAGACGATACCGTTTTTAAGGCGCCAAAGCTTCGCGGTGCGTCTCTTTATGAGGTCGTCGATACGCAGGTGGGCGCCCACGCGCCTGAGCAGCACCGTCTGAGAGAAGGGTTTGTTGATGAAGTCCACAATCCCCGCCTCAAAGGCGTGAGCCTCGGTTTCGGCGTCGCCGTAAGAGGTCATGAAGATGACCGGAACCGCCGCCGTGCGCGAATCGGCGGCTAACTTGCCCAGAGCGGTGAAGCCGTCCATATCCGGCATACGGATGTCGAGGAGCACGAGGTCCGGGACGACCGTGTCTACCAGCTCGAACATGGCATCCGCCGAGGTGAGCGCAAAAACCTTGTAGCTCGCCTCGAGCGCCTGCTTGACCATGACCAAATCCACGTCACAGTCGTCGACGACAAAGATAGTTTCCATCACAAGCGTCCTTCGGTCGAATAGCATCAAGAGGCGGTCAACCGCCTCAATGTCCCCCCTGCCGCCGACGTAAGGCTATTGCACGGCTACAGTTACAACATATAATATAATATATTCACAGCATATAATTTAAAATATTATAATAATTTTACAAAGGCGGTTAACGCGGTCAAAACAAAAACATATACTCGGCCCCCGCGCCCTTCTCATATTTATCAAAATAATATCCGCCATGTAGCCTATCAAAATAAATAATACTTAACCCGAAACCACGCATAGACTTACGTAATACCGCCCCCGCCGATACCGTAACCCCGAAGTTGTCGGAGCCCTGCTTTACGTTTTCTAAGCGCGCCAGCGCGTACGGGGAGAGCTCGCCGTCCCATACCCTATAAGGCGATGATGGTTTCAGCAGTATAGACAGGTCAGCGCGGTATACCAGCTCTTCCTGGGCGCATACGTGGTAGTGGTAGCCGGCGCCAAAGCCGAATTCCGCCGATTCTCCCAGCGGTTTGTAGTAAATCTCGCCGCGCACCATCTCCGTCGATACCGGGCGTATATCCTCCGCGGCGAGGCCGGGGTGTCCGTCAGCTAAGTGCGCCGATACGTGGTGGATGGGGTAGAGGCGCCAAGATAGCTTCTCGGAGAGGGAGCCTGAGAGGTGCAGTGCCAGAAGCGCGTAGAAGTTGTCGACGGGGAAGCGTACGCCCGTAGGCCGCATGTTGATGTTCGCGGCGGCGTTTATGCCGAAAAATATATCCTTGCCGCCTTTATCGCTTGGGGATGGATCGATACCCTCGCTCGCCGCGGCGCCGGTCTCCCCGAAGCGGTAGCCGATCATGTTGAAGTCCACGCCGAAGCGTCCGCGGAGGTAGAAGACGTCGTTCTCGACCCCCGTGTGCAGCATCTGGCTGTACGGCAAGGTCTCGGCGCTCAGCGCCGTTTTGGGCTTCGGGAAGAGCAAAAAATCGCCCCCCAGCGCCGGTACGGAGGCGGCGGCTAAAATAATGGATATTAAGGCTGCGATGATCATTGTGATGTAAGTCCATGCTTTTTTGATATACGCTACTTTTGCCCCGCCGACTTTTTAAAGAGGTTGAGCTTCCGCGTCCGCGAGCTGTGCTTGAGTTTCTTTATGGCCTTCTCCTTGATCTGCCTGACCCGCTCGCGTGTCAGTTCAAAGCGGATCCCGATCTCCTCGAGCGTGTAGGCGGTCTCCTCGCCGATTCCGAAGTAGAGCCTGACGACTTCGCGCTCTCTCTCCGACAAGGTCTCGAGGACGGTGTCTACCTCGGAGTGCAGGGATATGTTCATCACGCCGTGGTCGGGGCTCTCCGCGTGTTCGTCCGGCAGGAGGTCTAGGAGCTTGGAGTCGTCGCCGCTCTGCAACGGGGCGTCGAGCGAGAAGTGGCTGTTGCCGATCTTCACCGCCTCTTGAACGTCGTGGGGTTCGATGCGCAGCTCTTCGGCGATTTCGTATACGTTGGGGATACGGCTGAGCTTCTGTTCGAGGCGGCTCTGCACCATCCCGATCTTGTGGATTGCGCTGACGCGGTTCAGCGGCAGTTTTACGATGCGCGACTGCTCCGCCAACGCTTGAAGTATTGCCTGCCTTATCCACCACACGGCGTAAGAGATAAAGCGGAAGTTCTTTTTTTCGTCGAATCTTTTGGCGGCGCGTATCAGCCCCAGATTTCCCTCGTTTATGAGGTCTACCAACGGAAGCCCCTGATTTTGGTAGTTGCGGCTCACGCTCACCACGAAGCGCAGGTTGGATTTGACCAATTTGTCGAGCGCCAGCCGGTCGCCGTCGCGTATGCGCTTCGCGAGGTCGGCCTCCTCCTCTATGGGCAGGGTCTTGTACTTGCTTATCTCCTTGAGGTATAAGTTTAGGGACGATCCGTCGTCCGCGATCATGCGGTACGGAGACGCCGCTTGCGACTCTTTGGTATTTGCCGTCATATATACCTCTTACGGTGCGCCCGTAATGTATATTTATTGATTCAGGATCTGTTTTTGGGAAGTCATAGTTACTATATCTAATTTTATAGTTTCGCCGCCTAATTTTCAACATATTTGGTAAAATATTTTGAAAAAAAGTGCGCGGCGCGTTCGGAAGGGCTTCCTTAGGATGGGGGCTTTTTTGACATTTATTCGAAAAAACACTGTTTTCCATACAGCGCAAGCAATGTAAAATGAATAAACGTAACAGGAGCGATGACATGAGGTTAGTTGTCAGCAAGTTTGGCGGGAGTTCGGTGGCTACGAGTGAGAAGATAAAGCGTATTGTCGAGATCATGCGTCTTGACGCCGGTCGCCGTTGCATAGTCTTGTCGGCACCCGGCAAGGGGCCGGGTGCGGATGTCAAGGTGACCGATCTTCTGATAGACGCGGTGAACCGCGCCCTCAACAGGCAGGATTACGCTGAGCCTCTCGCCGCCGTGAGGGAGCGCTTCTCCGCGATCTACGGGCCGCTCGGGCTGAGCGCCGGAGTCCTGGGCGGGGTCTTGGACGATCTGGACGCGCGCCTTAGTTCCACCGCCAACCATCCCGGCAAGTTCAGGGACTTGGTTGTGGCGGCGGGGGAGGACATCAACAACCGGCTCTTCGCCGCCTACCTGAACACGGTCGGCATCAAGGCGAAGTACGTGAACCCTAAAGAGGCCGGTCTGGTTGTAACCCCCATCTTCGGCGACGCCCAGCCGCTCCCCGTGTCGGCGTCGAATCTGGCGGCGCTCAAAGAGGTGTGCGCCGACACGGTCGTCGTCTTCCCCGGCTTCTTCGGCTACACGGCGGACGGCGAGACCGCCACCTTCAGCCGGGGCGGCTCCGACCTCACCGGCGCGATCTTGGCCGAGGCGCTGGACGTCGACGAGTACGAAAACTGGACAGACGTGGATGGCATATTCAGCGCTCACCCGCTCATGGTCGATTCGCCCAAAATCATATCCGCGCTGACATACAAAGAGATGCGCGAGCTCTCCTACATAGGCTTCAACGTCCTCCACGAGGAGGCCGTCCGCCCCGTTATGATGAAGAAAATCCCGATCAGGCTGCGCAACACAAACAACATCGGCAACAGGGGAACCTTGATTGTCTCCGAGAGGCTGCCCGATGTGAGCGACATAGTAGGCATAGCCTCCGGCGGCGGGTACTGCAGCTTCACCCTCCAAAAGTATTTGATGAACCGGGAAAAGGGCTTCGGCAGACGCCTACTGTCGATATTCGAGGAGATGAACCTCTCCTACGAGCACTGCCCCTCCGGAGTAGACAACATCTCGGTCATTCTTGATCAGGGTCAATTAATGCCCGAAACGGTCAACAGTATCATCCGCGCATTCGACGAAAAGCTTGCCCCCGACGAACTCAAAACCGAGTTCGGCATAGCGCTGGTATCGGTAGTCGGCGAGGGCCTGACCCATAAAATAGGCGTATTAGCGACAGCCGCCGCTGCGCTCTCGAAAGCCGGAGTGAACATAAAAATGGTGAATCAGGGTAGTAGCGAGATCAGTATGATCTTCGGGATTGATGCGGCGGATGAGAAGAAGGCGGTTAATGCGCTTTATAATGAGTTTTTTTGATCTTTTAAAATCAAAATCTTTTAAATCTTTTAAAATCAAATTCTTTAAAATCATTTTCAGACGAAAGGGCGCGATAAATCGCGCCCTTTCATAGGATATGCGGGGCTAAACCCCGCATATAAAGTCAAAATCAACTTCAACGGCTTTTTTCTTTTTAATCCTATAATCCTTATAATCCTACTAATCCTAGTTCAGACAGTCTTTTGATTTTATATATGCGGGGTTTAGCCCCGCATATTCTATGAAGCCGAAGGCTTCGTCTAAAAAAAAGATTTTGAATTTAATCTTTTAAAGAATTTGACTTTAAGCATGTTTTTTGTA
>JAITFI010000103.1 GCA_031281485.1 Chitinispirillales bacterium | reverse complement strand
TATAAAGTCAACGTCAAAAGATAACGTCAAAAGAAAAAAGCCTTTGACTTTGATTTTATATATGCGGGGTTTAGCCCCGCATATCCTATGAAGCCGAAGGCTTCGTCTAAAAAAGATTTAAATAATTTGACTTTAAAAGATTTTAAAGATTTACCTAGGCGGCAATACCGCTAACTTCTTAATCTTACTCTTCACAGTCTTCCCCACATTCGACGACGTAGCCGTTATTTGGTACAAATATACGTTGGGCGTCAATAAATTTCCTCTGTTGTCTCTGGGCACCCATTTATATCCGTTTATCAAGTCGCGGTTGCGTATTACGGACAGCAATCTACCGCCTAATGAGTACACTCTTATCGTTATGTCGGCGCTTAAGTCTCCGGAGACATTTGAGTGGGTGTAGTAGAAACGCGTCTCCTGTCCCATCTTTACGGGGTTGGGGACGTTTATCACGTGGTCTAATCTTATCTCATTCCCGTCCGTCACATCCCAGACCACGTTTAGCTTGGAGACGTTTCCAAGCAGGTCTTGGGCGCTGATTATCAGGTCGTAGGTTCCGCTGCCGAGCATATTTTCCTCGAAGGCGAGCACGGCTTTTCCTTGCGTAAAGCTTCCGGTGTCGAAGTCGAAGAGGTGGTTGATGCTGCGTTTTGACAGGGCGCCTTTGACCTCCATTGTGATGCCCTCGTCCGGGCCGCCGCCTATTTTGTTTATGCCGCTTTCGTCTTCTATTTTTACCTCCAGCGTCAGCGGCAATTGCGCGGTTATGCGGTTTTTCACGAAGAGGCCCGAGCTGTTCATCGCCTGATTCGGTTCCAACGTTCCATCCTTATAGTAGAGCGGTCTCACGCTGATCTTAGGGCCCTCATTATCGCTCAAGTTGGCGCTTTCGGAGCCGTAAAAGACCAAGCCGTCGCGGTATCCGGCGCCCATGTAACTTGCCGCGCTCACGGACCCTTCTTTTTCTTTCCACGCGTAGGCGGTGAGTTTAACGCCGGGTTTCCCGAAAGCGAGGTTCATGGGCAGCAGCACGGGCTGTTCAAACCTGCCGTCTCTTCCCACACGCACCTTTGTCGCGCTGAAGACGGGGCTTCCGGGCAGGCTGTACGGCCTGTACGCCGTGACCGTATCGCTGTTACCGCCGTCTTTCCTGCGCACCGAGTCTTGTTGCGGGTTGAAGAGCGTAATGGCGGCGTACACGCTGTCGCTCTCCCTCACGCCGTTCACTTTTCCCCTTATGGTCACTCGTTGCAGCGCCTTGAGCGTGTCAACTGACACGCCCGATGTATCTGTAATTTTGAAATCCTCGACGCCGCGCCCGCGTCCAATGATCTTTATCGAAGGATCGCCCAAAAGCACGTAGTATCTGTTGTCGTAAGTTGTGTACTGAATTTTAGCCTTCACGAGAGCGCCGCCGAGCGACAGTTCCGCGTCGTCTTCCGGGCTGAAGAGTTCGGAGAAAAAGGGTAACGCCAAATTCTCATTGTTATTCGCGTACACCTCGCGAGCGGAGGCGATGGAGGCTATGCCGCCGCCGAGCGGCTGTTTAAGAAGCGCGGCCGCCAGACTCTCTTCGCCGGGCTGATCGTATTTGCCAACCGAGCATGAGAACATGGAGAACAGAGGGTAACGCCTCCTATTGTCGAGCGCCGAGACATATTCTCTTGAAAAAAGCATCTCGTCCGCTATTTGGCTTATGGAGCCGTGCCCAAACCAATTGACTACCGCGACGCCGCTGTTGATCTCGTTTATAAGCGCCCTCGTCGCGGCCGGTTTGTAGTAGCGCTCGTCCCACCCGTACTCAAAGAGGTAAATTTTTCTCATACCGATATCCGGACGCCCGCCGCTTATAATTCGCGAGGCAAGTTCGGAGGAGGCCACGTGGGGCGGATTCGTGTAGTCCGGAGACGAGCCCTGCTGGTCGTCGTCGGCGGTGAGCAACACCCGGCCGCGCCACGAATCAAAATTCGCGACGCGCGGGTCCTCCATCTCTTTGATCTTCTCCACAATGTCGTTCGCCTCGGACAAACTTCTTGCCGGTAGCCGCCCTATGAAATAGCTGCAATCGTGCTGCATATTAGGGTGATACTGATCAAAAAACACGTAAAAATCCTCATTCAGCCTGCCGCTTATATACGGTATGGGCATAAAATTGACGGCGCGGGAGGAGACGTTCTTGTAGTCGTAGTGGCCCGCCCCAAAAAACGTAACATAGGAGAGGGACTCTTGCCCGCCTATCCAATTCCAATACACGTAATACAAAAAATTTCTTATCGCGACGGGATCCATGTTACCGCCGCCGAACTGATTTAATATGTCGCCGAGCAGCACCACCACGGGATTTCCGAACCCTATCCCGGCCTTGTGCGCCGCCAATCTGAGCGCGGCGCTCAAAAACTCCTCGTGCGTAATGATCAAAAAATCCGCCGTGTTGCCGACATTGCGCAAATCCCGTATCTGATACTGCGCCGCCTGCTGTTCCTGTCTGCCGCCCCAAGCCGAGAGAGAGTCGCTGTAGTCCACTATTTCTCTTTCAAGCATGGCCATGTACCTAATGCCCTCTCCGCCGACGTCGCCCCAAGCATACGACTGCGACCTCACCGTGTCCACAAGCTCTATGCCGCGGCCGTCCGCCGGAACACGCACTATGTACGCAAGACCGTTCTCGGATTTGGACAACCTATAACGCACCGGCTCCGCGTCATTTGAGGAGAAAATCTCCAACTTGCCGGCGTCGCCGCCAAGCGCAAGCGGACGCGAATAACGCACATGGACGGCGCTCAACTCGTAGTAGGATCTAGAACTCATCGTACTGCCGCCGCTGCCATACTTAATAAGCAGATCCTTCGAACGCCAATCGTTGACTACATGCTCCGAACCGCCGCAAACCGAACACTGCCGCACGCCTCCAAGGTCGGCGCTCAGCGATCCGCCGTATGATGTACCGGCCAAAATGGTTATAGACCCCGGAATCCGCTCGTCAATCCCGGGCAAATCCAACCGTATCGTGGTATCAATCCTGCTCAATGTGAACCGCTTCCACATCCACTCTATCCCGCCCTCGTGGTTTTCGCCGCCCACCGATAACTGCAACGGCGCACGCAGATAGAGATTCGCCTCGTACACCCCGCGCTCCGCCGCGCCCGCGGCCGGCTGCTCGAAACGCCCCATAGCCATACCGGCCTCGCCGCCCTTCACCGCAAGCCAGTAAGTCCGCGAATCATCGTACCGGTTTAAGCTGAAACCGAACCGCCGCATATTATCGTCGTATACCCAATCCGACGCCCCGGAGACATACGCTACGACATAGTCGTCGTCGTCAACGTCGCCGTTCCCGTTCAGATCGTAACGCAAAATAGGCACCTCGTAAACGCCCGCCGGAACATCGTCCGGCGTGGCCGGCACAAACACGTCCATCTCGCCTCCATGCGAGGCGTAAAGCGCCACGGAAGCCATCCGCACCCTATTACCGAAAATCTCGCGGATCTTGGACCCGCGAATCTTTATCAAAGAATTCTCGTTTGTCAACCCCTCGTTTAAATTCCGGTTGCCGTCGCCAACCTTAAACCGCGCAAGCTGCGTACCGAACGCAAACGGATAAGGATCGTTCATCTCAGCCGCCTTGCGCAATCCGCCGCGCCCCGGCGAAACGTGCCACCCCTGGGCAACCTTAAAATTCAAAAGCATACGCGACGTCATACGCTCGTACTCCCCGCGCGGCCGCCACTCGGAACCCGTATGGGCGGACGCCGGAAACTCCACGACTATACGCGCCCGCTTAAGCAGCTGCACCCGCCCCCGCCCCATGTCGTAAACCGGACGCAAAAGAAGGTGAGCCGCCCGATACCCCCTAAGCATCCCATAACGCGGCTCGCTGACCCACCGAGACGCAAACCGAGGCTCCGACGAATCGGGAGACGAAGCGCGCCTCTGCAACCGGCCGCCCAGCCGCACAACCGAAAGCTCCGGCGACTCCACGGAAACGCGAACCTCGCCGCGAGCCGGCACGCCGGCATGGATAGGATAAGCGTGAATCAAAACTCCGCCGCTGTCCCCCGTGGGAATACCGCCGCCGTCGTAGTACACAGCGATCTGCCTGTCAACCCTGCCAAATTCGGAAACGACCGGGGTCACAACGGTGTCAAATCCGGTAAGCTCCCAATCCAGCACGAGGCGCGACGGGGTGCTCTCAACCACTTTGACGCCGGCGAACGCGGTCCGAGGAGACGATAACGACAATAAGACGATCGCGATCAAGATGATCGGTTTTGTCAATCGATATTTATGTTGATACTGATACATTGTCGAATTGATCCTTACACCAATAAGTGCCTGATGGCGTCCGCCTTGCTCTTGATATCCGCCAATTGGCTCTCCGTAACGCTCTGCTCGCCGTCGCACAAGGCGTTGGCGGGGTCGTTATGCGTCTCTATCAACAACCCGTCCGCGCCCGCGGCCACCGCCGCCAAAGCTACCCCGGGGACGTTCACCCTATACCCCACCGAATGGGACGGGTCGAAGATCACCGGCAGGTTCGACTCCCTCTTAAGCACCGTTATAGCGCCTATGTCGGGCGTGTAGCGCTGGAATTTTTCGTCTTCGAAGGTCCTGATACCCCTCAAACACAGGATTACATTGGGGTTGCCGTTGGCCACGATGTACTCCGCCGCCAACAGAAAATCCTTCAATTTCGACGAATCGCCGCGTTTGAGCAGTATCGGCTGCTTGCTCATCTTCGTAAGTATCCCGAGTTCCTGAAGGAAACCGTACGACTTCATGTTCCGGGCGCCGATCTGGATGATGTCGGCGTACTCGATCACGTTCTCCAGCACGTTGCGCTTCTCCCGCACCCCGTCTTGATTCACGTGGTAGTGCAGGCCCGTGGCCTCCGTGATGATCTTGAGCCCGAACTTCTCCCGGACGGTGGCCAAGAGCTTCAGCCCCTCCACGCCGTGCCCCTGGAAGCTGTAGGGGGAGGTTCGCGGCTTGTAGGCGCCGCCACGCATTATCTTGATCCCCATCAGCGACACGTAGGCCGCGATTTTCATCACCTGATCCTCGCTTTCGAGCGAACAGGGCCCCGCCATAAAGGCCAATTCGCCGGGCCCGCCGACAAGGACGTCGTCGCCAAGGTCGATCACCTTGTCGGCGGATGAGTACTCGCGCGATACCAATTTGTAGGCTTTTGAGATCCTGACGACCTTGTCAACGCCCTCCAAGTCCTCAAAATAGGTCTCAGAGATCTGGGAGAGGTCGCCCAGAATGCCTATAACGTTGATCCCGGTGGCGCCCTTGATGACCTCGTACTTGAAGCCAGCGCCCGTGATACGGCTCAGGACGCGATTCTGGTCCTCCGGGGTCGCGAGTTTGGACATGTGGATAATCATTAATTGTGCCTTTCTTTTTTAAAGTCAAAAGAGATACGGCCGTAAAGCCCCGGCCGCCTTCCTTTTAGGGTCGGCTAACATCATAAGATACTATATTGCTACCCCAAAAGTCAAAATTCATTGATATGAGGATTTTTTACGGGGCGGAAGAGGATCTACTTTCCCTTTGATACTTGCAAAAACCTCAAACTGCTTCGGTATACAATTCAAGCTCGTTGCCCGTTTTCAGAAAAACCTCCGGTATGTCTTTCGTTAAAACAATCCACGGCGTAGGCGGCGTATCGCTGAAACAATTTCTTTGCTCTTCTACGACAAAATCCTTAACGACCAATGTTTTGCCCGACGCATCGCGTATACGCAGGCGGTTAGCCTCCCTAAACGCACTTTCACAGGGGGAACAGTCTAACGAAATAAAACCTTTTGCTCGCGCAAATCCCAATAATTGACACATAATGTCACCTCTCGTCTATATATAATAGAGCCCTAACTTCGCGTAACGTTTTTCCTACGTCTTTCAACCTCATAATACCGTCCCTCAGTAAAACGATTCTTTCTTTGTCGCTTAACCCCGGAGCGAATTTTGCGGCCCTAATGCTTGCTTGCGCCTCGTCCAAATACCTTTCCTCACGCTTTTGGAAAGATCGCCCCTTTAAGTCCGCTCCCCGATGCCCTACAATCTCGTGCGCTATAACTCCCCTCAATGTAATATTATCATTCGGATATTTTGATTTGCTAGCCAACGGCAATACATCCGTCCCTACCCTCAACATATCGACTATACCGCCAATATAGCCCGTAATAGCCGTTTCACTAAATACAATGTTTTCCTCGGACATACCCAGCGAAACCGCATAATCTACAACCTGCCGCTTTTGCTCGTCAGTCAACGGGTCTTCATTGCGCCTACCGCCCGTATCCGCCATGTTTTTTATTCTATTTTCATCCACACCTATTAATATACCTATTTTTGCGTCAAAAGTCAAATTCTTTAAATCTTTTTCAGACGAAGCCCCTTCGGGGCTTCATAGGATATGCGGGGCTAAACCCCGCATATAAAGTCAACGTCAAAAGAAAAAAGCCTTTGACTTGGATTTTATGGGGCGAATTTGATGGTGGGGTGGGTTAATCCTAAAATCCTTTAAATCCTAATAATCCTAATCAAT
>JAITFI010000026.1 GCA_031281485.1 Chitinispirillales bacterium | reverse complement strand
GTCAAAGGCTTTTTTCTTTTGACGTTATCTTTTGACGTTGACTTTATATGCGGGGTTTAGCCCCGCATATCCTATGAAAGGGCGCGATTTATCGCGCCCTTTCGTCTAAAAAAGAATTTTAAAGATTTAAAGATTTTGACTTTAAAAGAATTTAAATTATCTGTAGGAAGCGCCATTTTTATTATGACAAAAGAAGCTTTACTCTGGAATAATGTTGATAACGGCAATAACGTTAATTGTAATCTATGCGCTCATAGATGTAATATCGCACCGGGTAGGCGAGGGCGGTGCGCAGTTCGTGTAAATAGAGACGGTGTGCTGCGTACTTGCGTCTATGGGTACGTCGTCGCTCGGAATATTGATCCCGTGGAAAAAAAGCCTCTCTATCACTTCCTTCCGTCAAGCGAAACATTTTCCATCGCCACCGTAGGCTGTAATTTCAGATGCGACTTTTGTCAAAATCACAGTATATCTCAGGTAACGGAATTTATGGATGATGTTGATAGTGATAGTAATGACGGCGCCGCTATGTCCTCGCGGGCTATCGTAGACGCCGCGTTACGGCACGGGTGTCCAAGCGTGTCGTTCACGTACACTGAACCGACGGTCTTCTTTGAGTATGCGCTGGATACCGCCAAAGACGCAAAGGCGGCGGAGTTGCGGACAGTTTTCGTGTCTAACGGTTTTATGACGCCGGAGTGTTTGCGTATGGCCGCCCCGTACCTTGACGCTTGCAACATCGACCTGAAATCCTTCCGCGACGAGTTCTACAAGAAGCGTTGCGGCGCGGCGCTTACGCCCGTCTTGGATACTCTAAGGGCTATTCGGGAGGCTGATATATGGCTTGAGGTTACGACATTGGTTATCGGCGGATTGAATGATTCGGATGAGGAGCTGACGGACATCGCCCGTTTCATCGTAAATGATCTGGGTCCCGACACGCCGTGGCACGTGTCCGGTTTCTACCCGAGGTACCGAATGTCGGACGTACCGCCGACAAGCGCCGCGTCGATAGAGAGGGCGTGTAAGATCGGTGCGGACGCCGGGTTGCGCTATGTCTACGGCGGAAACGTAAACCTATTTCAAGACACGCGCTGCCCGAAGTGCGGCGCGGTGTTGATCAGCAGGTTCGGATATAAAACAAAGATTACCGGATTGACCGCAAACGGCGTATGCGGCGGGTGCGGGGAAAAGATCGGTGGGGTGTTTTGATTTTTTTGTCTGAGAAAATTGATTTGGTGCGCGGTAATTAATTATATTGTGTTTATGCCGGCTCTGTGTGATTCCGGTTTTCGTTGTACCTCTCGTTGTATCTTTCTCGTTAAAAGCCTTAAAAGCCTTAAAGTCAAAATCTTTTTTTTTAGACGAAGCCCCTTCGGGGCTTCATAGGCTATGCGGGGCTAAACCCCGCATAGATAAAATCAAAATCAAAATCAAAATCAAAATCAAAACAATGTAGGGGCGGCGACGCGAAGCGGCGCATGTTTTGACGTTATCTTTTGACTTTGATTCTATATATGCGGGGTTTAGCCCCGCATATTCTATGAAAGGGCGCGTTTACGCGCCCTTTCGTCTAAAAATGAATTTGATTTTAAAGATTTTAAAGATTTAAAGAATTTGACTTTTATACATATATATATTAATTTTTTTAGTATGGGCAACAACTCCTATATCGACGCGGCTATCGAGCGGTTTCGGCGGAATCCTAGTGATTTGGATTCTGTCGTGGATCTTGTCGGGAGGCTGCGCTCCGCCGGGATGGTCGACGACGCGTTTCGGCTTTGCCGCTCCGTGATGAAGCTTCACTCCGGGGCGTACGAGTTCCTTATTGAGTTCGCCGAGGTGCTGTGCCTGCGCTGCGACGCGGCGGGGGCGCGCCGTGTCTTCGAGCGCCTCACCGGAATGAACCCGGACAGGTTTGAGGCGTGGAACGGCCTCGGGGCGCTGGAACTCTCAGAGGGCAATCTGGAGGCGGCGGACGAGGCCCTCAAGCGGGCGCTCGAGCTTGCCCCCGACAACGCCGAGGCTCTCCGCAACGCCGGGAACTGCTCCGCCGTGCGCGGCGACAAGACGCTTGCCGCCGACTACTTTGAGCGGGCGCTCTCACGCTACGGCAAAGAGGCCGTCGAGCGTAAAGGGAGCGACGCCAAGATATTGGCCGCCATGGCGGAGGTTCACCTTCTGCTGAACAACTACGACAAGGCGCTTGAGTGCGGCAAGCGGGCGGCGAGCGCCGCCCCGAGCGACCCCGCAAGCTGGAGCGCCCTGCGCAAAGCCGCGGTGCGGCTGCGCGACGGAGAGAGCTACTACCGGGCCGTAATCGCCATGATAAACGATATACGCGACGACGACCTGGTAATGAGCGTCCGCGACCTGCGCGGCATGGGCTTTGAACGCGAGGCCGAGGAGCTTCTGGGCTACACGGTGAAAATCAACAAAAAAAGCGCAATGGCCGACGCGCTGCCCTTCGCGGAGAGCAGAGCGCGGGAATTGACGGAGGTGACGGGGGGGGCTATGGAGTACAAAATAATCAACAGAAAGAGTCGATAAAAAGTAAAGTCAAATTCTTTAAAGTCAAATTCTTTAAATCTTTTTTAGACGAAGCCCCTTCGGGGCTTCATAGGATATGCGGGGCTAAACCCCGCATATAAAGTCAACGTCAAAAGAAAAAAGCCTTTGACTTTGATTTTGATTTTATATGCGGGGTTTGGCTTCGCCGAGATAAACAAGTTAGCCCCGCATATCCTATGAAAGGGCGCGATTTATCGCGCCCTTTCGTCTAAAAATGATTTTAAAGATTTTGATTTTAAAAGATTTTAAAGATAATGATGAAACATTACTTATTAATAATCGCTTTTTTAATCCCGCCGGCATTTGGGCAGGACGCCGCCGATACGTCCGTTAACGCACACGTTGACACATTGAACAAGGTATCCGCCAATACCGATGCACCCGTCGACACCGTGATCCGCACAACCGTCGAAACGTTTGACGATACAATGATCACCACATTCTACAATGAACCCGTCGAGACGCTTACCAATACCTCCGTCAGCAAATCCATCGACACTCTGGTCAATACATCCGTAAATACGCCTGTCATTGATACCCCGATCACCACGTCAATCAATACCGCCGTCGATAGCGCTGCCGGCAAATCAATTAACACCGACAAACCCTCGGAAAAGATCTTCCTGCTCCCCTCTTACACCTTCCACTTACTCTTCCTCGCCGCCTGCGCCGCCCTGATCGCCGCGACGCTCTACTTCTTCCTGACGCGCCGCAACCGCGACGACTCGCGACGCTTCCTCACCACGACGCGCCTCTCGGTGCTAGACAAATTAGTGCAGCGCGGCTGCCGCCACATAGAGTCCAACTACCCCGACCCGGCGCTCACCCCCGAAACAGTCTGCAACAGCCTCGTGACCGGAAAAGCGTACCTAGACGCCCTCTTTATGAACGAACTCGGCATAAACGTGCAAGACTTCATCACCCAAGTGCGGGTAAACGCCATAAAAAACCGCGTATCCGCGCCGCTCCCGCCCCAACAACAATCGCTCGACATAAACGAAATCTGCGCCGAGTGCGGGTTCGCGGACAGAACCGAGGCGGAACGGTGCTTCGCGGCGATCTGCGGAGGAGTTGGAATCGCGGACTTCGCCCGGTTCTCAAAAATGCAGAATCAGCGGCGTTGAACTTAGACGAAGCCTAAAAAAGCCAATTCTTTAAAATCTTTAAAATCAAAATCTTTTTTTTTAGACGAAGCCCCTTCGGGGCTTCATAGGATATGCGGGGCTAAACCCCGCATATATAAAATCAAAGTCAAAGGCTTTTTTCTTTTGACGTTATCTTTTGACGTTGACTTTATATGCGGGGTTTAGCCCCGCATATCCTATGAAAGGGCGCGATTTATCGCGCCATTTCGTCTAAAAAAGAACTTGTTTATCTCGGCGAAGCCAATTTAAAGATTTTGATTTTAAAGAATTTGACTTTACTTTTTTGAGGAGAAAAATCATGAAAACATTCGGCGGCCCCGTCCTCTTTTTAGACCGTTCCGACATCAACACGGACGAGATAATCCCGGCCAAGTACCTGACCGAGTCAAAAAAAGAGGCGCTCAAGCCTTATCTCTTAGAGGACTTGAAACTAGACGGCTTCGACCCCGGCGCCGGCTGGCGCGGGCGCGTCAAGGTCGTCGTGACCCGCGCCAACTTCGGTTGCGGCTCCTCCCGCGAACACGCCCCGTGGGCGCTTGAGGTGAACGATATCACCTGCGTGATAGCCGAAAGCTACGCCCGTATCTTCCGCCAGAACATGTTCAACGGCGGGATGCTGGCGATTGAGTTATCGGCGGGACAGATTGACGAGATTTTCGCGTTCAAGGATAAGGGCGGAGCGGATTGTAAAATTGACGTGACAGGAAAAAAGCTGACATTCACCGGCGCCGACGGCGCAAAGAGCGTTGATTTCACCCTTTCGCAATTTGACAACGCGCTTGTCGAGGCGGGGGGATGGGTGGAATTCGCGGATAAGAGGTATTAAAACACTTGTCTGAACTAGGATTAATAGGATTAAAAGGATTATAGGATTAAAAATCAAAATCAACAAAAGGTGAAACAACACAATGTTCGATGCGATAAAAACTAAAAATGATATTGTCGATTGGATACGCGCTTTTTTCAACGACTACGGGCACGGTTGCAACGCCGTGGTCGGCATAAGCGGCGGCAAGGACAGCTCCGTCACCGCGGCGCTCTGTGTCGAGGCTCTCGGGGCGGACAGGGTCGTCGGCGTTTTGATGCCCCGCGGCGAGCAGTACGATATTGACTTCTCCCGCGAGGTCGTAAGCCACCTGAAGATAAAGAGCTACGTCGTCAACATAAAGGACGCCGTGGACGCGCTTTTCGCCTCTGTCAGCGCCGGCGGGTTGACGCCGGGCCGTCAGGCTCTTGTCAATACCCCGGCCCGTATCAGGATGTCCGTCCTATACGCCGTCGCCGCCACGGTTAACGGGCGGGTGGCCAATACCTGCAACCTCAGCGAAGACTGGGTAGGCTACTCCACGAAATTCGGCGACAGCGCCGGCGACTTCTCCCCGCTGGCCCGCATCACCGTCGGGGAGGTCAGGGAGCTTGGTCGGGTACTGTCCCTGCCGCCCAAAATCGTAGAAAAGGTGCCGGAGGACGGTCTCTCCGGGAAGTCCGACGAAGAAAACCTCGGCTTTACCTACGCGGTATTAGATAAATACATCCGCGAAGGAATATGCGAAGACGCGGCGATCAAGGAGCGGATCGACCGGCTGCACGAAGAAAATTTGCATAAATTGCGTTTTATGCCGTGTTTTGAGCTGTAATGTTCTTGATTTTGACTTTTCCCCGCATATTAAATCCCCACCAACGTAATCTTATTAACCGACAAGCGTTTTTTTGCTCTTTTGGTTTGACAAGTGTCCAAAATTATTGTATCATTATATAATGTAGACGTGCCGCCTATACTTAAGGGCGCGGGCGGCGCGTCAAATGGCGAAAGCGAGTGTCTGGAAACCATGCTATTTTTCAAAATTATCCCGGAATTGGGGCGGATCCTGCAACGCGGGAAGGTCTCCATCTCTAACGGCAAGGCGCTGAACACGGCTATGTCCGTCGCCTTGGTCGGCTCAAGCGCCCTGACCGTCGGCGCCGCCTACGCCGTTTTCATCCTGTCGCCGAGCCGGTACGTCACCGTCGCCCTCGGGGGCGCCATTCTCCTTTGGAATCTGCTGCTCGCCGCTTCCATAAGCAAGCAAATTGCCTCCGACCAGGCCGACATCAGCAAAAACCGCGTCTTGTTCAGGCGCTTCCAGAACACCACGAGGTACTTCGAGAGCATCCTTCAAGACACCTCGGACATAATAATATCGCTCGACGCCGACTACCTGATCTTCAAATTCGCCGCCGGAGCGCAGAACCACCTCGGCTACAGCCAAGAGGAGGTCCTCGGAAAACCCTTCGAAATCCTCTTCACCGACAAAGCCGACAGAGACAAGATGCACCCCGCCCCCGACCAAAACAGCGTTGGCGGCGAGGTCCTCATGAGGACCAAGGCGGGCAATACGATCGTGGTCAACATGTGCGTCTCCAAGATGCGTGACGGCGGCTATGTCGTTACCGCTCAAGATATTACAGAGAAAAAAGGCTTGGAGGAGCAACTCGCGAGAAACAACGAAAAACTCAACCGCTTGGCAATAACCGACGACCTGACCGGACTGTTCAACTGCCGCCACTTCTACGAAGTCATAGCCAGCGAACTCTCGAGGCTCAAACGCCACTCCGACCGGAAGCTCTCCATCATATACCTAGACGTCGACAATTTCAAGGAGTACAACGACACCCAGGGCCACCAGATGGGCGACCACGTCCTGAAGTCGCTGGGCGACGTGGTGAACGCCTGCATAAGGAAGGGCGTAGACTCCGGCTTCCGCTACGGCGGCGACGAGTTTGTGGTCATCCTCCCAGATACCGGCATGGACAAGGCGATGGTAGCCGCCGAACGCATACAGCGGCAGTTCCTGCTCCTCAAATTCGGCGCGACAAGCCTATCCGTAGGCATAGCCGAGGCCAAAGATGACGACAACGAGACGACGTTTGTGCGGCGGGCCGATATGGCTATGTACGCCTCCAAAAAGAGCGGAAAGGCCAAGATCACACTGGCCACGGACGACCATCCGGAGTACAGCATTCCCCCGTCGGAAACCGGGTATTTCTCGGCAGGCGGGGGGTAAACCACGCCGGACAGCCGCCTTTTTTCATCGCCAAACAAACATCAATATCCCCCCGGCCACCGCGACGTTCAAAGACTCCGCGCCGGACTCCGCTATTGGGATACGCACCCTGCTATCACTCATGCCGAGAACGTCAACGCTAAGCCCCGACCCCTCGCTGCCGAGCGCCAGTATGCGCCGGCCTGTCCATGTTTGGTCTTGTAACTTGTCGCCGTGTAAATCGGCGGCGATCAGTTTGTAACCGCGATTTTTTAGCTCGGTGATCATCTGTAGATAATTGTCACTACGCCGTATCCACAGCGACAGCAGCGATCCGGCCGTGGATTGCGCCGCTTTGGGGGAGAAGGGGTCGGCGCATTGGTCGCTCATTATCATTCCGTCAACGCCGAAGGCGGCGGCGGTGCGGATCAGGGTTCCCACGTTACCGGGGTCTTGGACGTGTTCCAATAAAAGAATTTTGCCGTTGGCCGTGGTTGACACATCGGGAATTTTCGACGTATATACATCATCCGGTATCCGCACAAGCGCGCATACGCCCTGCGGTGTGCGGGACGGGCTGATTGAGTTCATGTGGACTTCGGTGATTATCCGTATGGGAACGTCGGATGATTGCGATTGATACGATTGGGCGGTATCTTCAATACACAGTAATTCATGGACGCTCTGACGGTGATGCGTCAGCAAGTGATCAACGGATCGCTTCCCGTCAATCAAAAAATAACCTGATTCGCGACGGGGTTGCGGTTGACTTAGCGATTTATACCATGATATAGGTTTCATATCGACACCGAGTCTTTTTAATCCTATAATCCTTTAAATCCTACAAATACTAGTTCAGACATTTTTTCAACATCTCCACCTCATCCCCCCAAATCCCCTCATTAGGCGTCTCCAATATACACGGAATCCCATCAAACCGGCTGTCCTCCATCAACATCCGAAAAGCGTCAATCCCTATACGCCCCTTCCCTATACTCTCGTGACGATCTGTATGCGTGCCTATATCGGCCTTGGCGTCGTTCAGGTGCAGGCCTCGAATGTATTTGAAGCCGACTATACTGTCAAAGGCCGCCATTGTCTTTTTGTAACTCTGTTTGTCCCTAATATCGTATCCGGCCGCGAATATGTGGCAGGTGTCTATGCACACTCCCATTCGCGATTTATCCTCCACCCTATCAATGATCACGGCTAATTCCTCAAAGCGTCCGCCTAAGAGATTGCCTTGACCGGCCGTGGCCTCTATTATTATTGACACTCCTGATTTTCTCGTCTTGTCAATGACATTGTTTATCGATTCGGCGATCACAACGGCGCATTCATCCGTGGTGATTAAGCCTAACCCGCTGCCGGGATGTATGTTCAGTTGCGTCAGGCCGAGAGCGGCGCAACGTTCCACCTCGTCGATTAACGCCGTAACGGATTGATTTCTCTTGTCGGCGTCGGGGTTGCCGATGTTGATCAGGTAGCCGTCGTGGACCAGTACGGATTCCGGCTTGTAGCCGTAGAGACTCATGTTGCTCTTGAAAGCGTCAATAACATCGGTCTCAAGCGGCTTCGCCTTCCATTGGCGCTGATTTTTGACGAACATGCCGAAACCGGTCGCGCCTACGGCGTTGGCGTTAATTGGGGCGTTGTGGACGCCGCCGGTCGCGGATACGTGGGGGCCTATGTATTTCATCACTGCATAGTCCTTAGAAAATTATTATCATCACGCCACTGCGGCGTTACTTTTACGTGCAATTTCAGCGACACCCGCATCCCCACTAACCGCTCTATGTCTTTTCTCGCGAACCGCTTTATCTTCTCTATCAACGCCCCGCCCGATCCGATGATGATTCCTTTTTGCCCGATGGTCTCTACGTGTATTCCGGCCACGATTTCGTGCTTTTGGGCGGTCTCCTTGTAGGACTCTATCTCCACAAATACGGCGTGCGGAACCTCCTCCCGCGTGTTCAGTATGATCTGTTTGCGGATGAACTCGGCGGCTATCGTCCGCATGCTCGCGTCGGTGACGGACTCGCCGTCGAAGTACATCGGGCCGGGCGGTATAAGCGGATCAATCGCGGTCAGAAAAATATCTTTGGACTTGGAAGCGGTGGCGTTGAGCTTTATGTACGGCGATTTTTCAAATTGCGTGTAGGTTGATAAGAACGATTTGATCTGCGCGTCGGGATTTTCGCAGATGTCAATCTTATTAAATACGACTAACACGGGGACCGACGCCCCGGCGGCGCACTCGGCGCAATCCTTCTCCTCGTCGCCGAACTCACGGGATAAATCAACAAGGTAGCAAATGAAATCCATCCCTGAACTAACGACAGCCGAGACAGCCTGTTCGCGCATTACGTCATTGAGCGCGTGCTTTCCTTTGTGCATTCCGGGCGTGTCGACAAAGACCAATTGCATATCCGGCGACGTGTATATGCCCCTGATATTCCGCCGCGTCGTCTGCGGCAGGGAGGTGGCTATGGATATCTGCTCTTGCAGCACGGTATTCATCAGCGTGGACTTCCCGCTGTTGGGGCGTCCGAAGAGGGCGATGAACGCTGACCTGAAAACCTTCTCGCTCATTGCTTGTCCGCGATCCCGGCCGTCTTCTCGGCGGCGCGCATCGTTTGCAGTATCAATGTGGAGATGGTCATGGGCCCCACGCCTCCGGGCACCGGCGTGTAGGCGCTTGTTTTTTGCGCGGCGTTTTTCAGGTCTATGTCGCCAACGCCGCCCACGTGGTAACCGGCGTCGACCGCTACGGCGCCCTCCTTTATCCACTCCGCTTGTATGAATTCCGGCTTCCCGACAGCGCCGACCACGATGTCGGCCTGTTTGATAATCTTGGGTAAATCGGCCGTCTTGGAGTGGCAGACGGTGACCGTGGCGTTGCGGTTGAGCAGCATCATGGCCATAGGCTTCCCGAGGATCGGGCTCCTGCCGACGACGACGGCGTGGCGCCCCTCAATGGGGATCTCGTAGCGGTCGAGCAGACGCATTATCCCCGCCGGCGTGGCGCTGCCGTATGCGGCGCACCCCATGGACATCAGCCCGAAACCGAGGCAGGTCACGCCGTCCACGTCTTTATCTATGGAAATAGCCTCAAACGCGGCGCGCTCGTCTATCTGCTTGGGGACGGGGTGCTGGAGCAGGATCCCGTCCGTCAGCGGATCGTCGTTCAGCTCTTTAATCCGCCCCAAAAGCTCCTCCGTCGCCGTATCGCGCCCCATCTCAACCTTTAGCGAGAGCATACCAACCCGAGCGCAGGCATTGCCCTTCATCTTCACATAGGTGGCGGAGGAGGGGTCGTCGCCCACAAGTATTGTTGCAAGGCGAGGTACACGCCCCGTAACCGTCTTAAACCGTTCAACCCGCTCGGCTATGAGCGCCTCAGTCTCTTTGGCGAAAGACTTGCCGTCCAATATTATAGGCATTTTAAATATCTCCGGTTTGTGAATAAACAAAATCTTCAAAGTCAAAATCTTTTTTTTTAGACGAAGCCTTCGGCTTCATAGGATATGCGGGGCTAAACCCCGCATATAAAATCAAAGTCAAAAGAAAAAAGCCTTTTTGGTGACTTTGACGTTGATTTTGACTTTATATGCGGGGTTTAGCCCCGCATATCCTATGAAAGGGCGCGATTTATCGCGCCCTTTCGTCTAAAAATGATTTTTAAGATTTTGATTTTAAAGAAAAAACCCTCAATAAACATAATATAATAAAACGCCCTCTGCTCCTTGGCAAATATTATTTTATGATCATGGATGACTCTAAAATACTGATAATAATCCCCACATACAACGAGCGTGAAAACATCACGTTGATCATCCCGGAGATCAAAAAGTCTCTGCCGGGAGCGCACGTCCTCGTTGTTGACGACTCCTCCCCAGACGGCACAAGCGCCGCGGTCAAGGAGATGGTTGATGGGGGCGTAAAAGGCCTTTTCGTGCTGGACCGCGCCGCAAAACAGGGTTTGGGGCGTGCCTACATCGCCGGCTTCAAGTGGGCGCTGGAACGCGGCTACGAGTACATCTTCGAGATGGACGCCGACTTCTCGCACAACCCGGAGTACCTGCCAAAGTTCATCGAGGCGGCGCAATCGGCCGACCTCGTCATCGGGTCGCGCTACATAAACGGGGTCAACATCGTCAACTGGCCGATGTCGCGCCTGCTCCTCAGCTACTTCGGAAATATGTTCGCCCGCTTGGTAACCGGCCTTCGCATAGCCGACAGCACCGGCGGCTTCAAGTGCTTCCGCCGCGCCGTGCTCGAGTCGCTGAACCTGAACGGAATCGCCTCCTCCGGCTACTCGTTCCAAATAGAGGTAAACTTTTTCGCATGGAAAAGCGGCTTCAAAATCAAGGAGATCCCGATAATCTTCACCGACAGGCAGCGCGGCGTATCGAAAATGTCAACCAAGATAATAAAAGAAGCGGCATTATTGGTGTGGAAATTGCGAGTGATGTCGCTGTTTAGAAGAAAGAAGCCTAAAAAACGTCTGAAGTAGGATTAGTATGATTATAAGGATTATAGGATTTAAAGTCAAAAGATGTCTGAACTAGGATTTATAAGATTAGAAAAGAGATTATAGGATTAAGAAGATTAAAAACTCTAATTTGATAGGGTGTTAATCCTAAAATCCTTTAAATCTTACAAATCCTAGTTCAGACAGGGGTTTAAAGATGTCAACAAATACAGATAACAAAGATATATTAATATCGATCGTAATAGTAAACTACAAGGTACCCTACTGTCTGATAGAGGCCCTGCACTCCCTGCGTTTGGCCGCGCTTTACGACCGTTGCGAGGTGATCATCATAGACAACGCTTCCGGCGACGGGTCGCGCGAGATAGTGGCCTCCAAATTTCAGGAGGCGCAGTGGATCCAGCTAAAGGCCAACGTCGGTTTCGGCAAGGCCTGCAACATCGGCGTGGCGGCGGCTCGGGGGGAATACCTATTGTTCTTGAACCCGGACACCGTCATATCCGCCAACACGCTCTCCGACGCGGTGGAGTTCATGGAAGCGCACCCTAAAGCGGGGCTGATGGGGCCCAAGATTTTAAACCCGGACGGCACGCTCCAGCTCAGCTGCCGCCGCTCGATCCCCACGCCCTCGGTGGCCTTTTACTACTTCGCCGGTTTGAGCTCCCTCTTCCCAAAGAGCAAACGCTTCGGACGATACCACCTGACCTACATGGACGAGGACAAAACCGCGCTCGTCGACGTGATCTCCGGCTCGTTCATGTTCATGAGGCGGGCGCTCTTCAACGAGATCGGCGGGTTCGACAAACGCTTCTTCATGTACGGCGAGGACATAGACCTCTGCTACCGGATAACCCACGCCGGGCACGAGGTGTGGTACTACCCGCAAATCAAGATCGTCCACCAAAAGGGGAAGAGCTCCGCCAAGCGCAAAGTCCGCTCGCGTTTTTACTTCTACGAGGCGATGATCATCTTCTTCAGTAAGTACCGCAAGCTGCAAGAGATGGTCTTCCCGTGGTGGCTGATATGGGTGGGTATCGTTTTTCAGGGGACGCTGAACATAGGCTCGATCATAGCGCGTTCGGTCGTGGCGCTGCTCATGGACACGGTTGCGATAAACGCCGCGGCGTGGGTAGGGCTGTCGCCGCTTGCCGAGCGGCTGGTAGGAGAGTCCGTCTACGGAGGGGAGCGGATATTGCCGCTTGTGGGCATGCACGCCCTATTGAGCTTCGCGTTCTTGTTCCTATTCGTTTACAACGGCATATACACCGCCAAAAATTATTCGATAAAAAACATTATCTTTTCCGGGTTGCTGAGTTGTTCGCTGTTTTTGTCCGGGGTGCACTTTCTTACGCCCTACAGCGTTGAGAGCTTCGGTATGGCGGCTGTCCTTGCGCTGATCGCGTCCATCCTCTGGCGCGAGGCACTCCCGCTTTTGGTCAAGAGCCTGCGCGGGCGTATCTTCGCGCCGGAAAACGCCCTCGTCGTCGGGCACGACGACGACATCTGCCGCTACATAAAGGGCACGGACGGCAAACGCGGCGTCCCGAGGGTCGCCGGGCTCATACGGCTCGGCCAATCGAGCGACGCCCCGGAAAAAGCGCTGATAGAGGGCTATCCGGTGCTGGGCGGTATGGGCGATCTGGCACAAGCGCTGTCTGGGAGCAAAGCGAACGTCCTGCTGATAGCGGCGTCTCGACCGTGGTACTCGGAGATCATCAACATACTTGTGGAGCATCGGGACAGCGGGGTGGAGATTCGGTGGGTGGCGATGGAGTAGGCGGCGGGGGTAAAATTTTTTAAAAAAAATCTTGACACGCGCCCGCAAATGTATTATTTTACTTTTTCAGCGCGAGAGTAGCTCAGTGGTAGAGCTCTACCTTGCCAAGGTAGCTGTCGCGGGTTCAAGTCCCGTCTCTCGCTCCAATTTTGTGTGTTTTCCGTCAGCGGCGGCCTTTGCGTCCCCGCATCTTTCGACTTCGGGGGCTTCTTTCGTCGGGAAGAAGCCCTTTTTTTCGGCGGCATAGCCAAGTGGTAAGGCAGAGGTCTGCAAAACCTTTATCTCCAGTTCAAATCTGGATGCCGCCTCTTTTTAATCTTTTGATCTTATATTAATGACCTTAATAGAGCCTCTCCGCTATGCGCAAAACTGCCACCGACCGTATAACCTTGGGCGACGTGATCGCCGTTGATGTGACGAGCCCGTCCGGGAACGTCCTGATGAACAAAGGCTCCGCCATCACGCCGGCCATGGGCAGACGGCTGCGCAATTGGGGCATCGCCTACGTATACATAGAGGGCGAGGAGGGCCGCGGCGGCCACGTCGGGTTAAAGAGACGGTCGGCCATCGAAACGAAAAGCGAACTGTACGACATGTTCGTCGATACGCTGGACAGCGCCAATATGAGGAAAATCTTCGACGCTGTTTGCAACTACAAGATCAAACAACAGGAAGACGGGGTATAGAGATGCCTATACCGCGCAACGGCGATATCTCCGAGCGTATGCAAGCCCTTGGGAGCCTGCATACCATCAAAAACCTGAATACCCAGCCCATCGTCATAGCGCGGATCACGCAGATGCTCCAAGATCCGGCCACAAACACCGATGAGCTCAGTCTGGCCATCAGGACAGACCAAGGGCTGACCACAAGAGTGCTCAAACTCGTCAATTCGGCCTTCTACGGCTTCCCCGGCAAGATCGGGAGCATTAGCCACGCAGTAGTGCTGCTGGGCTTCTCCACTGTGAAAAACATCGTCCTGACCGCCTCCGTACTCGATATCTTTAAGACGAACAGCGGCGGCCAATTCGCTCGGAATGTCTGGAAACACTCTTTAGCCTGCGGCGTGGCCGCCCAAAGCCTCGCGCGCACGGTAGAGTACGAGTTTCAAGAGGAGTGCTTCGTCGCCGGCCTCCTACACGACATCGGCAAGGTGGTGCTCTTCCAATTGGCCCCCGACGACTTCTCACGCGTGGTCGAACACACCGACAAGATGAATACCCTCTTCTACGACTCGGAATGCAAAATTCTAGGAATAAGCCACCAAGAAATCGGCGGTATGCTCATAGAACAGTGGCGCCTACCCAAAAAAATCCTCAACGCCGTCTCGTCACACCACAACCCGGCCTCCCTTGAGGACGACGACTCCAAACTAACCGCCATAGTACACTGCGCCGACATCTTCGCCAGAGCGCTGGGCTACGGAAACAGCGGCGACAAAAAAATCCCCATGATCGACGACAAAGCATGGGACACGCTGAAACTAGACACCGTAAACTTAGAAAGACTCTTCGATACCATCGAAAGTGAATGGGAAAAGGCCGAGGTCTACGTCCAAGAATTGTAACTATAAGGACTTGCCAATATGAACCAAAATACCAAAACAGAAAACGAAACCCAAGACCCCGAGGGGCAGAACCAAAAGCATGACGAGAGCTATAAGGCCACGTTGTCGAATAATGAGGCCATCTTTCACTTTTTGAAGAAATACATTGCCGAACCGTGGACGGCTAATATTTCGACGGATGATATCGAACGTATAGATAAGAGCTTTATCACCAAAGAGTACTGTCATATAGATTCTGATCTAATATATAAGTTGAAGATAGACGGTTCCGACGTATATTTTTATGTATTGCTTGAATTACAGTCGCAAGTCGATTTTACAATGCCATATCGGCTTCTAAAATATATGGTTGAGCTATTAACCGACATATTTAAGAATATGGATAAAGACATCAGGGAACGCAAAGATTTCAGGCTTCCCGCCATCGTGCCGATTGTTCTGTACAACGGCTACGATAACTGGACGGTAGTCAAGACGTTTCGTGAGTACACAAAAGATTATGAAAAATTTGGCAACAATATTATTGATTTTCAATATCTGCTGTTTAACCTGAAACAAAGAGATGAAAAATTAATACTACCGGTAGAGAACGTACTAGACGCTTTTTTTTCGCTTGATAAACGACGGCTTGAAAAACGACTATCCCCGAAAGAGTTCGTGGATTGGTGGACCGAACAAGCGCCGCATTTGTCCACAGATGATAGAAATACGCTCATTAATTGGGTTGAGCGCGTACTATATAGAGGCAGAATATCGCCCAAAGAAATGGAAACCCTTAAAAAATCCTTAGA
>JAITFI010000009.1 GCA_031281485.1 Chitinispirillales bacterium | reverse complement strand
TCTTTTAAAATCAAATTCATTTTTAGACGAAAGGGCGCGATAAATCGCGCCCTTTCATAGGATATGCGGGGCTAAACCCCGCATATAAAGTCAACGTCAACGACAACATTTCCGGTAGGGGCGTTGCGTGCAACGCCCGTTTCTTCGGGCACCGTTGGCGTTGCAGGCAACGCCCCTACAGCCTTTGACTTTGATTTTATATATGCGGGGTTTAGCCCCGCATATCCTATGAAGCCGAAGGCTTCGTCTAAAAAAGATTTTAAAGCTTTTAAAGAATTGGCTGTTTGCGAGTTTACATAATATATATTATGCGACATAATACATATACGATTTATGGCACTTCTCTTGAGAGCTTTTGGCGGCAATTCCGGTGTGACAGCCTGTAAAATCAACGTGTTATAAGTTTATTAATATTGCGGCGATTGCGGCGGCGGTTTTTATTTGAATCTGTAAAAATTTACGCTTTCTAAAAGAAAAGTCCGCCTTTTCCTTGCCGCATGATATATATTTTTAACAATACCATTTATTTCAACCATAATACCAAACCAAGGGGGGCCTTATGTTAAATTTTGTACGGAAGGTTTTTAGCAGCGGTTTTGGAATTTTGCTTTGGATTGTCCTGATTGTTTGTGCCATTGTCGGCGCAATCGGAGGCGGTTCTGCCGGAGGCGGCGCTGCCGGCGTTTTGGTTGGTTTGATCGGGGGTATTTTTATAGGGTTGTTGGTTATTATAGGATATGGCGGACTTATCGCGATTTTTATTGAGATGGATAAGAATATCGCTAACATAGCCAAAAAAGTTGATAATATCGAGACGGAAGCGATCAACTCCGCCAAAGTTATCGCGCTTCTCGAAAAAATTGCCGACGGCAAGAGCGGTAGCTAGGTTTTAAAGCTGTGCTTTTATGGGGGTGCGGCCAATTCAAAACCATGCCCCTATAACTTTATACCGGTACGGGTTGGTCCGATTGCGGTCTTTATCCTCGCGAACCTAACGCTTCAACAGCCAGTTTTCTCAGTACTTCCACGCAACGGACATGGTATTCGCCGCGCTGATCGGCCGTAAACTTTCCGTAGTTCCGCGTTAGAAAGCTCGGATGGTACAGCGGCACCGTTTTTATCTCCTTGTACAGGTACGACAACCCGGCGATCTTTCCCATGATCGCGCCGGTGGTCTCTGGAACCAACGCGTTCGACGTTGACATTCCTAGGGCCACAAGCGTCTTGGGCTTTATCATATCGATATCTCTATTCAACAAATGTATGCAGTCGTCCAGCTCTCCCTGGGTCGGCGCCCTGTCTTTTCCGCCGGCGTCCAGCGGATGGAACCTGACGGAGTTGCTTATGGCCACGTTGAATATAAGCCCGCCGTCCCACAGAAATTTTATGATGTTGCGCAGGTAGGCCCCGGCCTTGCCGACAAAGGGCTGGCGCATCTGGTTGCGCGGATTCATGTTGATGTCCTCATCCTTGCCGGCGCCTTGGCCCACAAACATCAGGTGGATATCGCCGCCGCCGTCCGTTGTGACCACCTCGGTGGCCGTAAAACAACAGCCGGCAAATTCTTTGCAAGCCTTGTTCTGACAATCACATGGAATCATTTTTTTGTTAATATCCATAAATATCCGTATTTTTTAGGTAATTGATTTGATGACAACGGTTTAAGCTTAATCAATTAGAGCATTTTCGATATAAGTACGAAATCAATCTGTAAACAATCGTAACTTACGTAATTACAACGACTTATTACTAGTCAATGATAACATTTTCGGCACATAAACGGAATCAATCCGTAAAATTACCGTAACTCGTGTAATTACAATGACTTATCGCTAATCAATTATAACATTTTAGGCACAAACACAGAATCATTCCATAAACAATCATAATTTGTGTAATTACAACGACTTATCGCTAATCCGTTATAACATTTTCGGTATATAAACGGAATCAATCTATAAATTATCGTAACTCGTGTATTAACCGCAACTTATCAATATTGACATTATTTGATGTCCAACAACTCAATGTCAAACACCAAATACGCATTGGGCGGGATGACCCCCCCGGCCCCGCGCTTCCCGTAGGCAAGCTCGGGCGGCAGCACTACCGTACGGCGCTCGCCCTTCTGCATGTCAAGGATCGTCTCGTCCCAACCGGAAATGACCTCCCCTATGCCGGCTTGAAAATCGAGCGGTTCGTTACGGTCGCGTGACGAATCGAACTTCTTTCCGTCAGCAAGCAGTGTTCCGGTGTAGTGGACTATGACCGTTTGCCCCTGCGCCGGTTTCTTCCCATTTCCGGGCTTATCAATGATATAGCGTATCCCGCTATTGGTCGTCAGGGCCTTGGCGAACTTCTCATCTATGAGCTTTTTCTGCTTTTCTATCTGCTCCGCTTCAGCTTTTCCTTTCTTTTCGACAAGCTGCCGGGCGTAGAGTTCGAACGCCTGCTGATCGCTCTTAAACTCCTTGGCGCTCTTGCCCGACCTCACGATGTTGACCTTCTTTATCACGTCTCCCTTGGTTATGCTCTTTACGACATCCATCCCCTTGACGACTTTGCCGAAGACCGCGTGGCGCCCGTTTAGGTGCGGCGTGGCCGAAAGCGTTATGAAGAACTGGCTGCCGTTGGTCCCCGGGCCGGCGTTTGCCATGGAGAGGATGCCCTCGGAAGAGTGTTTGAGGTCGGGGTCTATCTCGTCGACGAACTGATACCCCGGGCCGCCGGTGCCGTTGGCGTTGGGATCGCCGCCCTGAATAACGAAGTTCGGCTCCACGCGGTGGAAAGTCAACCCGTCGTAAAAGCGCACGCCCTCTCCCCTATTGTGCTTGATCGTTCCCTCGGCCAGCCCGACGAAGTTCGCCACGGTGAGCGGCGTCTTTTCGAACTCCAATTGCAGCACGATTGTGCCTTTGGCGGTCTCAAGCTCCGCGAAAAGCCCGTTACCCTGCCCCGCCGCCGGCGCCGCCGCGGTGAGCGCGGTAGCGAGCGCCACGCCCAAAACTTTTTTCTTCGTCTTTTTTTTCTTCATTTTCTCTCCTAAATCCTTAAATTGTAATGAGATACGTATCAATTAATACTGAATAATCATGGAACATATCCGGACAATTCAATCCCAATCAAGCGGCGATTTCAACCCTCCGGGCGGGGTTCCGTCGCCCAACCCCTTGCCCTCTTTCGCCTGTTTGAACTTCTCCTCGATCTCCGCTTTGCGCCGCGCCTCCTCCTCCCGCGCCGCCTTCATCTTCGCGTCCCAACCCTTGTCCTGCTTGGAATCCTTGAGGAACTGCGCCAAATCCGCCTTCTTATGGTCGGCCTCTTGATGGTCAACGATCCGAAGCGTGGACGGGTCTATCCACAACGTCCCCTTGCACATCGGGCATTTGGTCTCAAATAGGCTCATAATGTATCAATCCTTTTCCTTGTGGGCAGTCTTTCCTCTCCGCATAGAAAATAAATTACGCCATTGGCGGATGTTGTAATTTCTGTTTGTCAGTTACCGTTACTCCGCCTCTTCAAACATTTTTCTGAGTTTTTCGATCTCATCTTCGTCAACGTTGGAACTCTTGGGCGCCGAGTTTCTTGCGCCCGACACGACCGCAAACCTTGCAAACCGCGCTCTGGCGATTTCCGCGTCGTCCTTAAACTGCTCGATGTCGCGGCTGAAGAAAATCTGTCCCTTGTACTCGTACTCGTTGCCGCGATTGGCGGCGAGTTCTTCATCGCTCGGGCCGGTGTATGACGACACCCTTTGGAGGGCCTCGTCGAGAAGGGCGACCGACCGGGTATAATTCTTCTGCATAGCCAGAGCGTAGGCATGCAATAGGTTGCCCTCACTGCGGAAGAGGGAGTCGTCCGCAACTTTGGCCAGCTCCTCGCCGATTTTGACGCAATCGCCCCACTGGCGCGACTTTAAGGCCGTCCAACCAAGGCCCAAGAGGGCGTCTTGGTAGTGGACGCTCTCCTTGGGTACCTTACGGAGCGCCGTTACCGCTCTGGCCAGCGCGTTTTCGATAGAGAGATTTTCGTAGTACAGGAATCCCAGGAAGACGTAGGAGCGGTTAATGATCTCCTTCTGCGCGTTGTTCTTGGGTTTGCCTTCGATGACAAGGCCGAGGTTGTCCATGGTGCACCGCTCGTCGTCGGACATGGCGCAAGCGATCGCCGCCGCGTGACGGGCGAAGAGGTAGTCCGGGTGTTTGTCAGGTACCATCGCGAAAAACCTGAGCGCCTCCTGATAATCGTCGCGCTTTAGACTCATTTGGCCCATTATGTAGTAGGCGTAACACTTGACGGAATCGTGAACTCCGGATGCGTTCAACTCCTCAAACTGCCTCTCCAGCGTCCCGAAGTCGCCGCTCCTGTAGGATAGGCGCAGCGGCCCCACAGGCCCCAAGTCGTCCCCGCCGGACTGTACGTCCGGCCCGGACACCAAATTCCCCGAGGCGGAGGATGTCTTTGCCGTGGACGCGCAATTGAAAAAAGCGACAGAAAACACCGCAAGCAACGCAACCGCCTTTACAACCCATGCAGCTCTCATTTCTATCTCCTTGATTTTCTGAGTATTAACGCTATTGACGTTGTAAAATACCGTATCCATAAGTAAATATACATTAAGAGTTTGACTTTCCCCGCGCCCTTTTTTATTTTCAATTACAATATGAACGCGTCTACCCCGAAACCGCCCAAACTGATACCCTTTCTGATATGGCTCATCGTCTCCGTACTCGGCAAGACATGGCGGCTCAATATCGTTTCCCCGCCGGCGGTCGACATTTTCGACGCCCACGCCGCGCCGAAGATTTACTGCTTTTGGCACTCCACGTTGCTCGTCGTCTCCTACTTGTTCCGCAACACGGGCAAAACCGCCATCGTCTCGCTCAGCAAGGACGGGCAGATCGCCGCGGGCGTTGCGGCGCGGTGGGGTCACGGGGTGGTCTACGGATCGTCGAACCGCGGCGGCGCCGGAGCGCTACGGGACGGGGTGAGGGCGCTGAGGGCCGGGCGGTCGCTTGGGATCACGCCGGACGGCCCCAAGGGTCCGCGCGAGGTAGCCAAGGCCGGGGCGGCGCAGATCGCGATCCTCAGCGGGACGCCGGTCGTCTCCATAAAAATCAATACTAAAAGCGCTTGGCGGCTGAAGTCTTGGGACAGATTCATGATCCCCCGCCCATTCGCGAAAATCAATGTGGTTCTGAGCGAACCCATTGAGCCGTTTGAGGGCGAAGCCGTCAGCTCTGACGGCGTTGACGGCGGCGGGAGGCATACCGCCATGACCAAATCAATTCAGGATAGCCTGACATGATCACCAATTGGCCTGAAAACACGTATGTCCTTGTCCCGTCGTACAAATCGATAGGTCAGTTGAGACCGTTTATCAAGTCGCTGACCGAAACGGTTCCCAAGGAGTACATCTGCGTCGTGGACGACGCTTCCAACGACGGCACGTACGAATTTTGTATCGATTCCGGCATAGACTGCGTCCGCCACCATAGGAACCGGGGCAAGGGCGCGGCGCTCAGAACGGGGTTTTCGCACCTGATCAGTACAAAAGGTTGCGAATGGATACTGACCATGGACGCCGACGGCCAGCACTCCCCCGCCGACATCCCGCGTTTCCTCACCGAATCAAAGATAAATCCGGCCCTCGGCATCTGTATAGGCGTCCGCGACATGCGCCTCAAATCAATGCCGCCGGATAGGATTATATCCAATCGGCTGACCTCGCGGATCCTCTCCCTTCTCACCAAGCGCCGCATTGCGGACAGCCAGTGCGGGTACCGCCTATACTCGGCAAAGTTCATAAAATCCATACAAATCGAGTATAATCGTTTCCAAGCGGAATCGGAGTTGATACAAAAAGCCGCCGCGAAACATTTTCCTATTCGCTTTACGGGTGTGCAGACATTATATTTAAAGGGTGGTTCAAGCCACATATCGCACCTCTTGGACACGCTGCGCTGGATTGCGGCGGTGGGGCGCGTCTGGTTCAAATTAACGTTTACGAACAGAAAGCGTGGTTTTTAGAGGATGAATACATCTATGCTGGATCCGAGTTTATCGAGCGAACTCCTTATCGGCAAGCTGCGTGAAAGCGGCGTGAAGGACGAGCGGGTATTGGAGGCTTTCCGCAAAGTTCCGCGGCACCTCTTTGTAGACAACCCGGTGCAAGCCTACGACGACATAGCGCTATCCATAGGGTACGGCCAGACGATCAGCCAGCCGACGCTTGTGGCGCAGATGACGGAGCTGCTGAACCTCGGCAAGGATCAGAAGATTCTCGAAATCGGCACTGGTTCCGGCTTCCAGACGGCTATACTGTCGCAGTTTTCACGGCGCGTCTTCACGATAGAGCGCCACAAGGAACTCGGCGACAAGGCGCGGCTGCGCCTGCGGGAGATGGGCTACGCGAACGTCACCTTCAAGGTCGGCGACGGTACGTGCGGGTGGCGGCAGTACAGCCCGTTCGACAGGATCATAGTGACCGCCGGCGCGCCGGTCACGCCGGAATCCCTGTCCAACCAGTTGGCCGTAGGCGGCATAATGGTCATCCCCACCGGGGATAAAGCAATGCAGGAACTCATGGTCTACACAAAGACGGAAAACGGCTTGGAGTCGCGGTCGGAGGGGGCTGTAGTCTTCGTTCCGTTGATCGGTCAGCACGGCTGGAAGGAATAAGGGGGAACAACAATGTTTGTATGGATTAAAGAGATATTCTCAGGCTTCGTGGTCGGCATAGCGAATATCATCCCCGGCGTCTCCGGCGGAACGCTGCTCTTCCTGCTCGGCTTGTACGAGAGGACGATCAACGCGATAAACAACGTCAAACCGAGCGCCATACTGACGCTTTTTCGCAGGTCGCGCGGCAAGACGCGGGTCTCCGGCCTTCGCCGCAATACATTTATGGATGAGGCGAACATACTGGGCTTCCCCTTCTTATTACGCCTGATGATCGGCGCCGGAGCGGCCATAATCCTCCTCTCCGGACTTATGAAGTACCTCTTGGAAAAGCAATTCACAAACACCTTCGCCTTCTTCTTAGGGCTGATAGCGGTCTCCACAATTTTGTCGATAAAGATGCTAAACAAGATAAAGCCCATCCTCATAATCCACTTCATAATAGGCGCGGCGGTTACTATCGGCGTTACCGCGGCGGTCGATCCGTCGGTCAAAACTAAACAAAAGTCGGAACACTACAGGTCGGTATATGAGGATAACGCCGGAGGGTCGTCGTCCGTAAAATCCGGATCGGCAAAGAAAAACTCATCAGCCGGATCGACAAATAAGACTTCGTCAACAGTATCAACAAAGAAAAATTCATCAACAGTATCGACAAAGAACGCCACATCTTCACCCGACGCGCCATCCCAACGCTTTAAATACACCGGCCGCTACACCCCGTATGAGCTGGCCTTCGGCGCGATCGCCGGAGCGATCGCCATATCCGCGATGATCCTGCCCGGCCTCAGCGGGTCGCTGGTGCTGATACTGCTCGGCCAATACTACGAGGTGATCTCGGCGATCTCCGGCCTCAAATCCCTGCAACTCGACTACTTCGTCTTTCTGACCGTGGTAGGCCTTGGAATGATATTCGGCCTCTTAGCCTTCGCCCGCGTCATCAAATTCGTCTTCGAACGCTTCTACAACGGCACGGTAGCCGTATTGATAGGCCTGACCGCCGGATCGCTGTATGCCCTATGGCCCTTCAAGAAATTCATAACGATGGACCTATACGAAAAGGGCGCGGACGGAATAACGCTGGTCAAGAACGTCGCGGTGCAGACGAACGCCAACATCCTTCCGCCCGACACAAGCCTGATCCTCCCCGCGCTGCTGTTCTGCGGAATCGGGGTGGCGGTGATGGTCGTGTTGGATCGGTACGGGGCGGAAAAGTGAGGAAGAGACGCCCGATATTGCTCCGGGCGGGTTTAACTTCACTCGTTATAAAACAGATACCCCTCAAGCCTGCGCAAATCAACGCTGTCCGCCGATTTGTAGTACCGGCCTTCAAAGCGTTCTATCAAAAACATGTACCCGTTGCCCGTCAGATACATCTTCGGCATAAATGACGAATCGAGCGCTATCGGCCTGACTTTTTCCGTCATTGTAATATTAAAAGTTTTTTTCTTATCCGAGGCTGAGTTTACGCAAACTATCGTCAGTTTATTATTCTCAAAAGAACTGGAAACCGTTTTGTCATCCCACCGCGGCGGATAATATACATAGGCGAACGTGCCGTACCCGTTAATATCCCTTTTTTTATTGAGCCAATGCTCGTTGCTTGAAAAGTATTTTCCGTAGTCTTTCACCGGTTCCGGCGCGTCGTTTTCTTTATCTTCGTCCGATTCCTCGGCTTTGGGTTCAGGCGGTTCGTCCTTTCTCCATGTTCTTGCGAAATCCCAAATATTGCCGCCGTCTATATTGCCCTCAAAGAACGCCTGAACGCTCTTAACGCCGAACGTGCTATATAAATATTCTATTTTTTCAACGACCTTTTCCCTATTTTCCAGACCCAATTTCTCAAAGATGGCTTTGTCGTTAAGAGATATTTTTCCACTGCCGATGTACCCGCGTATTTGGGCGGTCAGTATATATTTAGTAACATCGGGAACGCCGCAGAAGCGGACGGATGAGAGCAGAACGACCGCCGTAAACGAGATGAATATCCATTTGATGCGCCGCGCTTTTGTGACGAAGTGGTAGATACAGATTGCGTAGAGCCAGATATTCATCACTATGAGGTAGCCGCGAAAGACGGTAATGCCGTAATCGCTGACACGGCGGACGGTTCCGACGGTCATAAGGACTAAAAGCGGCAGCATCGCCAAGCCGAAATAGCGGGACATATAGACGGCGGCCTTATTCTTCTCTTCTAAGCGGGCCGAGTAAAGCACCCCTACGGTAAAGAATCCGACGCAAGCGAGGGTGGATACCAGCCACGTTACCAATCCTCGCGGCAGTTCCCACGCGATAATGATTTTAAATAGGTAGACGTAAAGAATAACGGCGTAAATAGCGACAAGCGGCGCCAAAACGTACAGCCCCAGCGCGTTAAGAGGTTTGATTCTCAGTATTTCATTGTTGTGTTTGACGTTTTTGTCGGGGATGTTGGCCAAGAAATAGAGATGCGTGAATACAATAAGGCAGATTGTCGATAACTTAAGGTATATCGTTGTACCTATATTAATGTCAAACAACGCGCCGACCACAAGAAGCGCCCCGCTAAGCCCGCCGAAAATAATAGATCCGAACCATGACGCTAAAGTGTACTGAAACGACATCAGCACGGTGAAGTTCCAAAAGGCGTTGTCGGTGCCTTTCTTTAAAAAGGAGATAAAGCATAAGGGTAAAAACGAGAGTAACACGATTGTGACGATTTCAATTATTTGGCTTAAAGGAAAATCCTCATGCGGTCCCGGCAGGGAAAAACAGTATACGCCCCACAAAAGCATTACCGCGGCGGTTATAGCGTATTGTCTCACATAGCCTACCACGATATCTTCAAGCAACAGCGCGGCCGCTATGCTTATGTATATTCCGAGCGTGAAGAAAATATAAAACCGATAGTCAATCTCCGAACCGCCGGAGAAAAAATAGCCTATATTGCCTATATCGGGTAAACAACGCTGCCAATAGTATTCCGTGCCCAAAACGAATATAACGCTTATCGGGAAGCGTTTGATAAGCGCCAGCGACTTTGCGGTTATCGCGGATATGGAAAGATACTCTTTTAAAGAACGCATGTTTTTTTTCTCCTTAGAACATTATGTTGTGTATTGACTGAAATCAGCACTGCCAAACAAACGCCACGAACATAGCGGCCAGCACCACGATTCCTATAACCGCCATCCAATTGATACGGAAACCTTTTTTACTGTCGCCGAACTCACGCTCCCTGACCTCCTCGTAGTCGTCGTCGTCAAACGGTAAGTCGATTCCGTCTAAGTAGGTGCTCTCCGACCATCCGGTGTTTTCGTCGGAGCCGCACTCGCTGCATACGCGGGCGCCCGCCGGCAGTTCCGCGCCGCAGTTCGGGCATACGAAGTACGCGCCATTTTCTTTCCCCATATAAACCCCTCCATATATTATCTTTATTGTAGACCGACCATGAACCCAATGACCGCCCTAACCGCCGCCGCGACCCTCGCAACCGCTCCCCTGCTAGCCGGGGCGGCCGCCGCGGCTTTGACGCCTTTGCTGCAGAGGCGGCGCGTACCGCTACCGTCGCCGTCCGTTACCGGCTTATTGATACACTCCGTCTATGATAAGCCGCAACTGAACCTCTCCGGTATATCAAAAAATACATTCGGGGAGATACTGGATTGCCTGAAAAATAATAATATTAATATGATAACCGTATCGCAACACACCGCGCCACGATCATTATCAAGGGGTGATTCAGCAGGTATTATTGATACTGATACGCCAATCCAAATAACATCAACACTACCGAAGACGGCGATAACCTTCGACGACGGACTCAGTTCCTTCTACGACAACGCCTACCCGATGCTTGAGGAACGCGGGATCAAGTCCACCCTCTTCCCCGTCGCCGGGCTAATCGGCAAAAGGGGCGATTGGGACGTTATAGGCAGGCCGCGGCATATAACCGCCGCCATGCTTCGGGAGATCGCTGACAGCGGGCACGAGATTGGGAGCCATTCGCTCACCCACGCAAATTTAGTTTGGCTAAACGACGATGAACTGATCAAGGAGCTTCGCGACTCGAAATCAATACTGGAGGATATCGCCGGAACCGCCGTGAAAAGCTTGTCGTTCCCGTTCGGCAGCTGGAACAAGCGCGTTTGGAACGCCGCCAAATCCGCGGGGTACGAGAATGCGACGGCCTACCGCGGCCACCGCAGCGCCCCGCCGGAGTTCATGCCGGTATTCGGGGTCTACCGATTCGACTCGGCCACAGACGCGGTCAGCAGGGCCATAGACGTCGGCACGTTGCAACAAGCCGCGATAACGCCTGCGGCGGCATCACCATCATTAATACCGCCGTTATCAATACAAAGCGCGACATCAAAGGCTTTCGCCTCGCTGATGTCGCACTTTTGCAAAGGCACTCCGCTCGTCAAATTCAGAAAAACTTATCGATTATTTCCACAACCATCGCCTCCAGCCCTGACTTCTTCCGAACGCTCTTAAAATTGACGCGCTGCCCCTCGTCCAAAACCTTGTACCCCTCGCCGCTCAGCGCTTTGTGCGAAACCCTTATGTGAGCGCCGTCGTCCGCCATGATCTTGCCTATACCGCTAATGTCGTTGAAAAAGAGGACCGTCCCGCATTGCATACCATTACCCTCCTCGTTTGTGTGTTGTGAATGATTGCGATTCATGCGCAGAATCCTTACTCTTACAGTAATGATTACGCCTGCGGGGCGGCGAATATTGTCTGTATTGAAATTGATATTTTTTAATTTTGTTAAATTATTTTTACAATATTTTCAGTATACGGCGGATAAATCACACCTTTTTCAGTAATAATCGCCGCGATCAGCTCCGCCGGGGTGACGTCGAAAGACGGGTTGAAGACTTCCGCTTTGTCCGGGACGCTCTTTTTGACGCCGCCCAAGAGAGCCACCTCTTCCCTGCCCCGCATCTCTATCGGTATGTCCGCGCCGCTCTTGATTTTGAGGTCGAACGTTGACGACGGGGCGGCGACGTAGAAGGGTATCTTGTGATATGCGGCAGATATCGCCGCGCCGTAGGTACCGATCTTGTTGGCCGTGTCGCCGTTGGCCGCTATGCGGTCGGCGCCAACTATACAGGCCTTGATCTGACCGCTCGCCATGACGGAGGCGGCCATATTATCGCATATCACAGTCACCGGAATACCGGCCTCGCTAAGCTCCAACGCGGTGATCCGAGCGCCCTGCAGCAACGGGCGCGTCTCGTCGGCGAATACCCGAAACTTCACCCCGCGCTCCTGACCTACGTATATGGGGGCGAGCGCCGTTCCAAGCTCGCTTGTCGCCAATCCGCCGGCGTTGCAGTGGGTCAATATACACTCTTTGTCCTTGATGAGTTCAAACCCGTGCTCCCCTATAGCCCGGCACATACGTTTATCCTCCTCAAAGATACGTATGGCCTCATCCAAAATACGCTTTTTTAATGTGCCGATACCAATATCGGTACAAGATTCAGCTTGGTCGTGAGTGAATTTTTTCATCCTGTCAAGCGCCCAAAAGAGGTTGATGGCCGTGGGGCGGGAGGAAGCTAAGTAGGCGACGCGGTCGTCAACAAAATCTAAAAATGAACCGACTGCGCCGCCATCAAAATCGCGCACGCCGAGATAAAGCCCGAAAGCCGCCGCCACGCCTATAGCGGGCGCGCCGCGGACACGAAGGACTTGTATCGCCTCGTACATGCTTTCCGCGTTGACAATGTCAATGTAACGGATTTCGTTGGGCAAAAGCGTTTGGTCAATTAACTTGACACAATCGTTCTGCCAGTCTATTGTTTTTAGTCGCGCCATATAAATGTTATTAATATCTCCTATCTATATTTGGTTGGACGAAGCGTAATAGTAATTTCTACCTTGTCTCCCTCAAAGTTGGGAGGCAATTTGGGGAACGGCGACGATCTCTCAATTGCCCAAACCCCCAACCTATCTATAGCGTCCTCACCGCTCGAACGCGCTACCCTGATGGCGTGCACGCTCCCGTCGCTGTGTATCTCGAATGAAATCATCACTGCGATCTTATCGTTCAATATATTAGGATTCCAATTACGCTCAATCTTAGTGCGCACCACGTTAAGATACACATGAGACTTGAATTCACCGGAGGTACTGATTTGCGTTGACGGCACTGGCAATGCGTTCATAAGCGCCGCCAATTCTTGCGTCGCCAATTCTTGATCCGTCGGTGATGGCGCGGCGGTTGTTTTTGAGGGCGCAACGGTTGTCTTTGAGAGTGAAAGGTTGAAGGGTACGTTGAGCGTTCCGCCCTCGAACTCAACTATCTTCGTCGCTTTTTCGTAGCCGCTCATGGAAACGACGACGGTGTATTTGCCCCTTGCGCCGGGCTTAAACGAGCACGGCGTGACGCCTATATTTTTACCGTTAACATTGACTGCCGCACCGGACGGGTTAGACGTGAATGCAATCTGTTCCGCTTTGGGCGGCGGCGCGGCAGGCGCAGTATAGACAGCAGGTTGTGGTGGCGGAGACGGCGCGGCAGGCGCAGTATAGACCGTAGGTTGTGGCGGCGGCGGTGGCGGCGTAGGCGCGGCAACCGCAGGTTGCGCCCCCGCCTCCATTCCAAGCATCGCGCCTACCTGCTTCTTAACGAAGTCTATAATTATCCCGCCTTTCGGCAGTACCGCCATTTCCGACAACTCCGCAACTTTGCTTTCGACGCTTACCATGCGTGTGGCAACGTAAGAGACCCCTTCAAGTTCCGTGCGCTCAACAACGCACACGTACTTAGCGCCGGCGTCTTGGCCCAATTTGGCGATTTGCGCGTCTGACACAGACCCGCTCATCTGCCTCGTATGCTCTTTGGCCACCACGTCAATAGCGTCAACGGCTATCATCTGGTATTGGCCGCTTTTGATAAGGTAGTTATTGACCGCCATCCTGAGGGCGTCACGTCCTTCCGGATTCCCCATAATATACACGGCGGCCTTCGGCTTTTCCGTCTGCGATTGCGCGTATGCGGCCGGCAGCGCTGCGAACAGCGCTGTTATTAGAAAAAATGTCAACTTTTTCACCTAAAAACTCCTTTTTGTGACATGGTTGTAAATCAAGAATTCAGACCCACCTCTCCCCTACTCAGCTTTCTCGTGATGCGCCATCTCCGCCTGATGCGCCTCTATGACCTTCTTCGCGTTTTCGGGCGGAACCTGCTCGTAGTGCGAGAAGACTTTGGAGTAGAAGCCGCGGCCCTGCGTCAGCGATCTCAGCGTGCTAGAGTACGACTGGATTTCCGCCTCCGGTACCTTTGCGGTGATCGTCTCCAATTTTCCTATCTGCTCCATGCCGCCTACTTTGCCGCGGCGCGACGACAGGTCGCCCATTATGTCGCCGGTGTACTCTACTGGCACGGTGACTTTCAGCTCCACCACCGGTTCCAGCAATATCGGCGACGACGCCTCGAAGGCTTTTTTGAAGACTTCGCGGCCCGCTATCTGGAAGGCCACGTCTTTGGAGTCTACGGGGTGCGTCTTGCCGTCCACAAGCGATACCCGCACGTCTACTATGGGGTAACCGGCTATGATCCCCTCTTCCAATTTCGCCCTGACGCCTTTATCGACGCTTGGCCGCAGCGGTTGGTCTATCACGCCGCCTACGATTTTATCAACGAACTCGTAGCCGCCGCCTCGGGGCATAGGCTCTAAATCTATGAAGACTTTGGCGAACTGTCCGGCGCCGCCCGTCTGCTTCTTGTGCGTGTACTCCACGTACTTGGCCGACTTCGTGATCGTTTCCCTATAGGATATCTTCGGCTGCTTGCGTTCGACCTCCACCTTGAAGCGGTTTTTGAGGTTCTCCAATATAATGTCTAACTGGATGTCGCCCATCGCGGAGAGTATGGACTGGTGGACGTCGGAGTGGAACTTGTAACTGAAGCACTTGTCCTCCTCGTTCAGTTTGGCGATGCCGACGGCGATCTTGTCCTCGTCGCCCTTGACCTTGGCGGCGATGGCGACGCTGACGAGCGGTTCCGGATAGGCGGTAGGAACTACGCGGTATTTGACCGCCTTGTCCACCAGCGAGTCGTTGGTGTGGGTGGCCTTCAGTTTGAGCAGCCCGCCGATGTCGCCGCCGGGGATCTCGTCGGTGTCCGCCCTCTCCTTGCCGCGGATAAAGTACATATTTCCGATTCGCTCCGCCGTACCTTTACCGACGTTCAGCAACTCGTGCCCGGTGGAGACCTTGCCGCTGAACACGCGGACTAAGTTAAGTTCGCCGAGGTGCTCCTCGGAGACAGTCTTGAATACGAACGATAGCGTCGTCGGGTCGTCGGCCTTAACGGATACCGTCTTTTGCTCCTCGCCCTCTACCACATCTATCTCGGTGCGCGACGCCGCCGACGGGCATAGGTTCACGATCTTTGTCAGTAGTTGGTCGACGCCGATGTTGAGCAGCCCGCTGCCGGCGAGCACCGGACAGACGGAGCCGTCAAGCACGCCCTTGGCCACTCCGGCGCGGATTTCGTCGTCGGAGAGACCGCCCTCGTCTAAGTACTTGTTCATGAGTTCCTCGCTCGTCTCCGCCACGGACTCCATTAGCGCCTTGCGCAGATTGCCGACCGACTCCTGCATCTCCGCCGGGATCTCTATCTTCTTGCCGCATCCGTCCCCCTCTTTCGTGTACTCGTAGGCGTCCTTGGTCACAAGGTCTATCACGCCCCTGAACGCCGCGCCTTTACCGATGGGGACGGTCAGCGGGGCGGCGGAGTTGCCGTAGGTCTCTTTGATGACGGCGAGCGCCTTGTCGAAGTCGGCGTTCTCCTTGTCCATGCCGTTGACGAAGAAGAGGCGGGCGGTCTTCACCTCGTCTACGTAGCGGGATACGAGTTCCGTCCCCACCTGAATCCCGTCTACGGCGTCTATAAGGGTGACGGCGGTCTCGGTCACCCGCAGGGCGGCTTTGGCCTCGCCCAAGTAGTCTAAAAAGCCCGGCGTATCAAGCACGTTTATCTTCTTGTCCCTCCACTCGCAGAACCCCAAATGCGTGGAAATCGTCATTTTGTGGGCTTTTTCGTCGGCCCGCGTGTCGAAAATGCTGCTGCCGGCGCTCACCTTGCCGAGTTTGGAGGTCGCTTTGGCGGTGAAACACGCCGCTTCGAGGAGGGTGGTCTTGCCCACCCCGCCGTGGGAGACGAAACACACATTGCGGATAGAGACGGCATCGTACTTCTTCATGGACTGTTCCTCCGAATCACCATTTTATGGGTTTGTGGTTGAAGTTTGGGTTTGGATCATGCATATAATTAATATAATAGCGGGGGGACGAAAGTCAAAAGATAAAATTCAAAAATCTTGATACGGGATGACGGGGCGGGTCAACGCCCCGGAAAGGAAATACGCTAATTCATGACGCAACGAATAGAGACATTAATAGAGACATCAATGTTATCTGTTCTTAACGGAGACTCATAAAGGAAGTCGTATTGGTTAGACATGTCCATTGCTTCGGAGCCGCCATCGTCACGAACCGCCCACCATAAGCCGAGGTGGCCAGCATACACGTAGTCGGTGCCGCGACCGTAGACCGTGCCTTCAAATTCAAAGACCCAACTGCTACGTAGACCGCCGGGCAGAGCCGAAAATCCTAAATTATCCACACCGTTACCGCTTACGCACGAATCATTGCCATCATCGCCGCACCAATCATCCCACCCGCTATTTGACTTCAAATACATGCCCGGGCGCGCCAAATCGTCCCATTCGTCTCTCGACGGCAGATGCCAGCCGCTCGGACACGCCGTTTTTGCTGCACTCCATGAGTACAACCTGCCGTATGTATTACAATTCTCTTGTATCTGCGATTCTGTCAGCGTCACACTCGAATCCCTGTCTAACCTTACTTCGCCTCCCTCGCCAAAACACCAAGAACTATCCGTCAAATAATTCAAATTCTCCGCCATCCATCTCTTGTCGCGTATTACCACCGTCCTATACGATTGACCGACGTAGGTGAGAATATCGCCGGAGAGTTCGCCGGCAATCGTCCCGCTGTAATAATTATTACCGCCGCTGTTGTTATTACCGCCGTCATCGACAGCAGGATTACCGCCCCCGCCGCTCCCGCACCCCAACAGCCCGACCATCAACAGCACCGCCGCCGCGACCGCCAGCGACCGCCCTACCCCGATAAATCCTCTCATAAATCCTCCTTTTTTTATATGGAAACGACCGGCAACTCTAACTTGCGGTCATTAATATTATACCTCGCTATCAGGGGATTTGTTACAAATTTTTTTAAAATCTTTAAAAATCAAAATCTTTAAAATCATTTTTAGACGAAAGGGCGCGTAAACGCGCCCTTTCATAGGCGGTTCGGGGCTAATCCCCTCACCGAAACGTCATCGTCAAATTCAACGACCGACCCCTCACGCAGGGGGCGGGCGGACCCCGCCCCTACACGCCGTCCCGCCGGTGCCGTTGATTTTGACGTTGACGTTGCTTTTGATTTTATCTATGCGGGGTTTAGCCCCGCATAGCCTATGAAAGGCGCATTTATGCGCCTTTCGTCTAAAAAAGATTTAAAGAATTTGATTTTAAAGATTTTAAAAGATTTAAAAAGATACTACGTTATTTAGCCCCCGCCCCCCACAACATTTTCATCAAAACTTCAATCTGCGAGTACTCCGATATTTTTGTCGGCGCAGTGCCGTAGTGGGCGCTCACGTACTTCATCACTACGTACTTGGTCAGAAGGTCCGCCGAGATTTCAACCGGATGGTAGTCGTATTCGGACAGCGGGAATTTCTTTCTGTAGTGCGATACATGGCGCAGGTCTCTGTAATCTATTGGGGACTTCTTGCTTTTACGCGGGAAGAAGCCTTTAGACGTCGAGTCTATGGATATTGCTACCCGTTGAGCGGTGCCGCCGCCGCCCTTGCCCTTACCGGCGTCGCGCAACAACAGCGCCGGCATTATGTATTCCTTGTCTTTCGGCGACAGCTTGATCACCCACTCGTTCGGCGGGACGCGAGAGAAGAAGATACCGTTGTCCTGCATCAGCCTGTCGATTGAAAGCTCCGGGATTTTACGGAAACCCCAGACCTCGGCATAGAATTTTTCACACGTCTCGCGCCTGTTGTTTTGCAACAGCAACGTCTTCTCCCGTATCAGCATCTCCATACCCACAAAGAACATACTGGATTGCTTCTCAGCCCACTCCTGCATCTCCTTCAGGATCCCCTTGGTCAGTATGACGTACCTGCCTATGTTCGGGACGCCGAGGTCAAAGGTGTCGCTGATCACTACAAAGCACCACGGAAGATGGTTGAGCACCGGGAATTCGACACTTGCCACGCTGTCTATGCGCGTCACGTACCGCATTAGCACCGCCTTCTCCTCGTCGGTGAAGTCGCGCACCACCTTGCTAAACGCCTCGCGGCAGTCAACGTTGGCGCGCTTCGCCGAAAAACGGTTGTAAGTCCCCTCGACGACAGACAACTCCCAAGCCGGCAGACGCGATTGGCAATGTATGGACGGATCCGAGAACACCGCGGTATCCACACCCGCCGCGTCAACGAACTCTATGACCGACGCCGGGCCGGCAAACACCGCCGCCGGCACCAATACGGCGGCGGCAATGACTATAATTTTACGCCAAAATACTCTTGTTTTTTGCATTAACGCCCCTTGCATGATCAGTTCAGTATCAGTCTAAACCGCCCGCCCCATTACTAAGATATATATTCCGCGTCAGGATGATGCACAAAAATCGCAACCGTCGAATGTTCCGGCTGCATTTGGAATCCCGGCGTCAAGGTGATGCCGAGACGCTCCTCAACCCCCAAAAACTCCAGTAAAGAGGCCTGTTCCTCTATAGACGGCATCCCCGTATAGCCGAAACTGTACCGCCGGCCGCTGTCGCGCGGCAGGCCGAGGGCGCGGCGGATCTCGGCGGAGAGTTTGTCCGCAACGTCCTCTACCAAGTAGTTGCAGATACCGTTTAGGTAGTAACCGTCGCTGTAACGGCCCTGCTTCACGAGAAGTTCGCGGCTAAGCTCGCCGATCTTCGCGCCTATCGTTACGGCTTGCGGGGAGACTATGTCGCCCTCCGGACGTATGTAGTCGGCCAAAGAGACGCCGCTCCTCTCCATGCGCGGGAAGAGGTAAGACAGACGCTCGGTGTGGTAGTCGGATGGGTCGAGGATGACGACCGTCTCGCCGTCCGCTATAACCGGGAGGAAGCCGTAGAAACCCCTCGCCTCTAAGAGCGAACCTTTTACGATGTCGGCGGAAAGACGCTCAAACGCCGGTTCAAACTCGTTCCGCCGCGCGTCGGCGTAGGCGGACGCGTCGAGTTTGCCGCCGCCGAAGCGGGTCTTGAAGAGTTTCTCGCGGTCTATTCCGGCAAGAAGCGCGGCGGCGTCAAAGGTCAGTATCTCGCTTGTGCCGTAGAACGGGGGTTCCATTATGTAATCGTGCTTTACTGCTTTTCGGGTTGGCTTGGAAGCGTCTTTGCTTGCGGCTTTCTGGATTGCTTCGCTTCGCTCGCAATGACCGTCATTGCGAGGAGCGGAGCGACGAAGCAACTTGTTTATCTCGCCGTAAGGCAATCCAGAATTATCCACACTATTAACATTATCCGCATTAATATCAATATCCTTACCGCCGCCCAATGAATCGAATATCTTCACCACGCCGAACGCGTCTTTAGCATAATATACGCCGGGGGCGTACTTGTTACCATCATCAAGTATTGATATGCGTGACGCGAAATCTTTGTTGACCGCCGCGCCGCCTATGATGATCGGCACGTCAAGCCCAAGACGGGCGAACTCCTTGACGCACTCCCCCATCTGCTTGCTCGTGGTAACGAGCAACGCGGACAAACCCACCATATTAGGCTTTTCGCGCCTCACCGCGTCAACAACGGTCTGAACAGCCACCTGCTTGCCTAAATCGATAATGTCGAAGCCCTGATTGCGCAATATCGACGCGACAAGATTCTTGCCTATGTCGTGAACGTCGCCGTAGACGGTGGCAATGACCATCTTGCCCTTGACCGCGCCGCCGCCGGACTCCTTCAGATGCGGTTCGAGGATGGAGACCGCCTCTTTCATCGCCTCCGCCGCTTGCAGGACAAAGGGCAGAATCATCTCGCCGCGAGCCATCAAATCGCCCACTTCCGACATCGCCGGTAGAAGGATATTATTCAGAATATCGGGCGCTTTATGGGTCTCTAACAACTTGTTTATCAACTCCGGCAGATTGCGCTTGTCCCTGTCTATAATCGCGGAACGTAAACGTTCTTCGGGGGATTGATCCGCTTTAGCATTATCAGCACCGATATTGGTTTTGCCTTTTTGCACTGACTTTGACGACGCTTCCAACGCGACAAAGTATTCAACGAACTTTTGCAGACTGTCGGCGTTGCGATTGAAGAGCAAATTCTCTCCTAATTCGCGAGCGTCCTTATCATAAGTGTCAACATCGTCCACATGCAACGGATTGAAAATCGCCGCGTCCAATCCCGCTTTAACGGCATGATGAAGCATCAAATTATTCAATATCCTCCTCGCGGCGGGCTTCAATCCAAACGACACGTTGCTGACGCCCATAACGGTACGGACATTCGGGAACTCCGCCTTTATCCGCCGCAACGCCTCAAGGCTGTCGAGCGCGGCGCTTGCCGTCCCCGCGTCGCCCGTCGCGAGCGTGAATACGAGAGGGTCTATGTACAGATAATGCTCCGGCAACCCGTATTCGCCGCAAGCGAGTTCTATCAGCCGACGGGCGACCTCCATCTTCCTGTCAACAGTTCCCGCCATCCCAACGTCGTCTATGGTGAGCGCGATAACGGGGCATCCGAAATCAACCGCCATAGGCAGTATCTTACGCGCTTTCGCGCCGCCGTGCTCATAGTTTATGGAGTTGATTAATACCGAACCGGGCGACGATTTAAGCGCGGCTTCCATAACGGCGGGTTCGGTGGTGTCAACGCAAAACGGAACGCCCACCCTCTCCCGCAGAAAGACGACGACGTCGCGCATCATCTCCGCCTCGCCTACATCCAATTCGTTGGCGGCTACGCAGATGTCGAGCAAGCCGCTCCGCGCGTCTATCTGCTCTTTGGCGATTTGGTAGAGTTCGTCGAAATTGCGGCTCACCACGAACTCTTTGGTCTTCTTAGACCCCTGCGTATTAAGCCTCTCGCCGATTATTATCGGGCGCGCGGCAAGTTCAATATCCGCGCCGGATATCCCCGTTGATAAAAAGCAAGTCCGGCGGGAATTATCGCGTTTAAATACGCTTACGCCCTTTAACGCCTCGGACAGCGCCTTTATATGCTCCGGCGCG
>JAITFI010000105.1 GCA_031281485.1 Chitinispirillales bacterium | reverse complement strand
GCGGGGCTAAACCCCGCATATAAAGTCAACGTCAAAAGAAAAAAGCCTTTGACTTTGATTTTGATTTTATATGCGGGGTTTAGCCCCGCATATCCTATGGAAGGGCGCGATTTATCGCGTCCTTCCGTCTAAAAAAGATTTTAAAGAATTTGATTTTAAAAGATTTTGATTTAAGCGCCCTTCCGTACCCCAACCCATTCTCACCCTTCCCAAAATGACAAAACCGCGCCACCCAAGTGACGAAAAATAAATAAAAAAGTCCTTGACATGCGCCGGAACATATATTAATTTATAAGGTATGATTACGCAAAGCCGCATATCCGCGGAGTGTTGAGGCTTGAGCGTATTAACGGTATTACAGTATTGTAGTAGGATATGACGTCATAATATAGCGGAGCGCATCCTACAAGGATGACGCTCTTGTATCCTAGTGGGGGAGATGTATTTTGGAAACGGGAAAGGCTATAACTATGGTGCCGGTAGCTTCGACGTTGCCGACACCAAAAAGGCCGTTTTTGTCCACGCCGCGCCGCCGGAGTTTGCCGCGTAGCAACGCGAACATGACGGCCCTGGTGCCCCCCCCCCCCCACTACTGGAAGAGCGCTCTCACAACGTCTTGGGCTGACAAACCCGTCACGCCCGTCACGCAAAAAAATTCCCGGCCCTCGCGCGAGGGGCAGGAAACCAACCGCAACGTTGCGGCTCCAACCGTCCGGGCGAAAGACACGCCTTCGGAAATTCTTCAGCATTTACTCTTTGGTCAAATTGGTCAAAAATCATGTTTTCGGAAACCATCGGAAGGGCGCGATTTATCGCGCCCTTCCGTCTAAAAAAGAATTTGATTTTGACTTTTCTTTTACATTCAACCTTTTTAGAAGGAGTACGTTATGAATCGTTTTACCCTTGCGAAGTTTGGACGGACGCTGCTGTTTGCGGCGGTAGCGGCGGTTATTTCTTTCGGTTGCGGTAGCGGGGGCGTGGGCGGGGGGGATAATCCCGCGAATAACAACACGGGCGGCAATAACGGCGGCGACGCTACGCACGACGGCAGGCTGATCACCGGCAACGGCGAGGCGTGGGTGGAGGTTCACGAGGGTTACAGTTGCGCGTCGCCGAGGGAAGGCGAGGACGGCATTGTGTTCAAGTCTAACGGTGATGCGCTGGATTTGGAATACGAAGACGGTGTTTGGAAGTGGGAGCATACGTATACGTGGCAGACCAACGGTAATAAACTAACATTTAGTAGCGGAGTCGTCCATACGTACGAAGTATCTAACAACTCTCTGACGATGGTTAAAGAGCAGAGCGGCCGTCAGTATAATTTAAAAAAATGCGGTGGCTTGACTATCGTCGACGCGCGGTAATAAAAAACGTCTGAACTAGGATTAATAGGATTTAAAGGATTATAGGATTAAAAAGATAAAGGATTGAAATGTGTTGACGTTGACTTTAATCCTATAATCTGTTTTCTAATCCTAAAAATCCTAATTCAGACAACGTGCGCAATAGCCGGACAGCGATAAATAACTATCAATCATCATATTCGTTTAACTAACGAAAAGGAGTACGGTATGAAACGTTTTACCATAGCAAAGTTTGGACGGACACTGCTGACGGTTGCGGTAATAGCGGTTATTTCTTTCGGTTGCGGTGGTGGCGGAGGCGGTGGGGGGGATAATCCCGCGAATAACAACACGGGCGGCAATAACAACAACGGCGGCGACGCCACTCACGATAGCAGACTTGTTTGCGCCGACGGCGAGGCGTGGATGGAGGTTAGCAGTTGTGCGTCATTGAGAAATGGTGCTGACGGCGTTGAGTTCAAGTCAAACGGCGATATATTCTATTCGGATTACAGAGACGGCGGTTTTTTGGAGCGTGATGGCAAGAGGAATACGTGGCGGACTAACGGTAATACGCTGATAATGGCTGGGGATTTTGGGGATGGGGGGTATGTGGAGCTAAGCGGTCAGTACGAAATATCTAACGGCACTTTGACATTTATTTGGGGCGACGGCAGCGTTGCGGAGACGCTAACGAAGTGTAGCGGCTTTACTATTAGGTAACAATCCGTACCCAGTTTTACCGTCAACTCAACAACCACTTAACATCCTATCCGCGAGGATAGAGGGAGGAATTAGGCTATGAATAGTAGAATCATTTCGAAGTTAGTCCGGACGCTGCTGTTAGCGGCGGTAACAGCGTTTATTTCAGTCGGTTGCGGCGGTGGCGGCGGGGGGGAGAATCCGGCGAACAACAACACGCCGAGCAATAACAACAACGGCGGTTCGAGTACAAGTCTTGTCTGCGGTAACGACGAGGCGTGGGTGGAAGACGGACGTTGCACGTCGGAACGCCGCGGTTTAGTCTTCAAGTCAAACGGAGATTATATAAAACTGGATCGCAATGATAATGGCGTTTGGGTGGTGAGCGACGAAAGCGAAGGAAGAACCTGGCGGACGGACGGCAACAAGATAATATGGACTAGGAACGGACGCGAATCGAGCACTCAGGGCGAAATATTATCTAACGGGAGTTGGACATTGCACGAAGACGGCAAGCTTTATACATTCAAGAAATGTAGCGGCTTGACTATCGAATGGTAGTAATCCGTACCCAGTTTTACGTAACAACCCAACAACCCCTTAACAACCTATCCGCGAGGATAGAGGGAGGAATTAGGCTATGAATAGTAGACATCTTTCGAAGTTAGTCTTGTCGCTGCTGTTAGCGGCGGTAACAGCGTTTATTTCATTCGGTTGCGACAGTGATGCAGACAATGATGGAGACGGCGAATTTTCTATGAGCGGCAAAAATAGCAATGGTTCTTACGAATATGAATTAAGGAACAGAAGCGACTACCAAGTAACCGTAACGGTGGGAAGGTATCATAATAAAACATTAACACGTAATAGTGTCGATATTTTTTTTAATAGCTCAGAGAAGCTCACAATAAAATACGCCCCATCAGACAAGGTAAAACCAACTGGCAGTATCTCACCAGTTTATTTCAATAACAGATAAAAGGAGAAAAAAATGAAAAGCAACTTAAAAAAGTTCGCACTCTCGGCAGGCATTATGCTTGCTATGGCATTCACATTATCCTGCTCTGGCGGCGACGGCGGGGGTGATAATCCGTACCCAGTTTTACCGTCAACTCAACAAACACTTAACTGACTATCTGCATGGATAGGAGAGGAAGTACCGTATGAACATCTTTACCTTTACCTTTAATAAATTATGGCGCCCGCTGCTGTTGTTGTCAGCCGCCGCGGGGTTAATGTTGCTGACCGCTTGCATGGCCACGGTCCCCTTGACTCCGCTTCAAAGCGCGATTACGGAAAGAAACAGAGGATATAGCGACGTTGACGCAGGGCGGCTTCCGAAAGCCAACGAAATCGTACAGGACACATTGGAAGGGTCTTACACATCAACAAATAGTTTTACCAAGTATCAAGGCGCGCGGTACGGCAGTACGCCTGCGGATTATTATTCGGGTAACCCCAAATACCACTACGGTGGTTTTACCGCTGGGAGTGCCGCGGGTAATTTATTGCGCAAGTATGCGGATAAACATCCGGACATGAACATAGAAGAGGTGGATAAATTGTATGTCCGCTCGGTGAGACAAACCCGCAATCCCAGTTATAGCTACAACACAGGAGGTACTAATGACAATCCGGAGTTCATGACGTATAATACTTTTTATTTCAACGGCCTTATCACCAAACGCGACCCATCCGTGCCGGATCCTGATACGGTGGGTAAAGGCTCGTTCATCGACAACAGAGACGGCAAGGTATACAAGACGGCCAAGATAGGCGGGCAGACGTGGATGGCGCAGAATTTGAACTATCGGACGGCGGACGGTTCGCGGTGTTATAAAGACAAACCGGAAATGTGCGCGAAGTACGGCAGACTGTATACGTGGAACGCGGCGAAGACGGTGTGTCCGAGCGGCTGGCATCTGCCTTCGAGAGCCGAATGGGATACGCTTGTTGTTAACGTCGCGAGCGGTGTAGACATATACGGACAGAAAAGCATAGCGAGCCTTAGGTTGAGATCACCGGACGATCTCGGTTTTTTGGCCCTGCCCGGCGGCTTCTTAGGTCCGAAAGGTTTCAAATATGAAGGCAGCTACTGGGGCTGGTGGACGGCTACGGAGGCCGGGGGCGACAAAGCCGCCAAGATGCACATCCCCCACCACAAATGGTGGGAGCGGGTGGTCATCCATGACGTGAGCGGTGAAGACGACCTCAAGTCCAATGGTGTTTCCGTGCGTTGCGTAGCAAACGAATAGAGTGAATTGCAGTTAGCAAAGATTAAAAGATTTAAAGAATAAAATCTTTTTAAGACGAAGCCTTCGGCTTCATAGGATATGCGGGGCTAAACCCAAAAAAGCCAAATCTTTAAAATCTTTTTTAGACGAAGCCCCTTCGGGGCTTCATAGGATATGCGGGGCTAAACCCCGCATATACAAAATCAAAATCAAAGTCAAAGGCTTTTTTCTTTTGACGTTATCTTTTGATGTTGACTTTATATGCGGGGTTTAGCCCCGCATATCCTATGAAAGGGCGCGATTTATCGCGCCCTTTCGTCTAAAAAAGATTTAAAAGAATTTGACTTTAAAAGATTTTAAAGGTTTTGACTTAATGGGTTTAAGGTTTAGCCTCCGAATATACAATGTACTATAATAGCGAATTCCGCCAAATTTTCACCCCATCCGCGCCGCCCATTATATATATTACACCTTTCAAACACATCCGCAACACACCAAAATCCTATAGCCAACAAAGGAGCGTCAATTATTATGTCGATTTCAGCCGCAAACCAAACTTCGGCGCAGCCCAAGGCGGATGCGTTGATACCTGTTAAGCGCGCCCTGATCAGCGTTTCCGACAAGGCCGGTGTCGTTGAGTTCGCCCGCGTCCTCGCCTCTCGCGGCGTGGAGATCGTCTCCACGGGGGGGACGCACAAGCTGCTCTCCGAGAGCGGGGTGCCGGTGATCGCCGTGGAGGCGTATACCGGGCATCCTGAGATCATGGACGGGCGGGTGAAGACGCTGCACCCCAAGGTCCACGGGGGGATACTCGCGGTTCGGGACAATCCTACTCATGTTAAGGAGATGGGGAAGTGCGGGATAGGCGGTATAGACATGGTGGTGGTGAACCTGTACCCCTTCGAAAAGACGGTCGCGGGCGGGGCGGGGATTGAGGAGTGTGTTGAGAACATCGACATCGGCGGGCCGGCCATGGTGCGCAGCGCGGCCAAGAACCACGCTTTTGTGGCGGTGGTCGTCGATCCGGCGGATTACGCGGTGATTGAGGGGGAGCTGTCGGCCCACGGCGGGGCGGTTACACTGGATACCCGGCGGCGGCTCGCCGTCAAGGCTTTCCGCCACACGTCGGCCTACGATGCGGCTATAAACGCGCATCTGTCAAAAATTTATTTGGATGAGGATGTGCTGCAATTATATTATGGGAGTGGGGAAGTATTGCGTTACGGCGAGAATCCTCACCAAGCGGCGGTGTTTTACCGGGGCGCCCGCGCGGCTGGGGCCTCTATGGCCTCGGCGGAGGCGCTCGGCGGCAAGGAGCTCTCTTACAACAATATAGTGGACGGCGACGCGGCGTTAGAGGCGGTCAGGGAGCTTTCGGGCGGCGCGGCGGCGGCGGTCGTCAAGCACAACAACCCCTGCGGCTACGCCACGGGGTCGACGCTCGACAAGGCGCTGGAGGCGGCGTGGTCGGGCGACACGGTGTCGGCCTACGGCAGCGTGATCGCCGTGACGCGGAATGTCGATATAGCCGCGGCCAAGGTTCTGGCGGGGCGTTTCGTGGAGGTGCTGATAGCCCCCGATTTTGACGGCGACGCGTTGGATTACCTGAAACAGAAGAGTTCGGCGTTACGTCTGCTGAAGGTGGGCGGTCTGGCGGAGGGGTCGGCGGATGCGCACGTGTACAAGCACGTGGTCGGCGGGATGCTTAAACAGGATCGCGACGCGGCCCTAATAGAAAAGTGGGAGGTAGTGACGAAGGCGCAGTTCCCGGACGCAAAGAAGGAGTTGGCGCTGTTCGCGTGCAAAGTCTGCAAGCACATCAAGTCAAACGCGATAGTCTTGGCTCAGGAGTACGAATCGGGTCAATATCGTTTGGTCGGCATGGGAGCCGGTCAGCCCAATAGGGTAGACTCGTTGAAGAAACTGGCGGCGACGAAAGCGGAGGAGAATATCCGCGCCGACTATGAAAAGCTCGGCAAGCCGATACCGGAAGGCATACTGCCTGAGTTCGGGGAGTTTGTGATGGTCTCGGAGGCCTTTTTCCCATTTGCCGATTCGATAGACGCGGCAAACGATTTGGGCTTGCGCTACATAATCCAGCCCGGAGGGTCAAAGCGGGACGGAGAGGTAATAGAAGCGTGCGACAAGTACGGGATAGCGATGGCGTTTACTGGGATGAGGCACTTTAGGCATTGATGCAGATTTGGTGTTGACGTACCGCGACGCGAAGCGGCGCATGTGTATAAAAAGTGTCTCCCCCTAGTTGAGGGGGAGACATTGAAAGTGGGGGGGAATCTGGCGGGGCGTTGCGGGGTGTCCCCGCAGGGTGGGTAGCGGAAAACAAAATGGCGAAGCCATTTTGGTTGGAGCGAGGGAGGGCGTAGCCCTCCCCTTAAATGAATTTGATTTTAATTTGATTTTAAAGATTTTAATAACATAAAGGTACCGGCTATAATCATGGCAAAACATTTAGTGATAGTAGAGTCCCCGGCGAAATGCAAGGTCATCTCCAAATATTTGGGGAAGGACTACGCCGTCAAAGCGACTATGGGCCACGTCATCGACTTGCCTGAACGCGAGTTCGGCGTCGATATTGAGAAAGGCTTCAAGCCCAAGTACACGATCTCCAAGGGTAAGTCGCGGGTGTTGCGCGAGCTTAAAGATGAGGCGGCTAAGGCGGAGAAGATATACTTGGCGCCCGACCCTGACCGCGAGGGAGAGGCCATCGCTTGGCACGTTGCGAACAACATCGCGGCGGAGGGGGTGACGGTTCAGCGCGTGATGTTCAACGAGATCACAAAGCGGGCGGTGCTGGCGGCTATCGATGCGCCGCGTGAGATCGACATGAACAAGGTCAACGCCCAGCAGACGCGGCGCATTCTTGATCGTATTGTGGGCTACCAGCTCTCACCTATACTGTGGCGGACGGTTTTCAAGGGGCTAAGCGCCGGACGGGTGCAGTCGGTGGCGTTGCGTCTGATCTGTGAGCGCGAGGACGAGATCAAGGCGTTTGTGGAGTGCGAGTATTGGTCTATTCACGGGATTTTCAAATATAAGGGCGCGACGTTTTCCGCGAAGTTGGTCTCGATTGACGGGCGCAAGTCGGGGAGTAACGACAAGAATCCGCTCTTGCCGAACGGGGCGGCGGCTAAGGCGGTGCTTGAGCGGCTTGCGGGCGAGAAGTTTTCCGTGACCAACGTTCAGAGGACGGAGAAGAGCCGCAGACCTTACGCGCCTTTCATCACGTCCACATTGCAGCAGGAGGCGGCGCGTAAGCTTGGGTTCAGCGCGGCGCGGACAATGCTTGTCGCGCAGCAGCTCTACGAGGGTTTGGAGCTTGGGCCGCTTGGGTCGATGGGTCTTATCACGTACATGCGTACCGACTCGACGCGCATTGCCGCGGAGGCGATCACGGACGCCCGCAAGGTCGCCTCTAAGCTCTTCGGCGCCAAGCACGTGCCGTCGGCGCCGCGATACTACGGCAAGAGCAAGAACGCTCAGGACGCCCACGAGGCGATCAGGCCGTCGCAGGTGAATTTGGATTTCGCGCCGGACAAGGTGAAAGAGTTTCTGACACGCGATCAGCACAAATTGTACGAGTTGGTTTGGAAGCGGTTCTTGGCGTCGCAGATGGAGGACGCGCTGTTCGACTCTACCCGCGCGGACATCAGCGGCGGCGGGTGCGTGTTTAGGGCGAGCGGGTCGATCATGAAGTTCGACGGGTTTCTTGCCCTCTATGATGAAACCGTGGAAGATGCCGTCGATACCGGTGAGGGTCAGAACGAGACGCTGCCTGAGCTTGAGGTAGGCGCCGCGGTGGAAAAGAAGGAGTTGATTGACAAGCAGCACTTCACGCAGCCGCCGCCGCGTTACACGGAGGCGTCGCTGGTGCGGGAGCTTGAGGACAAGGGAATAGGCCGTCCGAGCACCTACGCTCAAATTATAGACACGCTGAAGCGCCGCAAGTACACGACGGTGGAGGCCCGCAGGTTTTCGCCTACCGATATAGGTTATATGGTGAAGAACACGTTGGTCAACCAATTCCCGGCGGTGTTTGACGTCGGGTTTACGGCGGAGATGGAGTCGCGACTGGATGAGATAGAGTCGGGGGGCGCCGATTGGATAAACGTTCTCAAGACCTTTTACACCCCGTTTGCCGACCGTCTGGACGTGGTTCGCGGCAACATAAAGGATCTGCGCGCGCAGAATCAAGAGGTTACCGATAGGAAATGCCCTGTGTGTCAAGAGAATTTCCTTGTCGTCAAGTGGAGTAAGAACGGCAAATTCTTGGCGTGTCAAGGGTTTCCCACGTGCAAGTACACGGAGCCGCTCGAAAGGGGCGCAACCGTGGAGACGGACGAGAAGTGCGACAAGTGCGGCGCCCCGATGGTCGTTTTAACCATGAACAACAGCAAGTTCTTGGGTTGTTCGCGTTTTCCGGATTGCAAGAACACAAAATCTCTCTCCATAGGCGTGCCATGTCCGCAGAAGGGTTGCGACGGGAGCATAGTGGAGCGCAAGACGCGCAGGGGCAAGGTATTCTACGGATGCAACAAGTATCCCAAATGCGACTTTGCAAGCTGGGACAGGCCCATAGATAGGAAATGCGAGAAGTGCGGGAATCCGTATTTGATACAGAAGGACTACAAGCGCAAAGGGTCGACGATACGGTGCCCGGCGTGTAAGGAGGAGGTTGAGGGGGGCGCATGAACACGCACGAGAAGGGGAAGATCGGGGAGGATCAAGCGGTCGGGTACTTGCTGGATCGAGGATACACTATTGAGACGCGGAACTTTCGGACGCGGTACGGGGAGATAGACATCGTGGCCATCGCGCCCGACGGGACGATTGTTTTCGTGGAGGTAAAGTCGGCTAACTCAACAAGTTGCGGCAACCCGCTCTTCAAGGTCACGCCGGCCAAGCAGAGGACGATTGCCGGGATGGCCAAGAGGTATATGTACGACCGTAAACTCATAGGGCGGGCGTGTAGAATGGATGTGATCGGTATTTACCGTGGAAAGATAGATCATATTCCCAATGCTTATTGGGTATGAAAAATATTATTTTATGGATATGGACTTCATAACAGAATTGCGTTGGCGTGGCATGATCCACGATGTTACCCCCGGGTTTGAGGAGAAGCTTGCGTCAGGGGCTGTTTCCGGGTATATCGGGTTTGACCCCACGGGCAAGTCGCTTCACATCGGGCACATGATACCCATTATGCTGCTCGTGCATTTGCAGCGTTGCGGGCACAAGCCCATCGCGCTTGTCGGCGGCGCCACGGGGATGGTCGGCGACCCGTCGGGCAAGTCGGCGGAGCGGAACATGCTCTCAGCCGAGGCCGTCGCGGCGAACGCCGAGTCGATCCGAAAGCAGCTGCAGAAATTTCTGGTTTTCGGCGGCGGCGCCGGCGGCGCGGAGATGGCGAATAACTACGAGTGGACGAAGGACGTCACCATTTTGGAATTCCTTCGGGAGGTGGGGAAGCATATCACGGTCAACTACATGGTGGCCAAGGATTCCGTAAAAGGGCGCTGGGAGCAGGGCATCTCATTCACTGAGTTCAGCTACCAGTTGTTGCAGGCCTACGATTTTTACCGTTTGTACACGGATAGGAATTGCGCTTTGCAATTAGGCGGCTCCGACCAGTGGGGGAACATCACCACAGGCGTGGAATTCATACGGCGCAAGTCGGGCGGGGAGGCCTTTGCGCTCACCTGCCCGCTGCTCACCCGCTCCGACGGGAAGAAGTTCGGGAAGTCGGAGGGCGGGGAGAGCGTATGGCTTGATCCGGCAATGACAAGCCCGTACAAGTTTTATCAGTATTGGCTGAATTGCACGGATGACGACGCCCCCAAGTTGCTCAGGTTCTTTACGCTGATGAGTCAGGAGGAGATAGCGGCGCTTGAGACGCAGCACAAAACCGCTCCGCACGAGAGAATTATGCAGAGGGCGCTGGCGGCTGATGTCACGACGCGGGTTCACTCGGAGGAGGAGTGCAAGAAGGCGATTGACGCGTCGGAAATTCTCTTCGGAAAGGGTTCTACTGAGGCGCTGACGGCGCTCTCGGAGGACGATTTCCTCTCCGTATTCGACGGCGTCCCGCAGTGCCGCGTGCCGCGCGCCGATGTTGACGCGGGGACGCAAGTCATAGATTTAGTGACGGATAAGAGCAAGTTCTTCCCGTCGAGGGGGGAGGCGCGGCGTATGATCTCGCAGGGCGGGCTGTCGGTCAACAAAATAAAGATAGACGATCCGGCGTTTGCGGTGGGGGCGGATATGTTGCTCAATGGGAAGTATCTGCTTTTGCAGAAAGGGAAGAAGAGTTACTTTGTCGTTTGTGTTGATTAGTATCAATTCGATAAATACAGGAGGGAATAATGGCGTTGACAAATGAGGAGAAGGGGTTGATTGAGGAGGCTCTCAATGTGTACTTGCAGCTGGTCTCCCAGCAGCTTCCCAAACAGCAGGTTCAGCAGGTGGCTATGATGGCTCAGGGGGTAATCAATAAATTAGACAATTTAGGCTCCGGCGACGGGTCGGGCGGCGGCAACAAACCGGCGGGGATATCCGACGAGTGGTTTGAAAAGGTATGCGCGTCGTGCGACAAACTGACTCCGGGCGGTTGCGAGGACAAGGTGACGCTGAAGTTTCCGGGGAAGTGCGATCCGATATTGCATTACGAGAGGGCGAAATTGTCGGCTAATAAGGGGTGAGGTTGATAATGTCGATCGATGCCGAATTAATCGATTATCTAAACGCCGCGATCCGCCGCCAAGTGTTTCCCGGATGCGCATTGGCTTGGGTCTCTAAAGGTGAAAGTTCCGTCATTACGGCGGGACACCGTACGTATGACGACGGTGATGTCCCTATATCAGAAAATACTCTCTATGATTGCGCCTCAATCACCAAAGCCATACCCGTAAGTAATTTGGCGCTGTGGCTGATTGACCGCGGCAAACTTCGTACGGATGATCGCCTAATAGATTTCGTCCCCGAGTACGCCGGATCTTTCAGGGACGCCGTCCATATACAACACTTATTAACACATACGCTCGACTTTGATTTCCGCTTATCCGGTTGCAAAGATTTACCGCCGGAGGAGTTGTTACGTACCATATTAAGCGTGAAGATGAAGTGTAGGCCCGGGGAGAAATTCTGTTACTCCAATGCTTCCAGTATTCTGCTAGGTCTTGTGGTGGAACGCGCTTCCGGCAAGCAGTTGCGTACGCTCGCTCAGGAGGTATTCTTTGATCCTCTTGGTATGGCTGATACGACATTTCTTATTGACGATGACAAGCGTTCCCGTTGTGTTCCCACGGAGATCGACCCGTGGCGCGGCCGCGCCGTTTGCGGCGAGGTGCACGACGAGAGCGCCTACACCCTGCAAAAGATCATGACGCCCGGGTCGGCGGGGCTTTTCTCCACCGCCGGCGATCTGTTGAAGTATATCAAAATGCTGATTGACGGATGGGAACAGTTTTTTTCTAAAGAGACGGCGGAATCGATGCAAACCAACCAAATCCCGCACATCGGCGGAGCGTGTACCGGTTTAGGCTGGGAGCTGAATCAAGAGTACATGGGGAAAAAGCGGTCGCCCTCGACATTCGGAAAGACCGGATTCACCGGGTGCGCGGTGATAATTGACAGGCCGAGGCGGTCAGGATTCGCGTTGCTGTCTAACTATACTTGGCCGAAGCGCAAGCCAAACAGGGATATGATAAACGAGGTTCGCGGGTGGGTGGCGGATATTGTACTAAACCAATTAAGTCAAAGGCTTTAAAATCTTTTTTAGACGAAAGGGTGCGATAAATCGCGCCCTTTCATAGGATATGCGGGGCTAAACCCCGCATATAAAGTCAACGTCAAAGTCAAAATCGGCGTTTTTAGCTTTTGACTTTGATTTTATATATGCGGGGTTTGGCTTCGCCGAGATAAACAAGTTAGCCCCGCATATTCTATGAAGCCGAAGGCTTCGTCTAAAAAAGATTTAAAAAGAATTTGATTTTAAAGGAGTAAAAATGAACGTGTGCAAGTGGATAAGGACACTAGCTTTATTGGCTGTGTTTGCGGTTGCTGGCGCCGCGCAGGTGAAGAACGTGGCGGTTGTGGAGACGGAGGTGGACGTGGACGCGTCTTCGGGCGCGTCCGCCGGTATTACTTCGGCCGAGGCGAGGCTTGTGACGACGGAGCTCCGCCGCGAGGCGGTTAAAAATTTGCCGCCTGACCGGTACAATATTATGACCACGGAGACCGTGATGTCGCAGGGGAGCGCCGTTCTGGAGGAGTGCGCGGACGAGAACTGCGTCATCACCCTCGGAAACATAATTGGTGCGGATTATATAGTGCGGGGGATCATCAGCAAACTGCGCGACAAATTTACGTTGGCGGTGGAGATTTACGAGACCGAAGACGGGAACTTGGTCGGTTCGGCCACCCCTGTGCGCTCCGAAAATATCGAGGAGTTGGTGGAGAAGGCCGCGGCCTCCTGCGCCGAGATGTACGAAAAGTTCGTGAAAACACAGAGCGCCAGACAGAAGCGGGCGATGTACGCCTTCGAGGTGAGCGCCGATCCGGCCGATGGGGGTTCCGTGGTGCGCAATCCGGATCGGGAGGAGTACGCGGCCGGGTCTAAGGTGAACGTATTGGCCGCGCCGGAGAACGGCTACGTCTTTACCGGCTGGTCGGGGGCGGTAGTTGATACCGCGAATCCGATAACGGTTACTATGGACTCCGTCAAAACGCTGACGGCCCATTTCGCCCTCCAACAGGAAATCGAGTCCGAGCGGGCGCTTGCCGCGGCGCCACCCAAAAAAGCGCGGATGAAAATAGGAGCGGGCGTCGGCGGGGTCTTCGCGAACAATTTAGGCGGCGGGCGTGGTTGGAAGGCGGGTGAAACTTTGAATATACCGTATTCCGGCGTCGGCTGGTATGTATACATTGATTTCAAATATATAGAACTCCTTATCGGCCGCTCAAGCGGCGGCGGAAGGTGGGAAGCCTCCGCCGCGTTAGACCAAGAGGACTTGCCTGACATGCAGCGATCCGGCGCGAGTTACGGATTATTCTTTAAAGCGCCCATATACTTAAACAAGATGAGAATTTTTCCGCTGTTCGGGGTGGAACTTGAATGGGTAAATACAGTCACAAACATACGCGGCGCGGTGCCTGAACCTAAAATGGAATTATCGACGTTCACGCTGTTGACCAAGGCGGGTGTAGGCGTTGATTACGAATTGTTCAAAATCCTATACGCGCGCGCCGAAGCGTTGTACGGCGTTGGGTATGATTCGTACATTGGCGAAGTGGCGAGTAAAGTAGACTATCGCGGGAGTTTTTCGGGAAAACCGAGTCACGGGTTGACCGTAAGGGTAGGCGTAGGCGTTAGATTAAAGTAGAGCTTGGCGGCGGCGCGAGTCGGACGCCGTATTTTATGAAAATTTAAACGAAAGGTGTGCCGTATGAAAAAATTAATCTTGTCGGCGGCGTGGCTCGGCTTTGCCGCGGCAGCCGCTCTTATGTGCGCCGGATGCGGTGACGGTGACGGGTACGGCGAAGGCTATAACGGGAGCGAGGACCTAAACACGTTCCTTGGCATGGTTAACGGGAAGCTTCCGAGTATCCCGTCGCGCGTGACAGTGTCAAATAGATCCGCGTACGGCGTTACCTTAGAATGGTCTCCGGATTCAAGGGCCGATAAATATTATGTGTATCGCGAAGACAGCAATCCCAACGGTTACGGTTACGACAATTGCGGGGACAATTGGAACTATAGCAATAGTTACAAGGTTGGGAGCACATCGTCCGCGTCATATTCGGATGTCGGGTTAGATATTGGAAGGAACTACTGCTATACAGTGACGGCCGTCAATAAATACGGGGAGACCCGCCGGTCGCGGACCTATAAGGTGAAGACATTGACTTGGCCGGAATCGCCGGTAGGCGTAACCGCGACCGCGCAATCGTCGACCAGCGTCGTTGTGAGCTGGTCGAGTGTTAGCGACGCCGAGGTTTATTATGTGTATCGCCGTACGGCTAGTTCCGGTTCTGAAACCCGAATAGGGAGAACAACGTCGCTGTCATACACCGATACCGGATTATCGCCGTCTACGACTTACTACTATTGGGTATTGGCTTCCAACGAGTTGGGGGAAAGCGAGCCGTCTTATATTGTGTCATGTACGACACCTAGAAATTAGAGCATGGGTACTTTTTTCGACATTAAACAAATAAGGAGAAAAAATGAGTGCGACAAAGGCGTTAAAGGCGATGGCGATTTTCGCGGTATTTGCCGCGACCGCCGCCGCCCAGATTAAGTACGTGGCTGTTGTGGAATCGGAGATAGACGCTGCCTCCGGCGCGTCCGCCGACATTACCTCCGCCGACGTAAGGCAGGTGACCTCCGCGCTCCGCCGCGAGGCTGTTAAAAACCTGCCGCCGGATAAGTACAACATCATGACCACGGAGACCGTGCTGTCGCAGGGCAGCGCGAAGTTGGAGGAGTGCGCCGACGAGAATTGCGTCATCACCCTCGGCGCCAAAATAGGCGCAGATTACATTGTCCGCGGAATTATCAGCAAATTGCGCGCGAGGTTCACGCTCTCGGTGGAGGTGTACGAAACCGACAACGGGAACTTGGTGGCCTCGTCGGCTCCGGTGCGTTCCGAAAGCGTGGAAGACCTTGTGGATAAGGCCGCGGCCGTCTGCGCCGAGATGTTTGATAAGTTCGCGAGCGCGGAGAGTTCGCGGCGTAAAAGCGCGGAGATGTACGCCATTGTCGTCCGCGCAAATCCGCCCAAGGGCGGCTCGGTGGTTCGCGACCCCGATTTGGACGAGTATAAGCAGGGGACGACGGTGAAGGTAACGGCCAAGCCCGCCGAAGGCTACGTGTTTGCCGGATGGGCGGGCGCTGTTACGGATACGGCGAGTACGGTGTTTATTAAAATGGACGACAACAAGATGCTGGTGGCCAAATTCAAATTGCCATCTAAGGATGCGGTTTTGCAAGGGCACGCGCTTGTGACGAGCGCCTATCCGCCGGAAGGCGGTTCCGTCGCTCGTTCTCCCGACAAGGAGGAGGGGTACGCGCCGGGCGAGCTGGTTACCTTGACGGCCTCGGCGGAGCGCGGCTACAAGTTTACCGGCTGGTCGGCTGCGGGCGGTAAAAATAAATTGAAGCTTACGAAGGGCGGGCGCGACGTAACGGTTACGATGGACGGCGACAAGGCGCTGGCGGCGAATTTCGACCGCATAAAGTTCGACTATTACATCGCGCCGAAATACGAATTTCCGCTTGGAATAGGAACGCCTGTTTCATGGGGAAGCGCTTATATAGAAGGCGGGTTGATTTGGGGGGAGGGAGCGTTTTTCGGCATTGACATCGGCGGTGGTGCCGGCACTGAGTATTCTTCCGATAACGATGCTCTGCTGGGATTCGGTTTAAATCTCGGCAATACGCATGATTGGGGTAACCGGAAGCAATTTGTATATGGCGTGTCCGCGGGTCTTTGGATGGTAACTGATAGAAAAGAGGGGGGCGGCGCGGACGAGTACACTAATTTTCTTGCCCTTTTTGTCAAACTGCGCGAGCGTTTTGTTGAACTTACATACAGAGAGTTTTTGGGTATACACATAAGCGACAATCATAGCTTTAAATATACTCAGCATCAGCTGATGATAGGTTTCTATTTCGCCAGTTCGAAGAGGTGGAAGCCGTAGCGTAAGCCCGATAGGGACATGATAAACGAGGTTCGCGGGTGGGTGGCGGATATTGTTTTTGATAATCATTATTAGCAAAATAGGAATCTTTTATAAAAAACATTTTACTATTGACTTTGTAAAAAAGTTTTACTATATTATAGGAAACGATTATCGCTTTCAACCTATAGGATATCTATATGACGCCGGACGAACAAAGAGATTTTCTGTCGAAAGAGCATGCCGAGGCCATGCGCTATATGTCAAACGCCGAGGAAACCCTGACAAAGGCGGGGAGGGACGGAAGACACTATATTGACGCGAAGTATGTCCAAACCGCCTGCGGAATCGCGCATTTGGCTATTTTACGCGCCCTCGACGCATGGTTCGAACTCAAAGGATTTCCTAAACCGAGCAAAAAACAACGCAAGTCGATAGATTACTACACATACCGCGCCGCCAAAGTCGATGGAAAGGTGCTGACTACTTTGCAGGAAGCCTACAATCTATTGCATTTGAGCGGGTATTATGACGGAACAAAAAGCGTAAAAGTGATTAAAGAAGGCTTCGACGACGCCTACGAAATCATCGACAAAATCAAGCCCGACAACCCCATTGACACACCGGAAACACGGGGCGACAAGGCTATGAGGATTTGGAATCGGTTCGTCATATCGCTCACCGTCATGTTTATGAGGAAACCTTACTGATGACCGCAACGCTGATATGCTCAATCGGATACCGTCGCGCGAACGTTGCCGTCTTTGTTTTCGAGCGCTTTCGGGGCTTAAACGCACTGCTTATCCCTAAATTACCCACCAATTTTGCTCCCCGGCAAATATCGGGGAACGAGGTAATTAATTCCGCAAAATCCGTCTGACACCTTGTTTTCCCCGAAAATCCCCTCGGAATCCGTCCGAATCCCGCATGACGACGGGTACGGAGTCAAGTAAGTAATTCCTGTCAACGGGACGGCGCGGTTGGGGTCGCCCCGTTATTTTCAAGAATCACGTTAGTCCTCGCCGCGCTCGTAGCCGTTCACCCGCCTCCTTGACGCGCGCGGTGATTTCTTCAAAGTCTCGCGGCGGTCGGTCGTATTTTTCCGCGGTGAAATCTCCGGTTCCCGCGTACTGTCCCATGAAAGCTTGCGCAACGTCCGGCCCTAACTGTTCATTTACGACCCGTAAGACGGCTTCGCGGACTTCGATAGGGTTTCCTACGTCGATGACAGTAGCCATACAAAGTGCTCCCCTAAAAAGTTTATAGGATTAATAACCCTTGTTTTCAAATCTAATTTACCTGCCGAGCGTTCAAAGCGGTCGTCCGTTGTAATCAGAAATTCCGCGCCATCCGCTTCGGCGAAAGCGACGTGGTATGGATCAAACTCTCCGCATATTCCTCTTGCCCTTAATTCACGCGCCCGCTCTATTATGCTTGCGGTTTCCATTAACTCGTCGGTGACGATTCGCTCGTAAAAGGCTCGCACAAGTCCCCGTTTATTATTGTCTTTTTTGATTTCTTCTATTTCCGCGTCTACAGCTGAACTCCCTACAATGGGTATACCGGAGATCGCGCACATTTTAATAATGTACATGATTATCGTGATTTCTTGTTGGACGCGAAGTTGTGTCCAATGTGCCCAATTGTCGAATGGTCGACAGTAGCAACAAGTATCAAAATAGATTTTCAATTTATTCCACGGTTTCATACTCTTCTTTCTGCCCTCTAGTGTATTTATAGTATAAATTATGGGAGGGGCAGAGTCAAAATAAATTTTTTGGGAGGCCATATCCGGTCGTCGGCACGGTCGCGTAAATGAACGAAATTGTTGACTTTGGGATCAGTATCAATATATATTCCCTACATGAACAACGCACGCTCGCAGTTCTCCGCCGCCGATGAATCGTTTATGCGCCGCGCCTTGGGTCTTGCCGACCGGGCGAAGGGGGCGACCTTTCCCAATCCGGCTGTCGGCGCGGTGGTTGTCGATGCCGCCGGGAGGGTTGTGGGGGAGGGGGCGACCGGGGTTTGCGGGGGGCCTCATGCCGAGAGGCGGGCGTTGAAACAGGCGGGGGGGGCGGCGGCCGGGGCTACTATGTATGTCACGCTGGAGCCGTGTTCGCACTTCGGGCGGACGCCGCCGTGCGTCGACGCTGTCATAGAGGCGGGGGTCGGCGCGGTGGTGGCTGCTGTTAAGGATCCCAACCCGCTTGTGAACGGCAAGGGATTAAGGCGTTTGCGGGCGCGCGGGGTCGCGGTGCGGACGGGGCTTTTGGGCAAGGAGGCGGCGCTTGTCAACGAAGACTTCTTTTGGGCGGTGGCCAACCGCCGCCCGTGGGTCGCCCTGAAACTTGCCATGACCCTCGACGGGCGCATCGCCGACTGCGGCGGCGGGTCGAAGTGGATAACCTCCGCCGCGTCGCGTCAGATAGTACAGGATATCCGGCGTAGGCACGGCGCGATAGGCGTAGGGTCGGGGACGCTTGCCGCCGACGATCCGAAGCTCACGGCAAGGTGCGGCAGGAAGACGTACTATCCGGCGCGGATTGTCTTTTCATCGACCGGGAATATCCCCAAAGGCTCCTACTTCATGACGCATACGGACGAGGCTAGGAGCATCGTCGTCGTCAAAAATAATAATAAAAGTAAGCGGAAAAAGGGGATTGAGAGGCGCGGCGTTGAGTATTGGTACACCGGGGCTAGCGACGACGCCGAGTCGATCGATACCTTTTTAGATATGGCCTACGCGGAGGGGATAAACAGCATATTGATAGAGGGCGGGCAGCGTTTGGCAAGCGCTTTTTTGGAAAACGGGTTCGTCAACAAGCTGTACCTTTTCTACGGGGGCCGGATTTTTGGGGATGGATTGAACGGGCTTTCCTTCTCGCGTGGGCTGACCGTTAATAGTCCGTTGGTACTCGGCGATGTATCATATCAGCGGATCGGGGACGACCTTTTGGCGACGGGGTACATCAAGAATTTGACTTTTTAATGATCAACTAACTATATTTATTATCAACGGTAATTTTTTACAATAAACAGTCATCAATACCCGTAATTGCGTAGAAAAGGGCCGTGCCGCCCGTTATTTACACCTTTTTGGTGGGAGGATTACGTTATTATGACGATAAAACGTACCGTAGCGACAATCGCGCTGACATTAACCTTTGCGCTCGCCGCCCCGCTCTTCGCCCAGTCGGTCGACGCCTACGACCTCGGCGGTTCCTATTCCTCGCGCGGCGACTCTTCCACCGGCCTGTTTGACCCGTCGCGCTTAAAGGTGAGCCACGCCATGAGTTTCATGGCCGGCGGTTCCAGCGTCGCCGACGTCAGGTCGCAGAGCCTCTACTCGACCATGATCCAGTACAAGTTCAACGCGCCCGTCGTCATGAGCCTCAACTTCAACATGCCCATCCACTCGACGTTCAACCGGTACAACAACTTCACAACGGACAACCTGTCCTCCTTAGACTACTTCAGAAATATGCCCATAGACGCCTCGATAGCTTGGATGCCCACGCAGAACTTGATGTTCCGCGTGTCGGTGATCAAACAGCCGGAGTCGGGATACTTTTACAACAGTCTATACGCGCCGGATCGGTGGCACTATAGAGGGTGGTGAGCGATTGTTGGTTATTGATACTCGCGGAAATTATATTAACGGGTATGATAACAATAGACTCCCCCACCCGCATAACGCTCTCCTTAGATATAATAAAGAAGCTGACCTGCGGCCCGTACGCCGGTTACCACGAACTCGGCATCGTCAAACATCAGATATCCTTAGCCGACACATTAAGCGTGGAGTTGCTTGACGGTACGGACGGCGGCGACCTTGTGGAGTGCGACGACCCGCGCGTGCCCCGCGACGGTACGAATATCTGCGTCAAGGCGTGCCGCCTTGTTCGCGAGCGTTTTGGGCGCGTCGGTTTTTTCAGGATCGCCATAGACAAGCGAATCCCGGTGATGGGCGGCATGGCGGGCGGTTCGGCCAACGCGGCGGCGATGTTAAGGGCGCTGGACAGCGTCTGGGAGCTGCGTTTGACGGCTGATCAATTCCGCGATATTGGCCGGGAACTTGGGATGGACGTCCCGTACTTCTTTGACGGCGGTACGGCCTTCGACAGCGAGGCGGCGGGCGTCCTGAAGCCCGTCGATACGACGCTTGGCCTGCACATCGTCTTGGCGATACCGGATTTCGGGGTCAGCACGAAGGAGGCCTACGGTTCGATAGATTACAGCCGTGTAGCCCAAAACGTTTCGTTGACGAGCGCCATGATGAAGGCGTTTTCGGGGAACGATTTCAACGGTGTGATCAAGAATACGCACAATGATTTTGAGTTGACCGTATTCGAGCGCTACCCGCGCTTGCGTGAGATTCGCGACGGCCTGATGAAAGCCGGTTGCGCCGCCGCTTGTATGAGCGGTTCGGGATCGACTATCATCGGTATCGCCGCGGACAAACGCGATGCGGAGAAGATTGCCGGCAGGGTCGATTGCGAGACTATTGTTACCGAGACGCGGGGGGGCGGGAGCGGGTTATTTTATTTTCCGACCAACTCCATAAAAATCGCCTCGACCTTCTTGGCGCATTCCAAATAACTCTTGGCTTCTTCCATAGTCGGCAACCGTCCCTCGGGTGTCATACCGATATTTCCGGGGTAACGCGCTATCGTATATATTTTGTTGATTTCTGCAAGCACGCGACTGTCCAAATTCCAATCATGGGTGCTTTTTACTTCCGAATATAACGCCAACAAATCGTGTATTTTTTGTATTCTCTTATCTTGTTCAGCCAAATAGCCCTTAAAGTATTTCTCAATAGCCTGTTGGCAGAGGAACGCGACTTCCCCCGTTAATTCCGCTCCCGTCGATTCCGCATATTCCATCAGCGTCTTTGCCGAAATCATATCGTTGTTGGCGAAAAACACCCAACCTGATGTTTTATTTTTCATATAAAACCTTTCCGCTGCTCTCTATTTCCTCTATGAAATCGTTTCCTTCTTCTTTCAGATATTTTATTTCCGCCTTTGAATACACGAGGATATCCATTGCGATTTTGTAATTGACTTCCCTGACGGCTTCCGCCACAGGATGCCACCGATCCATATCTTCCCTGAACGTTTTCACAATCTCGTCGCTGTCCAAAATAACCGCCACGTCGAGGTCGCTGTCCTCCGTCGGGTTGCCGACGGCGTATGAGCCGAACAGAATGACTTTGTACGGGTTCAGCGCCTTGAGACGCTCGGTCATCTCTTCAACCAAGTGCCAATTCTTCTCTACAAGTTGCGTCATCCTGTCTCCTTTTCGTTATAATTGCAACGAATATAATACATATAAAGATAATATTTGGAGACGACCAAAGTCAAATTAATGTTGGGAGCGGGAACGAACCGACCCGCCGACCCACACCGACCGGCGGGGGCGCGGGGGGGGAGGGAGCGACGTATCTTGGTGATACGGCGCTCCGAGAGTACTGCGTGCTTTGGGGGGACGGGTCAATTATCCTGAACGCAACGCACCGAACGCCCGATTCTCTTGTCGGCGTCGCCGAAGGACTCTTGCACCACGTAGTTTACTGAGGCCATGCTACGATAGTAGGCCATGTCACTGGCTCGCTCAGTAGCCGTCCACCAATGGCCACTTGTGCCGATACTGCTGAAACTTCCACTGACGAAGCGGAACCCGCCGGGCAAGGCCGAAAATCTGAAATCATCCGTACCGTTACCGCTTGCGCCACCATAAGTATTACCTTCCCAACCGTTTTCTGATTTCAACTTTTGACTCGTATCAGTCCAATAACGCACACTCTCGTCACCCATATCCGTTCCGCCAACAGCATCACATAAATTATCCCAATCCGCACGAGACGGCAGCGTCCACCCAACCAACTGACAAGCAGTCTTCGCCGACTCCCATGTGTACAGCCTACCGTACCTCGTGCAGTTATCGGGCCTATCATCATAACACCACGAATCCGCCGTCTCTACGTTCAGGTTCTGCGCCATCCACGTCAGACTGCCTATATTGACCGTCTTGTATGTCTGTCCTCCGTAGGAGAACGAACCACCGCCGCCGCCATCACCGCCGCCGTCACCACCACCGCCGCTACCGCCCGTCCCCTTGTCTCCATCGCAACCGAGCAACACTACCGTCACTGACAACAGCAACGCTAACAACGACGCCGACATTTTGAGGCTTTTCATAATCTTTACTCCATTATTAATGGTTATTGTGATTATTGTTAATAGTATTAGTCTTTGATACAGCGCACAGATAAGGCGTCGCCCTTTTCTCTGACATATAATGCCACTTCGTTGTTGTTGCAGTTCAATTCTCGGGATCTGGCGTATCTTCTTCCAAGGACCTCTTCGGTTGACCACCACGCGCCTATCCAGTCGATATCGTAGAAATCGTCATAGACGTTGCCGTAAGAGTCACGGGTGCGGCGGTGTCCGCCGGGCAAGGCCGAGAATCCGTACTGATCAGTACCATTAACGTTATTACACCAACCGCTCATCGCTTTCAACTTACTACCCGCAGATAAATTACCCCCCGCATAATCAATCAACGTCTGCCATTCTTGACTAGTCGGCAAATGCCAGCCTGTAGGGCACACCATCATCGCCGCTGTCCACGCATACAACCTACCATACTTATCACAATTAGCAGAACTACTATCGTAACACCATGAACTATCCGTCGCATAGTTCATATTCTCAGCCATCCAAATCTGAGTCTCTATATTGACCGTATGGTATATCCTCCCGTCTCTTCTGTCGGTAAACGTATCCCTAACCACTGTACTCGAATCAACAACAGTAACATTATTCCCGCCGGTATTATTCCCGCCAGTCGTATCACTTCCGGTAGCGTTACCCCCGCCCGTCCCATTATCCCCGTCGCACCCCATCACCCCAACAACCACGACCGCCATCACCGCGACCGCCGACACAACCCGTCCAATGTTTTTCATACGCCCTGCTCCCTTAAGAATGTTTATAGTATAGTGATTTATAATAAAATCCGATATTATTAAAGCCCAACGGGCGAACACAGTTCGCCCCTACGCCTCCCGTGCTCGGTGTGAATCCAAATGGCGTAATAGTGACCATAGGGCAGGTGTCGCGGCGTTTCGGCGGCGATCCTGCCCCTCGTGAGGGTATTTCTTCCGGAAGTGGATAGAACTTGGGTTGTAACGCGATTGTTACAAAGCGTTTTGCTTGTGTGATTTCTTGGGGGGGGGGGGGGGGGGTA
>JAITFI010000100.1 GCA_031281485.1 Chitinispirillales bacterium | reverse complement strand
CCCCCCCCCCCCCCCCCCCCCCCCCCCCCCCCCCCCCAATATGCTGACAAATGAGAAATGGTGTCAACCGATTGACAAATGAGAAATAGCGCTTGACATACGAGAATTTGTTGACAAATGCATTGACGTGATTTATATGTGTGGTTGTGGGCGGCGTCAACAGCGGCGCCATCGGCACGTTCGTCCGGTCGTGCGGGTTAAAAAACCTCATACTACACCATCCTTCCAAAACTCTATTTCTGTGCTATTCATAGTTCATGATTCTCTGCAGGTTCCTTATTATCGGTCTTGTTATTTCCAGCCAACACCTCGTACATCGTTTCCGCGAGCGCCATCATAGATTCTTTGCTTATATCCCTAAACCTAAAGGCATACTTCAGGTCGCCAACGTACTTATCCGGCAGGCTTATGGCGGCTATTCCGTTTTTATTGCAACTATGTTTAACACTCGCCAACAAAAGCCACGCGGCAAAGTTTATATTTACCTCAATATCGGGGCAAGTGTTGTCGAAAAATGGCGATAGCTTCAGTATCCAAAAACAATAAAGAGCCGCCTCGTTTCGCTCCGACATACCATCCTTTACTTTGTCATAGAACACTCGAAAGTAAACCTTTCGCTTGTCAACTCTATCAATTACATCACAAAGACTATGCCTGCTACATCTCATATCGTGGTTGGCGATCCCAACCTCTTGCATATAAGACCCAAAGAGGGCAACTATTTCCTCCGCCCTTTCGAGAGTTTTTTCATAGCCAAGCTCGGCATATTTTTTGTATGTCTCTAAACCATCTGCCATATACTATCACTCCGCGAGGGTTTTAATGGCCGATGGCGACAGAAATCCATCCCGTGCCGGATTCGCCGCGTCCGACCGCATTGCGTCAAAGAATGTTTCCTTAGACACGTCGCGCGCCGGATGGTTGTCTATGTCACGCCGGTCGCTTTTGGCTTTCCATCCCGCGTAATCCTCTTCCGTAAGCGTAAATGTTAATGACATAGTGCCTCCTCCTAAGAGTGTTTTATATACCGCAAGCGTATAAAACCCTGCTTTGCCATTGTTTTTATATATTTACCGGTACTAAATCCGCCTCGTTTATAGCCTTTTTATCTTCTATCAGCCACCTCAGCGTCGAGTCATTTTTGCGAATGTAGCCATCCCGATCATCGTCAGAAATCGTAAAGCTAAAACTCAAATTATAAGAAAAATAGGCGTTGATATAAACATGTATGCGCCTTATGCAAAGCTGGTATTTTCTATTTACACAGCCGATATGGTTTCCGTGGCATATATTCAGCGCATCATCGGGGCGTTCCCCGGTAATGGGACATTTTAACCGATCAATATCCGATTGTTCCACGCGAAAGCTCCCGTCAGGCTTCATACTTTCCAACGCTTTTTTTACCGAACTCGCCGTATAACCTGGTATCATGCCGCCGCTATACCGTCCCTTTCAACCCTTTTGTACTGAACAACGACGCTGTCACGGATTCCGTCCAAGATACGCCAATCCCGGTTATCAATGCCGTCCACGATATCATCGATAGTTTCCTCTAATTCGCGTACCCGGTTTTTTAGCGAGTTGATCTTTTCAACCAGTTCAGTATAATGGTCCGGCTCGCCCTTTTTCGCGAAATGATACTGCAGCGCATGATATTTATCCCATAGATTACTCGTTCTCGGGTTTGACTTAGATAACTCGTACAAGCGATCCCACGCTTCGTTTCTATGTTCCTTATTTTTGAAATTCCTGTATAAAAAGCTCCAAATATTGCTTATCATGTCGTCTACGGCTCGTTCCCTGCTAATACCGTACCCGTCCATCTGCAAGTGGATGCACGTCGCGACATACTCTCGCCCGTATTCGGCCTCGATTACGACAAAAGAGAGCAGAGGCACCTCTAAATCAAAATCGATCTTAGGCATTTTCGGGAACTTCACCCGTCCGAAACCTATTACCCGGCCCCTATCCGTCGTCAATTCATCTAAAAGATTCATAGTCTATAGCTTTCTAAAAAGGTCACGAGGTGTAAAGCGCAAAAAACAAAGAATATCGGAGTGGAGGGATTTGAACCCCCGACCACCTGAACCCCATTCAGGTGCCCTACCAGGCTGGGCTACACTCCGATAAGTCTTGGCCGCCGGCTCCGGGGCTGGCCGGAAGGGCGGTATCAAACGGTATTATAAAATAATAATTGGGGAAGCGGCGGCGCAAGCGCTAATTAATTTTTTTTTGGGGCGGCGGGGCGGGCCCGGATTTCGGGCTGAAAACTTTTAATGACTTTAATTTGACTTTTACCCGCCCATTTATTAATTTACTATTATTGTAGTCTTTAATTATTTATTTGCTTTGCGGTTGCGTCATTATTTATTTTATTATACTATATAATGTATTGCTGTGGGTATACAGCGCTATAGCTATTGATCGGGGTGTCCTTTGCCTAAAAAATTCACGTTCAGGGGCGGCGTTCACCCGCCGCACTGCAAATCGCAGACTGAGCATTCTCGTATCGAGGAGTTTCCGGCGCCGGAAGTGGCGGTTATTCCGCTCTCCCAGCACTTGGGGGCGCCGGCGGCGGCCTTGGTGGAGAAGGGCGACCGGGTGCTCTTGGGGCAGGTTATCGGGGAGCCGGTGGGGAACGTTTCGGCGACGGTGCACGCCTCCGTGGCGGGGAATGTGCTGGCGGTACGGCCTTTCGCCCACCCGTCGGGGCGGCTTGTGAAGGCGGTGCAGATAGAGAACGACGGGACGGACGAAGCGGTGCCGTTTGAGCCTGTGGAGGGCGCTTGGCGCGACGCCGCCCGCGGGGAGCTTGTGAACAAGATCGCGGAGTGCGGCATAGTCGGGATGGGCGGCGCTGGTTTCCCCACGCACGTAAAGCTCTCGCCGCCGAGCCGCAAGCCTATCGACACCATCATAATAAACGGGACGGAGTGCGAGCCGTACCTTACGGACGACCACCGCATAATGATCGAGCGCGCCGAGGACATATTGACCGGCGCCCAGATCCTCAAAAAGATATTGGGCGCCAAGGATGTGTTCTTCGCGATAGAGGACAACAAGCCGGAAGCCCTCAACATAATTATCAGCAAGACGGTGGGTTCGCGGTACAACGACATAACTGTCGCGACGCTCAAGTCGAAGTACCCGCAGGGCGGCGAGAAGGTGCTGATCATGGCGCTGACCGGGCGGCAGGTGCCGGCGGGCGGGGGGTTGCCGATGGACGTGGGCTGCGTGGTGCAAAACGTGAGCACCGTGCTTGCCGTTTTCGAGGCGGTGACGCAGGGGGCGCCGCTCTACAAGCGCGTGGTGACGGTCACGGGGGCCAACGTGCGGTCGCCCAAGAATCTTATGGTGCGGATCGGGACGCCGGCGAGGGCGCTCCTCGACGCTTGCGGCGCGGATATCAGGGGGGCTAAGAAGATCGTCATGGGCGGGCCCATGATGGGGATGGCGCTGTCAGATTTAGACGTTCCCATAATAAAAACAACCTCTGCGCTGATGTCGCTTACCGAGTCCACGGAGGCTGTGAGGCGGTACCCGTGCATCAATTGCGGGGTGTGCTCGAGGGTTTGCCCGTTACGGCTTATACCTTCGCGCATGGCGAAGTTCGTCGAGAAGGAGAACTTCGACGATGCCGTCAAGTGGAATTTGATGGAGTGTACGGAGTGCGGTACGTGCGCGTACGCTTGTCCGGCCAAGATCAACTTAGTGCAGTTTTTCAGGATGGGTAAAAATAAGGTTTTGGCCAATAGGGCCGCGGAAAAAAAGAAAGCCGTTTGATGAAACAAGGGGTGAAATGAACACAGAAGCAAGCAAAGCGCAGGCGGGGGCGCCGGGGGGCGGCGCGGCGGCGGACGCTACGAAGGCGGTCAGGGCGTTTGACCCGCCGTTTCTGCACTTGTCCACGCCGCCGCACATACGTTCGAGCCTAACGGTGTCCAAGGTCATGCTAGCCGTGATCGCCGCCATGACGCCGGCGCTGGCCGCGTCGGTGGTCTTTTTCGGCGTGGAGGCGGCATTGTTCCCCATTTTGGTATGCATAGCCGCGGCGGTGGCCACGGAGTGCGTCGCCAACCTTATACTCAGGAAGAGGCAATCTATAGGCGACCTCAGCGCTATAGTTACCGGAATACTTGTCGCGTTCAACCTCCCCCCCGCCCTGCCCTTGTGGATGGCGGCTTTGGGTTCGGTTTTCGCTATCGCCGTGGCCAAGATGGTTTTCGGCGGCCTCGGCGGCAATTTCATAAACCCCGCCTTGGCGGGTCGCGCGTTTTTGGTGGCAAGTTATCCGGCTCCAATGACAAGTTATCCGCCCACGCTCTACGGCAGCGTAAACGGGCTGGCGATCAAAGCGGCGGCGCCCGACACGCTCTCGGACGCCGTATCGTCGGCGACGTCAACATCGGTATCAACGCCCGCCGTTGCGGATTCCTTAACGAGCGCCATCGGCGCCGCGGCGGATTCCTTGGCGGACACGGCGGCCTTGGCGGCAGGCAAACTCGCGGCGGCGGCATCGTCGGTCGCGGACACGGTATCGGCGGCTGCGGCGTCCGCGACCTCGGCCATAGACGCCGTATCGTCGGCCACGCCGCTTTACGTGATAAAGCACGTCTTCGCCGCGAATGCCTACAGGCCGGGCGATTTTTCGCCGGCCCTGAAAGACCTCTTCTTCGGCAACGTCGGCGGCTGCATCGGGGAAACATCCGCGCTGGCGCTGCTTATAGGCGGGATATTTTTGATATCGATACGGGCGATAGACTTCCGGATACCTTTCGCTTACATATTCACGGTATTCACGCTCTTTTGGCTGGCAAACGGCACGGGGGCGTTCTTCACGGTCGAATCGCTGATAGCGCCGACGTTCCACATATTGGCCGGAGGGTTATTCTTGGGCGCGTTCTTTATGGCCACCGACCCTGTCACCTCCCCCATCACGCCTATGGGACGCCTGCTCTTCGGCATAGGGTGCGGCGCGCTGACGTTTACAATAAGGAAATACGGCGGGTACCCTGAGGGGGTATCTTTTTCGATTCTGCTGATGAACCTCGTCGCGCCGCTCATAGACCGCTGCACGAGGCCCAAAATCTACGGCGAGGTGAAGAAGCATGGTTGAGATGGCAAAAATGATAGTCGCGCTTACTATAATCTCCGCGCTCGCCGGTTTGGCGATAGGCGCGGCGTACGATAAGACCGCCGAAAAGATAGCGGAGCAGGGCGAACGGGCGAAACAAGAGGCCATCAAGGCGGTCTTTTCGCAGGGCGTCGTCATAAAAGAGGAAAAAGGCGGCGGCGCGCTGCCGGAGAAATACTGGTCGGCGACGGAAAACGGCAAACTCGTAGGTTACGCTTTCGAGGTCAGCGAAAGGGGTTACTCCAGCGAAATCAAGTTCATGGTGGGTGTGGACCAAACCGGCAAAATACTGGGTCTTTCGGTATTAGCCCACAACGAGACGCCCGGCTTGGGCTCGCGGATGACCGAGGTGGCCTTCTACAAATATGTGTGGTACCCGATAGGCGGCGACGAACCGGGAAAACCGTGGTTCACCCAGCAGTTTGAGGGCTTGTCGTCGTTAAAAAACATAGGAATAAATAAGTCGCTCGGCGAGTGGCACAACACAGACTCCGCGACGCGGGCGAAACTGAGAGAAAGAAACGAGATTACGGCGATAACGGGGTCGACGATCTCTACAGTGGCGGTGACCAAGACCATTTCTCGCGACGTGGGGGGATATGTCAGGGCGTTGAACACTTTGGAGGAAAAGTAACAATGGCATCCGTATCATTGGTAAAAGAGATTAAACGCGGGGTTATAACCGAGAATCCGATTCTCATACTGGCTCTCGGGCTCTGCCCCTCTCTCGCCGTAAGCACTTCTGTGAAGAACGGCTTGGGCATGGGGCTGGCCGCCACCTTTGTTTTGGCGTTTTCCAACGTCATCATATCCATAATAAAGGGGTGGATACCGGACAAGGTTCGGATACCGTGTTTCATCGTGGTTATCGCCACGTTTGTGTCGATACTCCAGTTATTGATCAAGGCGTACGTGCCGTTGTTAGACGAGCAGCTGGGGATATTCATACCGCTCATCGTCGTCAACTGCATCATCTTAGGGCGCGCCGAGGCTTTCGCGTCCAAGAATAACCCTATGCGTTCGCTTGTCGACGGGTTTGTGATGGGGTTGGGCTTTACGGTCTCGCTTTTGATCCTCAGTTGCATCCGCGAGTTTTTGGGCAGCAACAAACTGTGGGATTTACTCGTAGTTCCGAACTTCAAGCCTATGACGGCTATGATTTTGGCTCCGGGCGGGTTTTTCGCCATAGCATTCGTCATGGGTGTGGTCAATTGGGTTCGCGGTTGGAAAAAGAAGGAGGTTAAGAAAGCATGACAGACAGTTTAACCGGCATAGTGCAAATATCTATCGCGGCGGTGCTGATACAGAACTTTGTATTGGCGCGTTTCTTGGGCTTGTGCCCGTTCTTCGGCGTGTCGAAGAAGTTGTCGAGCGCCACGGGCATGGGGATGGCCGTCGTCTTCGTGATGACGGTGGCCTCCATGATTACTTGGTGGATCAACAAGGCGATACTCATCGACATGGGCGTGGAGTATCTGCGGACGATCGTCTTTATTCTCGTCATCGCCTCGCTGGTGCAGCTTTTGGAGATGGTGCTGCAGAAGTTCACTCCGGCCTTGTACGATTCGCTCGGCATTTACTTGCCGCTAATAACCACCAACTGCGCCATTTTGGGGGTTGCAATCATCAATACCGGGATAAACGTTTTTTCGGGCACGGGGTACTCTTTCGTGGAGAGCACGGTCAACGGCGCGGCTTCCGGCATCGGGTTTACGTTGGCGTTGGTGCTGATGGCGGGGCTGCGCGAGCGGTTGGAACTGGCCGACATACCGAAATCGCTTGACGGTTTGCCCATCGCGTTTATCACGGCGGGGCTTATGGCGCTGGCGTTCTTGGGATTTTCGGGGCTGTCGTTTTTCAAGTGATATAACAAGGATTGGGGCTGTATGGGAGATCTCTTTTTACCTGTAATGGTTGTCGGCGGCGTCGGCCTCTTTTTCGGCTTGGGGCTCGCTATCGCTTCCAAAACCCTCAAGGTCTTCATCGACCCCAATATCTCGCGCGTTCAGGAGATACTGCCCAACGCCAACTGCGGGGCCTGCGGGCTTCCGGGGTGCGCGGCGTTCGCCAAAGCTGTGGTGGAGGGGCGGGCGCAACCGGGCGGGTGCATTCCGGGCGGCGAGAAGGTCGCGGTCAACATCGGGGACATTTTGGGGGTCTCCGCCGCCGCCGCCGACCCCATGAAGGCCGTCGTGCACTGCCGCGGCGGGAAGCGGGAAGCTATGGACCGCTCCATATATAAGGGCATAGAGGATTGCCACGCCGCCACTTTCACGGGCAACGGCTCAAAGGTCTGTCCGGACGGGTGCTTGGGCTTGGGCAGCTGCGTCAAGGCTTGCCTCTTCGACGCCATAACCGTAAACGAAAACGGGCTTGCGGTCGTAGACCGCGATAAGTGCTGCGGCTGCGGGAAGTGTGTCGCGGCCTGCCCGCGCAATGTGATCTCGCTCATCCCCAGCGTGCACAAGGTCTTCTTGGCCTGCTCAAACCACGATAAGGGCAGGCTTGTGCGCCGCTACTGCACCGTGGGCTGCACGGCCTGCACGGTATGCGCCAAGGCTACGCTTTCGGGGGCTATCACCATAGAAAACAACCTGCCGGTGCTTGACTACGGCACGGAAGAGATCTTCATCATCGCGCACGCCAAGTGTCCGGCCAAGTGCTACATGGACCTCGTAAAGGGGCGTCCCAAAGCGAACATCGACACAAAGTGCGTAGGTTGCGGCAGGTGCGCCGAGGTCTGCCCCATGAAGAACGTCATCTCCGGGGCTCCGGGGCAGCGCCACGTCATAGACAAGGACAAGTGCATAGGTTGCGGCAACTGCATAAACAACTGCTCGGCGCGGGCTATCTCTATGTGGGGCGGGCTCGGATACGACGCGGTCGATATGAGGAACAAGAGGCAGAGAAATACTTCTACAGGTTGAGTTTGACTTTAACCGCGCAATATATTATTTTCTACTGCGTCTCGTTTGGAATTTTGAACACTTAAAACCCATAAAATAAGGAGTAAGAAAAATGCAACGGCACAAGTCTGTGGAGAAGCGTGTCCGCACCAGTAAGAAGGCCAATGTCGTCAACCGCGCCAACAAATCGCGGATCAAGACGGCTGTCCGCCATGTGGTAGAGGCTACAACGCCCGACGCGGCGCAGAGCGCGCTTAAGGAGGCGGTCTCCGTTTTGGACAAGAGCGTTAAGATAGGACTCATTCACAAGAATAAGGCGTCTAATCAGAAATCCCGCTTGAATATTCTGGTGAATAAAATCGGGAAGTGACGTGACAGGGAGAATTCGCGCTTTCGGATGGCTGGCGGCCTTGGCGGCGCTCGTCTTTGTTATGCCTACGACAGCGCGAGCGTCCCAATTCTTATCCGCCGAGATTGAGGCCGCGCTCTCCAAGAGGGACGATTTTCTGAAGAAACTCGACTTTCCGGCGGACAAACTCTCCTCCTTTGAACAATCGTTGCAAAAGAGCGCCGAGGACGGCGGCTTCAAGGGGCGGCTTGAGGCCCTGCGCGGCGTGGGCCCGTGGTATCGGTATGTAAACGGGGTCATAAACGAAGGCGGCGTCCGCGAGCGTTTTTTCGGCGAAGCGGTAAAGGCGGCGGCGGCCGATCCGGGGACGCTTTGGCTTTTGGCGCTTGAATTTATCCGCGGCGGGCATACGCAATACGCCGACGAGTGCTTCGACGCCATTGAAATGTACATACTCGCCGTGGGCGGATCGTCCGCTCCCCTCCTCTCGCAACAGTTGATTCTCTACGGAAATACCCTCGCGGCGTCCAATCCGGCAGCGGCGGAATACTGCTATACGGAGTCAAAGCGCTTCGATAAGAATCAGTGCTGGTGGCTCTACCGAAAGGGGGCCATAGGCTTTCCCGACAATTTAGACAATTTGCTTGCCGCCGTTCCTGATTTTATAGCGGAGGCGTTCGGCCTCCTCGCGGCCTCGTGGCGCGCGCAAACCGCTTTCATCTGTTGGGCGTATAGGTTCTTTGCCGCAACGGCCTTTATTTTCGCGTGCTCGCTATTCGTCGTTTTCATCGTCAAATACCTGCCGCGCGGCGTACACCCCATCGGGGACACGCTTTTCGTGGGGGCATCCCCGAGCGTCCGCACCGCCGCAAGCGTCGTTATAGTCCTCGCGATGCTCATAGCAGGAGTTGTTCCAACGCTGTGGTTAATCGCCTTTTTGATTTGCAGGTTCATGAACGCAAGCGAAAAGAAGCTGCTAATCCTCGCCTGCGCGATCTTGACCGTAAGCCCGCTTGGCTTCTTCGCGGACAGTTTTCTCAGCCGCGGCCTACGCCCGGACTCCCCGGCCGTGCTGCTTGAGCGCTCTATGCGCGAGGGCTACTCCGTCGGACTCTACAACCTCGCGAGAACAAACCTGACCCAAAGGCCCGGCAACCGCGCCACGGAATTGACGCTAGCGATATGCGCCACCAAGAGCGAGAACTACGGCGCGAACTCCGACGCCGTAAATAAGGCGTTGGACCTTGCCCCGAACGACCCGCTGGCCCTGCTTTACGCGGGTAACCACGCGTTCCTGACAAACGATATAAACGGCATGAAGCAATATTACGGCGCCGCGCTCAAAAACAACCCAGGGTCGGCGGAGGCGAAGTTCAATTTGGCCCAAGCCTACGCCGACGACGTGGACTTCACCGCGTCGGACATGATCAGCGAAGCGGCAAAAATAGACGCCGGCCTGGTCGGCGGCCACATGCGCGTCAACGCCCGCTACTTTCAAGACGACGTCCCGCCGCTGCGCCGTATCATACAACCCACGCTCACCCCGTTCTACTTCTGGAGCCGCCTCTTCATGGCCGATCCGGCGGAGATGATACGGTTCAACGAGAGCAAAACCTACTTCGGTCTGAGCCCCATAGCCGCCTTCGGAGCCTCCGTAGTTTTGATGCTGGTCTTCATGGGTCTCTACTCCGCGATGTGGAAGCACATGTCAAAAGCCAGAAAGTACTTCACATGCCGTATCTGCGGACGCCTTCTCTGCCGCAGGTGCCGTAAAGGGACGATATGCAGCGTTTGCTACAAAAAGAGCATAGATTCACACAACAACGCGGCGACGATGTACAATCTCCAAAAGGCGTATCAGGACAAAGCGACGCTGCAGAGAGACTTCACAAAATTCGCCTTGGGAATCGTGATCCCCGGAGCCGGAACGCTTTACAAAGGGGAAGCGCTCTTCAAGCCGGCCATGACGGTACTGATATCAAGCGCGATCTTCGCCGCCTGCTACTGCGCGATCACATTCCACACATACTTCCCCAGCGCCGCGGTCATTGACCCGATTTACATTATACCGATATTACTAATATACAATATAGTAGCGTTTTTCAAACAATGCGTGGGACTTGCGAAAACTATGAAAAATAGAGTTAAGATGTCGGTTAAAGCAAAATAATATTAAGTCAAAATCTTTAAAATCTTTTTTAGACGAAGCCTAAAAAAGTCAAATTCTTTAAATCTTTTTTAGACGAAGCCTTCGGCTTCATAGGATATGCGGGGCTAAACCCCGCATATATAAAATCAAAATCAAAGGCTAAAAACGCCGATTTTGACTTTGATTTTGATTTTGACGTTGACTTTATATGCGGGGTTTAGCCCCGCATATCCTATGGAAGTGCGCGATTTATCGCGCACTTCCGTCTAAAAATGATTTTTAAGATTTTGATTTTAAAAGACTTTAAAAGACAGGTGCAAAAATGGTATTGAACGGAACATTAAAAGAGTTTATTCTCGCCGACGTTTTCAATCTTCTGACGCAGCAGAGGATTACGGGGCGTCTTGACCTTGCCAGCGGTAAGCGAGAGGCGGTGATTGTCTTTAAGGAGGGGTTTATCGTCGGCGGGTCGGACGGCGAGGAGAATCTTGCCAACAAGCTTTTCAATTATTTGATCGACATAAAGCGTAAGACTTCCGAGCAGTTGAGCCCGATTTTCAGCGCCAACACCGACGACCTGAGCGCATTGTCCGCCGCTCTGCTTGAGCGCGGCCTTTTGACAGCGGCGGAGCTAAAAGGCTTCGCCGGGTCGTGCATCGAGGATATTAGTTGCAGCCTCCTGACTTGGAACGAGGGCACCTACCGTTTCAATTCCGTCGGCAGCGTGTCAGCCATAGCTTGCGGGGTCGTCACAATATCCGCCGAGAACATCATAATGGAGGGGATGCGCCGCGTTGACGAGTGGGCGCGCATGCGGGAGTACATAACCGAGGACATGGTCTTCGCCCCGACCCCGAATTCGGTCGGCAGCGACATCCCTCCCGGCGAGATTGACATCGCGGCGACGCCTGAGGAGTACATATTCGGGTTGCTCGACGGGAACAACACCGTTAAGGGCATAAAAAAGTCGTGCTGCCTTTGCGAGTACAAGGTCTACGAGTCGATAAACTTTTTGCTGCAGGCGCGGCGCATAACGGCCGTACAGCAGCACTATTCGGAGTCCATAAGGGCGGCGCTCGCCCGCAAAGAGGCTGAGGTCGCCTCGGTATTGCGGGCGACGTACGTAAGTTCGCTGGTCGCGGCGGGTATCGCGGCGGCGTTCGTTATCTTTTTCGTCTTCTGCAGGTTGGTTGCGCTGCCCAAGTTAGACCCCGGCACGTATGAACGCTCCGTCGTTGAGCAGAACCTGAGAAGCAAAGCGTTGCAGTCTGACGCCGTGCGGGAGGCGTCGCTCTTGTATCGGGCGGTTAACGGGGGGGACGGCAGCGATCTGGAAAAGCTCAAAAAGGCGGGGCTTTTAACGGATAGGGACTTGGTAGGGCGGGCGGATATTTTAGAGCGGATTTTGGATCGGTAACTATTGTCAGGATTACCGGAGACTTGGCGGAGATGAAAAGGGCGGGTAATTATACCAGCCCTTTTTTATTGCGCGCCGCGCCTTTTTATTCTTTAAAAGTTATGCAATTCATCGTCGTCGAGCGGAATGACCTCTGCCGCGTTCACCGCTTTCGCCGGTTTGGAGGATTTGTCGGGAATCGCGGCGACTGCGGGCCGGTGGATCTGTTTCGGCGGCGGGAGCGCGGGGCGGAATCCGCCGCTTGAGCGCCCTGTGCCGTCGCTGTTGCTCAATTTGAACGCGCGCGCCATATCCGCGAGTTCCGAGGCCTCCATGCTGAAATTCTGGGTGGTCTGGCTCATTTGCGCGACGGCGGAGTTCACCTGCTCTACGCCCTGCGCCTGTTCGTTGGAAGCCGACGCCACATCGTTTATCAGATCGCCCACTTTTACGATGCGGTCTACGATTTGGTTCAGCGATTTGGCGACCTCTTCCGTGATCTTGACCCCGCCGTCGGCGTTCTTCACCGACTCCTCTATCATGTTCGCCGTGTTTTTGGCCGCCTCGGCGCTGCGCATCGCAAGGTTGCGCACCTCTTCGGCCACAACCGCGAAGCCCTTGCCGGCTTCTCCGGCGCGGGCGGCTTCGACCGCCGCGTTGAGGGCCAAGAGGTTGGTTTGGAAGGCTATGTCGTCGATGGACTTGACAATCTTGGCGGTGTTGTCGGACGACTGCTTTATATCTTGGATAGCCTCGGCCATTTTCTTCATGTCGGCGTCGCCCGCGTTGGCGGCGTTGCGAGCCTCGGTAGCCAATATCTTCGCCTGATTGGAGTTGGCGGCATTTTGCTTCGTCATGGAGGATATCTCCACAAGGGTAGCCGACACCTCTTCGAGCGAACTCGCCTGATTGTTCGCGCCCTCGGCCAAACTCTGGGCGCTGGCCAAAATCTGGCTGTTCGCGTGGTCGATGGTGTCTACGACGGTGTTTATGTTATCTTTCATCTTGGCGTAATCGCCCTTGTAATCG
>JAITFI010000025.1 GCA_031281485.1 Chitinispirillales bacterium | reverse complement strand
ATTTATCGCGCACTTCCGTCTAAAAAAGATTTTTAAAGATTTTAAAGATTTTAAAGATTTTGACTTAATCTGTTTTTTAATCCTATTAATCCTAGTCCATCTTCGCCGCTTCTTCGTCGCTAACGTCAAACCCAGCGTAAACATGCTGAGTGTCGTCAAGCTCGTCCAACGCGTCGACCAGCTTCATTATCTTGACCGCGGCGGCGGCGTCTAAGTTCACCGGATTGTCGACTACCTTCGTGATCTCGGCTGAGGTCGGTTCGATCTTGGCGGCGACTATCGCCTCGCGTACCGCGTCGAAGGCGTCAACCGTCGTGGTGATCTCATACTCGTCGCCCTCGGCTGACATGTCGTCGGCGCCGGCTTCGAGGACAAGTTCCATGAGTTTGTCCTCGCCCACATCCTCCTTGGCCACCGTTATGATGCCCTTGGAGTTGAACATCCGGGCGACGGAGTTGGTCTGGCCGAGGTTGCCGCCGTACTTGGTCAGCAGGTGGCGCACCTCCGCCACCGTACGGTTGCGGTTGTCGGTCACGGCCTCGATCAGGAAAGCCACGCCCCCGGGCCCGTAGCCCTCAAAGGTGATCTCCTCGTAGTTAACGCCCTCAAGCTGCCCGGTGCCCTTCTGGATCGCCGATTCGACGTTCTTGCCGGGCATATTGGCCGCCCGCGCCGCGGAGACGGCGGTACGCAGGCGCGGGTTCGCCGAAACGTCGCCGCCGCCCATACGAGCCGCGATGGTGATCTCCCGGATCAGCCTGTTAAACAACTTGCCGCGGGCGGCGTCAGCCTTACCTTTCGCCCGCTTAATGGTAGCCCACTTGGAATGGCCAGACATGATTATCCTTTTGTTGACGTTTTTAAAGTCAAATTCAAAATAATAAAAATCAAATTCGTTTAAGGGGAGGGCTGCGCCCTCCCTCGCTCCAACCAAAAATGGGCTTCGCCCATTTTTGTTTTCCGCTACCCACCCTGCGGGGCGCTGCCCCGCAACGCCCCGTCGAATAAACATGCGCCGCTTCGCGTCGCAAAATCAATATCAATAAATATCGTTTATGGGTGGAAGAAAGTCAAGAAATTGATTCAATGTTGATTTTGGTGTTGACGTACCGCGACGCGAAGCGGCGCTTGTTTATAAAAAGTATCTCCCCCTAGTTGAGGGGGAGATATTGAAAGTGGGGGGGTATCTGGCGGGGCGTTGCGGGGCAATAGCGCCCCACTGGGGCGCGCCCTCCCCGCAGGGTGGGTAGCGGAAAACAAAATGGCGAAGCCATTTTGGTTGGAGCGAGGGAGGGCGCAGCCCTCCCCTTAAACGAATTTGATTTTACGGCTCTTTTTCCTCTAGTTCTTCTACCGACACCTTCTCTATACTCGGCAAACCAGCCCCGAGTAACGTTTCGGCCACAGACTCGAAGTTCGGCGTTACGTCGGAGACTAGGAACCGGCTCGCGGCGAAGCCTTCGGAGGCTTCCACTGAGAATTGACCCGCTTTTTTGGGCTGCTCTTTCGGGTCTGTCAGGCCCGGCGTTATCGGCGCCGGATATTCCGCTCCAAGCGCTTTCATTATGTGGTGCGCTTCTTTGGCCGTCCATAGGGCGCTGTCAACCAGCTGTATCCGGTTCCCTACGGTGCTTTGGATCACCTCCATCAGTATGGGGTAGTGGGTGCAGCCGAGTATCAGGCAGTCGATACCCAAATCCACCATCTCGTAGAGGTAATGCTGCACAGTTAAGCGTGTGATGTCGTTGTCTATCAGGCCCTCCTCGACCAGCGGGACGAAGAGCGGGCACGGCTTCGCGTAGACTTTTATGTCGGGGGCGATGCTGTTGATCGCCTTGGCGTAGGCCCCCGACCTGACCGTCGCCGCGGTGCCTATGACCCCCACACGCTTCGCGGCGCTGCGCGTGGCCGCCGCCCGCGCGCCGGGCAGCACCACGCCGATCACCGGGACCTCTTTTATATTCCGCTCCAAATAGTCTATCGCAACCGACGAGACCGTGTTGCACGCCACAATGAGCATCTTGACGTTGAGGTCCAAAAGCACCCTCGCGTCTTGCAGGCCGAAGCGGCGGATCGTCTCCTCGGATTTGCCGCCGTAGGGCACGCGCGCCGTGTCGCCGAGGTAGATTATCCGCTCGCGGGGCATAAGGCGGAATATCTCCTTGGCCACCGTGAGGCCCCCCAGCCCCGAATCGAAAACCCCTATAGGCCGCGAATCGCTCACTACTGCCCCCCCTCGAACTGCTGCTTGAACTTCACTATGGCCTCGGAGAACGCCGCCGCCTGCTGAAACTGCGTCCGCTTGTCGGAGAGCAGCTTCTCCTCCTCCGTATTCGATATGAAGCCCACCTCTATGAGCACCGAGGGCATGTACGCGCCGTTTAGCACCCAGAAGTTGGCCTGGCCAACGCCGAGCTGCAGCCGAGGTATCTGCTTGACGTTCGCCCCAAGCGACTGCTCGATGAATATGCAAAGATCTTGGCTCTCCCGCAGATACTCCGCTCCGGCTATGCTTATCAGCACGTCCTGCAACGCGTTGTAGTTGGAGCGCTTGTCCTTGTCCTCAAGCTCTATCACGGCGTTTTCACGCATAGCCACCATCTTGTCTTCCTCGTTCTTGGCCTGCGAGAGGAAGTAGACCTTGTAACCGCGCGCCGCTGAGCGCTTCTTGGCGTCCCCGCCAACCGCGTCGGCGTGGATGCTCACGAAGAGATCCGCCTTTTTCTCATTCGCAAATTTAGTCCTGTCCCCAAGCGGTATAAAAATATCCTTATCGCGCGTCATGAATACCTTGAACCCGGCCTTTTCGAGCATAGTGCGCAGCTCCAGCCCGATACCGAGCACCACATCCTTCTCCTTGACCCCCGTAGGCCCTATGGCCCCCGGATCCTTGCCGCCGTGCCCCGGATCCACAACTACCGTGCGGATGAGCGAGGCGTCGAGCGGCACTTGGGTGGCCGCCGGAGCCTTTTGCTTCTTCTGCTCGATCTTGGGTTTGAGCGAAATCATAAGCGTGCGGGTCTTCGCGCTATACTCTATGTAGGGCGGCTCCACCGCCTGATTAAGGATAAACGACACCTGCGCCGACCCGTCGTACTGCAACGTAAACGCGGAATCGACGACGCCGGCCCGCAAACCACGCTTCACGGCCTTGGGATCAAGCTTGCCGCCGCCGAAGTTTACCGCCAAGTTGGGGTGATAATAGGTAAACTCGTACGGCAGCGAGTCGGCCAGCACAATGGAAATGAGCGTCCCGTTCTGCTTCACCCCGCTGGATACGGACAATACGCTGTACTTAAGCGAGTTCACGGTAATCGTCGACGTCTGAGCGCTCCAACCGAGCGCCCCCGAATGCTTTGCGTCAAACACCTTTACAAGGTACGGAGCGGGCAGGTACAGTGTCGATTCTTTGCGGATGGGCGGATACGGGATGAGGTTTATGACCGTGTCAATCTTGTAAAACAGATTATCTTGGACAAACGTTATGCTGCCGCGCTCGTTTGAGAAGACTGATTTGTTGGAAAAGACGCTCTGCGAGTGCTTGAACCCGAGCTGCTCGGCGAAAGCCGGGATGGAGACGTAGGTCAGCCCGTTTTTTTCGAAAGCCGGAACGGAGGATGATTTGCCGTCGGGTATTTTGCGGACGGTCACGCTTGCGATTGCCGCCGGAACCGGGGTCGGGGCCGCGGTCGGGGTCGGGGCGGTTGATATTGATGATGACGGCGTTGTCGGTGGTGATGATGCGGATGCAGCCGGGGCAGCCGATTGGGCGATTGATGCCGTTGATAGCGCCAGCATTACGAAGATAATATATGATAATATTTTTTTCATTATCAGTTCCTAGCCTTCACCAGCTGCGCGATCTTCTTCTTGGCCTCTTGTTCCGCTATCTTCTGCCTCTTGTCGTACTTCTTCCGCCCCCGGCAGAGGCCTATCTCTATTTTGACCCATTGATCCTTAAAGTAGACTGAAAGCGGGATCAGGGCCAGTTGTTTGCGTTCCACCTCCGTGCCGAAGAACGCGACCTGCTTCTTGTGCAGCAACAGCTTGCGGCGACGCGTAGGTTCCGGCGTGTATAGGCCGCCGCGCTCGTAGGAGCTTATGTGGAGGTGATTCACGAACATCTCGCCTTGGACGCAGACGGCGTAGCTGTCAGCAAGGCTTATGCGCCCGGCCCGAATGGACTTGACCTCCGCGCCGGTCAGCATAACCCCCGCCTCAACCCTCTCAATGACCTCGTAGTCATGGAAAGCCTTGTTATTTTTGGCCGCGATCTTCATTCCTATAAAATAATTAATAGCGTGCTGGGGTTAAAAGATTAAAATCTTTTTAAATCAAATTCTTTTTTAGACGAAGCCTTCGGCTTCATAGGATATGCGGGGCTAAACCCCGCATATAAAGTCAAAGTCAAAAGAAAAAAGCCTTTTTTGTGACTTTGACGTTGATTTTGACTTCATATGCGGGGTTTAGCCCCGCATATCCTATGAAAGGGCGCGATTTATCGCGCCCTTTCGTCTAAAAATGATTTTAAAGATTTTGATTTAAGCGCCCTTTCGTCTAAAAAAGAATTTGATTTTAAAAATTTTGATTTAAAAAGACTTTGATTTTAATTATTTTTTATTATATGAACACGAAAATAAAGACGATAATTATCGTTATTCTAACTATAGCCGCCGCCAACGCCCAATGGCGGACCTTAGAACCCGGCTTGGAGTTCGCGTCGTTCCAATCCCCGCTCTACAACCGTCATAAAGACACGACAAAGACACCGTCAATAACGCCATCGACATCAAGTAAAATCAACGTCTTACGCGTCGACCTCAAGCAATATGAGCTCTGCCTGCTGAACGCCTCAAACCCCGCGACCGGCGGCGCGCCGCTCACCGCCCGCGGTTGGGCGGCCAAGGCGGGGATGGCCGCCGTCGTCAACGCCGCCATGTACCAGGCCGACTACCGCACCAGCGTCTCCCACATGAAAACATCCGCGCACGTCAACAACTCGCATATTTCCAAGGACAAGACGATCTTAGTCTTCGAGCCGCTCAAAAAGGGCATAGCGCCGGCGCGTATCGTCGACCGGCAGTGCGACGACTTCGAGGCGGTCCGCCCGCACTACGGCTCAGCCGTCCAGTCGATCCGCATGCTCTCGTGTACCGGCAGCAACGTTTGGCAGGAGAGCGAGAAGCGCTGGAGCATAGTGTCGGTGGCCACCGACAAGTCGGGAAACGTCCTTCTGATACAGTGCACCGCCCCGCACTCTGTCTACGAGTTCGTCAACATACTGCGGGAACTGCCCATATCGATAGACCGGGCAATGTACATGGAGGGCGGCGGCCCCTCGCAGATGTTTATAGGAACGGTGAAGGACACTATGGAGTTCATAGGCGACTTCTCGTCTGGAGGCAGGCCGGCGGGGGCGACACAGCTGCCTAATGTGTTGGGGGTCAAGAAGATAGGGAAAGTCAAATAATGAAAATCAAATTCATTTAAGGGGAGGGCTACGCCCTCCCTCGCTCCAACCAAAATGGCTTCGCCATTTTGTTTTCCGCTACCCACCCTGCGGGGCTCCGCCCCGCAACGCCCCGTCGGATAAACATGCGCCGCTTCGCGGCGCGAAAAA
>JAITFI010000004.1 GCA_031281485.1 Chitinispirillales bacterium | reverse complement strand
GGATTAGTAGGATTTAAAGGATTATAGGATTAAAAAGAAAAAAGCCGTTGACGTTGACGTTGACTTTATATGCGGGGTTTAGCCCCGCATATCCTATGAAAGGGCGCGATTTATCGCGCCCTTTCGTCTAAAAATGAATTTAAAGATTTTGGTTTTAAAGATTTTTATTTAAAAAGATTAATTCAACTAATGTTTTATATTATATTACGTATATCATGTTTATAAATAATAACTGCAACGGCTATAACGACTATCGCTCCGACCCCGCTATGCGCGAGGTCTATGAGCGCACGGACATATTGCGCAAGCCCATCTGCGGCATCGTCTCCGGCTACCACGACCTGCCCTACATCATGGCCGCGCCCGAGCCCGGGAGCGGCGGGACGGCGGAGGTTTCCGGCAGGATATGCGTCTCACCCAAGTTCATCATCTCGGCGGAGACCCTCTTCGACACCTTCGGCGACGTCTTCGACCCCGAAACCTTCGACAGCGGCATAGAGGGGCGCCTCTTCTCCTTCTTCTGCGCCGGCCCCGGGCAAAGCAACGTCAAGGTGGAGAGCAAGCACTTCTCCCTGAAGCACTTAGACGAGCCGCCGAAGGAGTACTTGGAGCGTATGGAAGACGCCTTGATGTGCAAAGAGGACACGCGGACGGGGCTGATTTTCAGCCCGAATTTGCGCTACTACCCGGTGTCTATAGATAAGTTCATTACCGAGATCGTGGACAGGGAGTTCAGGGTCTAGTAGCGAAGCGGCGAAGCAATACAAGTCTAATTATATAAAGAGGGGAGGGTGTTACCATGGGTTCGTTTGAGGATAGGTTGCAGAGGCTTAGGTCGGTTGATATTACCGAAGATTGCAAAACGGAGGCCCGCGACACCGCGTCGCCGTCGGTCAGGCGGGCGATGCAAAAAAGCCAAAAGCCGGAGCTCAGCGACAAGGCGGCCGACCTGATCGCGACCACGCTCAAGAGCTTTTTGCGGGGTTGATTATATCGACAATGTAGTATCTACATATCTTATGTCCGCCGCCCTGATCAGGCTGTCCACGTAGGCGTTTACTCTGTCGGCCTTTTTCCGCTCCGAGAGCCCGGTTCTTATCGCCGCTTCCGCCTCCGTGTAGTTTAATTGGCGCGGCGCCCTTTCGTCCGTCTTTTTTATTATGTGGAGGCCCATGCTGCTCGGCAGCAGGTCGCTTATTTCGCCCTTTTTCATTGAGAATACCTTGTTTTCCAAGTCGGGGACAAGGTCGCCCCTCTTGAACCAGCCGATGTCGCCGCCGGCAGTGGGCGAATACTCCTTGATAAGCGCGTCGAAATCCGCCCCGCTCTTAGCTTTAGAAAGCGCCGTCTTTGCCCTCTCCATGGCCACCCGAACCTGCGAATCGGAGGCGGTTTGCTCAAGCTCAAAGATTATGTGGCTCGCCCGCGCGCCGCCGGGCTCATTGTAGCGCTCCACGTTGGCGTCGTAGTGCTTTCGGCACTCCTCGTCGCTTACCGGCTCCGCGGCGGCGCCCGCCGTGTTTAACAGCGAGTCCAAGAGAAACTCCTCCTCTATGCCGCGGCGCATAGACTCCTCGCTCTCGCCCATGGCGGCGAGCTGCGACATGAAGGTCTCGCGGTCCGGGAACTGCGATATGAAGCGGTTCGCCGCCGTTTCGACGCGCGCCGAGTCCACCCGCCAGCCCAGCCGCTTAACCTCCGCCAGCAAAAGCATGTTCGCCGCCAACTGCCGAGCCGCCGCCCGCCTTACGTCGTCGCCGCCGCCGCTCTCAAAGAGTTGCGAAGGCGAGAGGAACGCCCGCTGCCGCTGAAAAAACTCCGCCGCCTCGTCCACCTCGTCGCCGGTGATCTCTTGCCCGTTGACAGTCATAGCGACGGATTTGGCCTTTTCTTTTTTAGAACAGGAAACGAAGAGCGCCGTTGCGGTCAACAAGATTGTAATCAGTATTGTTTTATTCATGTTTTTTTTCAATCCTATAATCTGTTTTTAAAATCCTGTCTGAACTAGGATTTGTAGGATTATAAGGATTATAGGATTAAACCCCACGTCTTTTATGTATTAACGTTGTTTTTGACGTTAAATCCTATAATCTGTTTTTAAAATCCTATTAATCCTAGTCAAAGATTAAAATTCTCGGTTATAAACTTATCCACCGTCTTCCGCAACACCGGCTTTTGTATCAACTTCGCCCCCTTGGTCTGAATGCTCCGCGCCTCGATGGTCGACGGGTTTCTGGTGCAGTAGAATATCTGGATCTTCGGGTTCAGCGTCTTCAGGTCGGAGAAGATGTTCACGCCTTTGGTCGGATCGGAGGGCTTGTCCATATCTATCAGCACATGCCGTATCTGCATGTTGCTCATGGCGATGTCGATGATCTCCTCCGGTATGTCCGTCACGGCGTAGACAAGCTCGTGCTGGTCTATCATGGGGAAGAGCGACTCCGTGAACGGGCCCGGCGTGGCGAAAATCAGCAGGCGCACGTCGGAGTAATCGGGCTCCGCCTCCTCCTCCTCGTCGTCGTCGTCGTAGTCGGCGTCCGGATCATCCTCCTTGGCGGCGCGACCCCTGACTTCGGAGGTGTTGTACCACGTCTTATCACCCTGCGCCGCGACCTTGTTGCGTTCGATCAACGCGATCAGATCGTTAATGTTCCTATTTTCGGAAGACACGATAACCTCCGTGGTTCTTTGTTTTATTGGTTTTTGTGTTTCTTTTGCCTATGCCCGAAAACACCGTACACCGTCGGATGTTGCCCGTAACACCCCTCTATATAATATAAATATAAATTATCCGCATTGTAAAAATCAAGTCCTATGGAATCTTTTGGGGTATGTATGCCGGATCTTTAACCTGCCCCAAAAAAATAAGGGCGGGTTTGAAACCCGCCCTGCACGTCAGCAATCAGACTTCAGCCAAAATCTCGTCAATTTCCGCGTTGTCGAGTACTGTAACCTCCTTTGCCATCGTGGCTCTGTGAAACGACGCGAGCGCGTGCCGTTGTTTGTGGTGAAAGGTGTTAGAGCCGGTACGGGCCGACGTTGAAATCGCGTGGCTGCCGTGCTCAGGCTCAACTTTGATATTCAAGCCGCCTTTGCGCTCCTCGTTTTCACGATTAACGTCATAGGCGGAGCCGCTCAGTTTGAAGCTTCCCACTAAGTGCGCCAGTTCCGCCGCTTGGCTGTTGAGTTCCTCCGCGGCGCTTGCCGACTCTTCTGAGTTGGCGGCGTTGTTTTGGGTGACTTTGTTCATCTGCGTCAAGGCGACGTTCACCTGCTCGATACCGGTGGACTGCTCGCTTGAAGCGGCCGCGATCTCGGCGATCAGGTTGCCCACCTTGACGGTGCGGTCTAAGATCTTTGAAAGCGACGCCGCGACCTCTTCCGTGATCATGACGCCGTTGTCGGCGTTTTTCACCGACTCATCGATCAAAACCTCAGTGTTCTTCGCCGCCGTGCCGCTGCGCATTGCCAACGTCCGCACCTCGTCGGCCACGACCGCGAATCCCTTGCCCGCTTCGCCGGCCCTTGCCGCTTCCACCGCCGCGTTCAGGGCCAAGATGTTGGTCTGGAAGGCGATATCGTTGATCGTCTTTATGATCTTCGCCGTGTTGTCGGACGATAGTTTTATATGGCCGATAGCCTCCGCCATACGCTTCATCGCCGCGTCGCCCTCGTTTGCCGCCGTCCGCGCCTCTGACGCGAGTATCTTCGCCATGTTGGAGTTGTCGGCGTTATGTTTAGTCATGGAAGACATCTCCTCCAAACTCGACGACACCTCCTCAAGCGAACTCGCCTGCTCGTTCGAACTCTGGGCAAGGATCTGCGCCCCGCTGGAAATCTCGCCGCTCGCTCCCGACACCTGACTCGTAGCCTCCGATACCTGCCTGAGCGCGTTGTCGAGAGATTGCATCACTGTGTTTATGTTGTCCTTCATTGTCGCGAAATCTCCCTCGTATTGATCGGTAAGCCGCAGCGACAAATCCTTCCGCGCCGCCGCCTGAAGAACCCTTCCGCCGTCGCTGATAATAAGCCGGCGCAACGATTCCACCGTCTGTTTCAGAGCGTTGCCCACTTCGTCCTCGGCGCATATCGGGACGACCTCCATGCCTACGTCGCCCTTCGATATTTTCTTCATGGTGCTCACGACGACTGTCTGCAAATAGTTCGCGAACTTGTCCAACGTCTTCGCCATGATGCCGATCTCGTCGTTTCGGTCGATGTTCAGCCGAGTGCCCATGCGCCCCTGCCCCATCTCGTTTATCATCTTCACCGTTGCGTTAAGCGGCCTGCTGATCAGCTTGGATATGTAGATGCCTAAGAACGCGGAAAGCGCCACGCCCGTAAGTATCATAAACGCCACCACAAGCAAACTGAACTTGTAGGCGGCCTCGCTCTCAGCCGATGTCTTTTCCAGCATTTCCGCTTTAACTTCCATGGTTTCCTTCAAATTTTTCGCCGTTAGGTCCGCCGCGGGCGTCGTGACATTATCCATTTGGACGGTCAACTCAGCTATAGGCGTTCCTTTCTTCGCTTCCCCTATTATCTTGAACATCGACGGTTTAAAAGTCTGTTCATAACTTTGCATAGCCTCGTTTAAAAGCGCCTTGGTCTTCGGGAGCACGATATGAGTGCCGTATATCACCGCGTTCTCCTCGAATTCCTTGCACCAATTCTCAACGAGAGCCTCATGGCTGCGAACCTTTTCCGCGTTACCGGTGAAGATGATCGCGGAGTGCAGCTCCGCTCTCATGGCGTGTATGCTTTCAAGCATACGCCCGCTCTCCACAAGCGGCTTGCCGTGGACGTCTATGGCCTTAGTATAATCATGCTCCAAGACGCCCAACTGCCAAATACCCACGATCCCGACTGTGAGCATGAACACTGCTGCGATACCAAAACCAACCAATAACTTTACCGATACCCTTAAATTTTTCATTAAGGCTCCCCTTACGTTGGTTCAATGATTATAGGATATCCGGGATATCTCCCGGGTTTGGTTTACCATTTTCCCCCCTTTTCTGTAGGTAATACAACACACCGTTAGCCCGGCTAAGGCCAACGCCCCCTTAATGCAATTATCATTGTTTTTTTTCTACGCCTCCTTTGTTGAATTTTAAGTCTTTTAAACTCTCTACTATAATTATAGGGGATAAAGGGGTAATAATCAATACCTGAAAAGTCAAAACCTTTTAAAATCTTTAAAATCAAAGCCTTAAAATCTTTTTTAGACGAAAGGGCGCTTAAAATCAAAATCTTTAAAATCTTTTTTAGACGAAAGGGCGCGATAAATCGCGCCCTTTCATAGGATATGCGGGGCTAAACCCCGCATAT
>JAITFI010000096.1 GCA_031281485.1 Chitinispirillales bacterium | reverse complement strand
AGCCTGCCGTATTTGTTGCAGTTGGAAATACGGTTGTTGTAACACCAAGAGCTGTCCGCCTTATAGTTCAGATTCACCGCCATCCAAGTTTTGCCGGCGATCTCTACCGTCGCGTACCGTGCGCCGTCTCTCTTGTCGGTGAACGTACCGGCAACCGACGTCCCCGCCGCACCGTATATTTCAGATCCCGGCTCCTGTACCAACTTTTTTGAGCACCCCGACGACCAAAATGCCGCGCCCGCCGCCAATAGCAACGTAACGAGCAACCGCATTGAAATCCGGTTTTTTTTTATGACCCAACCAGACTCCATCTTAGGTATTCTCCTATTTACGCTCCGCTTGCCTTCATTTTGAACTCGCAAGTATTTCTTGCAAGTTGGTGATAGTATACTTCATCGCCATAAAAAGTCAATCTTTCAATAATTCCAAAATCATCGCCGCTAATCCCACCACATCCCCATCAATAGTTCCTGACATATAGCGTTCGTATACGTCAATATTATCAGACGGGTTCAGATTAAGAGTATATCCCTTTTCAAGGGCAAGAAGACGGATAAACTCTCGTTGCGTTCTTCCATTACCTTCTCTAAACGGGTGTAGGTGATTTATGTTATCAAGCAAAATCGCTAATTGTTCAGCTAATTTGGGTTTATCTGTTCGGGTGATTTTCCGGTACTCCGTAATAAGTGTATCTATGTAGGCAAAACCGTTGTCAAAATATGCTGTTAAAAAAAAAGGTTTATTTTGTTTGCTTATCTCTACAGTCCTTTTCTGCCCTGCCCAATGGTACACATCTTGAAACAGATAACGGTGAATTTCCAAGAGTGTCTTGGCACCATGAACGGTCAATGGCCGTAGCTCAAGTTCTTTCGCCCGCTTGATAACTGCGGTACTTTCGAAAAATAAGAGATCGCTTGGGTCGGTAATATCGGCCAAATTCCGTAGAACACCCGTTTGGGGATCGGTATAGGCATGGTCTGGATCAATGTATTCGTAGTCGTTACGCATACGCTTTTTCTTTAGTCAGCCGAACCAATTGACCGATACTTATCTTATCGGCCAAATAATCGCGGATAATCTCAATGCTTTTCGGGGTCGGGTCGAACCCTTCAAACATTACCGTACCCAAGGCGTTCGCAACTGCGTCAAAGTTATCAACCGAACCGAAATCAACTCCCATAATAGTGAGTTTCTCACGGTCAATCTCTATCGGTTTGTAGGACATTGGCCCCCCATTTCTTAATTTTAAGCGTCAATCGTTACGTAACGAGTTAATTTTTGCCGATCCCCTGACCGTTTTCGACTTACGAACCGTTTGAACTAACAAGTATTTCTTGTACGTTGGCGCCGTCCCCTATCTACCGTCGAAACGCTGGCAGTAAAGACCGTTCCTTACATCTGCCGTAGGGGTTACGACTACCGCCATAAACATAAAAATAATACTTCGGTTCCGGCCCTTTTTATTTTTTTTATTTTTTTCTTGACATTCCGCCCCCCCGCATGTTATCTTATAGAATCTGTACAGATCGTCACCGCACAGTACGGGCCAGTAACTCAGCGGTAGAGTATCGCCCTTTTAAGGCGGGAGTCGAAGGTTCAAATCCTTCCTGGCTCATTCCCTTCTTATGGAAATAGCAACCCTATCCGGCGCCCTCACTAAAACGCGCTTTCCAAGCATAGGGCGCTACTGCGAGGCGCGCCCCAACCCCGCCATGTTTAAGGGGCTGGCCGGCTCGGGCGACGCTTTTTTGGCCGCCGACCTCTACCGGCAGTCAAAATCCACCCTCCTCGTACTGACCGAAAACACCAAAAGCGCCGAGCGGCTCGCCGATGACTGCCTCGCTATCTTGGGCAGCGACAACGACATAGCGCTATTTCCGTCCCGCGACGCGGTACCTTACAATATGAAATCTCCCTTCGGGCCTACGGTGGAGGCACGGCTCGGGATTCTCTCCGATTTGCTTGCGGGGCGGCGGCGGCTGATCATCGCCCCGGCGGCGGCGTTGCTGCAGCGGACGCCGGAGCGGCGCGAGCTGTTCAGCTCCATCATCCGATTGGAAACCGGGGCCGAGGTCCCTATGGACTCGCTCGCAAACTGGCTCTCCGGCAGCGGGTTCCGGCGCGAGAACCGCACCGACGATCTCGGCGCGTTCTCCATCCGCGGCGGCATCCTCGACCTATACCCGTTCCTCTCAGATAACCCGTACCGCATTGAATTTTGGGGAGATACGATAGAGTCCATACGCAGTTTCGACGTCTTCACCCAAAAGAGCGTGGGGGCGCACAAGTCGCTTGAGATTGTGCCGATGCGCGAGTTCTGCTTTTCGGACGCCAATATCGATTCGGCTGTGGAGAGGATGCTCGCTTCCTGCAAAAGCGGCGCCCTGCCCGCCGACGAAGCCGCGATACGCAAATTAGAGCACCAGTGGAAGACGGTGGGCGATCTCGACGGCGCCGAGTGGTTTTGGCACTGGTTCGGCCTCGGTTCCGCTTCCATCCTCGACTACCTGCCGACCGACGCCATAGTCGTGTGGGACGACATCGTCCCGATGACGCGCAGGCTCGGCGAGGCGGTCGACAACTACACCCACCACTTAGAGCGCGTCCCGGAAGCCTTCGCGCCATTAGTGTCGCCGCCCGCGGAGCTGCTGTTTGACGAGAAAACCATAACCGAAGAGTTATCCTGCTATAACGTTATATTCATCGATACCGTTGATACTCCTAAAGATACGACTACCTTCACAACCTCGCTTTCGCCTCAACCGTCGCTGCAGCAAGAAATGAGTCTTATTGTCAACGACCTGCGCGAACGCGCCGGCGGCGGGTACCGCTGCCTGATCGCCTGCCACAGCGCAGGCCACGCGGAGAGGATGGCGGAGCTCCTCGGCGACGACGCGGGGAGCATAACGGAGGTCGTCACCGGCGCGCTCAACGGCGGCTTTATTTGCAACGACGCCAAGCTCTTGGTCTACTCGGAATCACAGATCTTCAACCGCCCGTACCGCGCCGTCAAGGTAAAGAAGCAGAAATCCGGGACTCCGCTGGGCAGCTTCGACCAGCTCTCGGTGCAGGACATCGTCGTCCACGTGGAGCACGGCATAGGGCGCTTCGTCGGCGTGGAGCGCGTTACGGCCGGCGACTCCGTCACCGACTGCATGGTGCTCGTCTACGCCGACAACGCCAAGGTCTACGTGCCCATAGAGGACTTTCACAAGGTGCAGAAGTACGTGGGCAAGGAGGGCTTCGCGCCGCCGCTCTCGAAGATCGGCACGCAGACTTGGGAGCGGCTCAAGGAGCGCACCCGCGAGAGTTTGCGCGAGATGGCTCAGGAGCTTATCGCCCTCTACGCCAAGCGGCAGTTCCTCGAGGGCATAAGCTTCGCGCCGGACAACGTCTGGCAGCGGGAGTTCGAGGACTCGTTCATCTACGAGGAGACGCCCGACCAGCTCCGAGCAATCAAGGAGGTCAAGGCGGACATGGAGTCGGCGAAACCAATGGACCGCCTGATCTGCGGCGACGTGGGCTTCGGCAAGACCGAGGTCGCAATGCGCGCGGCATTCAAAGCGGTCATGTCCGGCCACCAAGCGGCGGTACTGGCGCCCACGACCATCCTCGCCGCGCAGCACTTCGCAACATTCTCGGAACGCATGTCGAGCTTCCCGGTGCGCATCGAGGTACTCAGCCGCTTTCAAAAGGGGAAAGAGGTCAAGGCGACATTGGAAAAGCTCGCCGATGGAAAGGTTGACATACTGATCGGCACGCACCGAATTTTATCCGACGACATCAAGTTCAAAAACTTGGGGCTGTTGATAATAGACGAGGAACAGCGCTTCGGCGTCAAGCACAAAGAGGCGCTGAAACAACTGCGCTACAAGGCGGACGCGCTGTCAATGACCGCAACGCCAATACCGCGCACGCTCCACATGTCGCTCGTGGGTGCGAGGGACTTATCAATAATCAACACCCCGCCCAGAAACAGGCTGCCGATAGAAACGGTGGTCGCCGAGTACCACGACGATCTCGTCAAGAGCGCCATAGAAACCGAGCTTGACAGAGGCGGGCAAATCTACTTTGTCAACAACCGTATCAGCAACATTCCGGCGTTGCAGGATAGGCTTGAAATCTTGGCCCCCAAAGCAAAGACGATAAGCGCGCACGGGCAGATGGACGAGTCGGAACTTGAGGCGATAATGAAAGAGTTCATCGCCGGGCGCTACGATATCCTCCTGTCAACCGTGATAATAGAGAACGGGCTCGACATCCCGAACGTCAACACGATCATAGTGAACCGCGCCGACACGCTGGGCCTGTCGCAACTCTACCAACTGCGAGGCCGCGTCGGGCGCTCCTCCGAACAAGCCTACGCATATTTCTTAACGCCGCCGTTCAACGAGGTAAAAGAGGACTCGCTGAAACGCCTGAGGGCCCTTGAACAATACACCGATCTCGGCAGCGGCTTCCAGATAGCTATGCGCGATTTGGAAATCCGCGGCGCGGGGAACATTCTGGGCACCCGCCAACACGGCTTCATCGCCGCCGTGGGCTTTGAACTCTACTGCCAACTGTTGCAAGATGCCGTTGATGAGATAAAGGGCGGCGCGGAAAGCGAAGAGAATAATAATGCCGCCATGCCCGACACGCGGTTAGACGTTCCCATGCAAGCCTACATTCCCACGGAATACATCGCGGACGGCCAGACCCGCATCGCCGTGTATCAGGAGATGTCGTCGCTCAAAACAACGGAAGAACTGTCGGAGACGGAACGCGGCCTGTCGGACAGATTCGGCGCGCTGCCTGAGCCGGTCGAGGCGCTTATTTTGCTGATGCGCCTCAAAATACTGGGGCGGCAGGCGGGTTGCTCAAAAATTTCAATCGGCAAAGACGGCGCGCTCATACTGTCTATCGACGGGGATCAAGATACCGCCAAAGAACGGATCAGGAAAATATTCGAGACAGCGCCGAGGTATGAGTTCGAGGTCGCCTACGAGACGGAAAAGCGTGAACAAGGACCGACACAGGGCCAAGAACAAGAGCCCGCGGAGTCGGCGCGGATGCAAGTGCAACTTAGAACTGAACTGACGGCGGATACAGTACCGGGAATGACGATTGAGGCGGCTCAGTTGCTGGAGGGGTGATTAGTCGAACAAATGCGGCACCTATCCAACTCCTCTTCCCCCGCGGCCCCGATTTCTATCACCTTGTCAACCCCGCCGCCGCACACCGCTACCGCCGCTTGACCCTCCCCGCGCAGCCGCGAGAAACGCACCACGGCTGAGGCGCTGAATTGCAAATCGGATTCATCAGGGTCGCCTAATCCCACAGCTATAGGGCCGGTCGTGTCGCGCAGGTAGAACAGGCGGATTTTCGGCATCCGCTTTGACGTGTCTTGACCCGGTATAGATACATCCCGCTTCTTTGATACGTCCATCCACGGCGCCGACATATCCGGCAACTCCGATAGGCGGCATATTCTCTCTATCTTGTCGTTTTCATCCCCGTCCCGAGAGACAATCAATCGATACCCGGAGGGCCTCCTGAAATGCCGCCCGTAGGCCAACAATTTGAACTCCTCCAGCGTGAACCGCGGGTTGCGCGCCATCAACTCGTTGAACCTCGCGGCTGTCTCGACGTTCGTCAACAGGCACCCTCCCCCCGGCGAACTGGAACGCAAACCATGCTGTTTCGCGTACGCCAGCTGGACGGCGCGGCTCCTTCCCGATATGTCAAGCAATTTCTCTCTGTCAATAATCCCCGCCTCCTCGGCCTCCGTAGGCGGCAGCAACTTTGCGGAGAGCGGGCGCAGCAGCTTTCCTTTAAGGCCGGCGTGTTTCTCTATCCTCATCATCGTGTAGATCTTCTGCGACATGGGGCGCTGACCGGCTACTTCGCCTGTGGCAAGGCAGACAGCGCCTACTTCCCCCACGATCTTTGCCGCGCTTTTCAGGCGGTGTATACGGCAGTCGATACATGGATTGGCGTTCTTGCCGTAGCCGAATTTGGGGTTGCGGACCATATCCACAAACTCCTCCCCCTCCTCCTCTACGCGTAGCGGAACGCCCAACGCGTCGGCATAACCCATGACCTCGGTCGGGGACGTACCGACGCCGACGTTGAACGGCATTCTGAAGTGGAGAGCCGTCACGTCGAGGCCTTGGGACTTCAGTAAGTGGATGGCGATTGTGCTGTCTAAGCCGCCGGAATACATTACGATTACTTTATGCGTTGGCATTTTCAGCTATAGTCTCTTTAACCTTTTTAAATCCTGTAATTCTTACTAATTTGTTTACCTCGCCTACTTCTTCCCCCTCTTCGACAAGAAAACCCCGTGGCTGATAAGCCCCAAACCGACGCCGATGAACAGCCCGGTCACCACGCCGATAACGCTGTCTATCCACCCGCCGGTCAGAAACTCCTCCTGCCCTCCGCCTATCATGAACCCGGCAAAGGCGCCGATCGCCATGCCGATCATCACAAACCCGCCGTAGAACAAACCTATCGGCTCATCGCCGCCCGCCTTAACCGGCTGACTGCTCTCGGTATTTGTCGTCATGCCTCTCTCCTATCATTTTTTGTTTATGTTGATTATTAATACGTTAACCTATTGACCCTGCCCCGCGGCATCCGTCCCGCCGGCCGCGGCCGCCTGAACGACCTCCGCTTCCGCCTTCGTCGGCTCCGGTTCCGGTTTCCTGATTTTGAACAGCACCGCGCCAAGCGGCGGCAGCGTCAGCGGCAGCGACTGATTGTGACCGTGCCACGACTTCGCCTCCGTCTCCATACCGCCCGCGTTGCCGACGCCGCTCCCGCCGTACTCAAGCGCGTCGCTGTTGAATATCTCCTCCCAAAAACCGGCGACCGGCACGCCCACATGATAACCGCGACGCGGCTCCGGCGTGAAATTCAACACTATCAACATACGATCAAACTCATCCGGCCCCTTCCTGATAAAACCGAGAATGCTCTGCTCCCAATCGTTGCAATCTATCCACTCAAAACCCTTTGGCTCAAAGTCGTAGTAGTGCAACGCCGGTTCCTTTTTGTAAATCCGGTTCAGATCGCCCACCAACCGCTGTATGCCGTTGTGCCGATCCCACTGCGTCAACTCCCAGTTGAGCTGGCGGTCGTGGTTCCACTCCACAAACTGCGCGAACTCGCCGCCCATGAAGAGCAGTTTTTTACCGGGATGGTTGAACTGATAGCTAAGCAGCAAACGCAAATTCGCAAGCCGCCTCCAATCGTCCCCCGGCATCTTGTTGACAAGAGAATTTTTCCCGTGAACTACCTCGTCGTGCGAGAGCGGCAGCACATAGTTCTCAGTAAACGCGTACAACATGCTGAACGTCAACTCGCTGTGGTGGTACTTCCTGTAGATGGAGTCCTTGGCCATGTACACGAGAGTGTCGTGCATCCAGCCCATGTTCCACTTCATCCCGAAACCCAGCCCCCCCACGTATGCCGGACGCGAGACCATCGGCCACGCCGTCGACTCCTCCGCTATAGTCTGCACGTCGGGGAATGCCTTGTATATCTCCTCGTTCATCCGCTTTAAGAAGGCTATAGCCTCTAAATTCTCCCGCCCGCCGAACTGGTTGGGTATCCACTCGCCCTCTTTGCGGGAGTAGTCCAAGTAGAGCATAGAGGCCACGGCGTCAACGCGGATGGCGTCGGCGTGGTACCTGTCGAGCCAAAAGATCGCGCTGCTCAGCAAAAACGCCTGCACCTCGTTGCGCCCGTAGTTGAAGATGTAGCTCTTCCAATCGGGATGGAAGCCCTTCTTCGGATCGGCGTGTTCATATAGGCACGTCCCGTCGTAGTAAACAAGCCCGTGTTCGTCGCTGGGGAAGTGCGACGGCACCCAGTCGAGTATCACGCCTATATCGTGTTGATGCAGATAATCAATCAAATACATGAAATCCTGCGGAGTGCCGAAACGACTCGTGGGCGCGAAGTAGCCGACCGTTTGGTACCCCCACGACCCGCCGAAAGGATGCTCCATCACCGGCAGAAACTCTACGTGCGTGAACCCGAGGCGTCCGCAGTAGTCGGCGAGCTCCGGCGCCAGCTCCCTGTAGCTCAGCCACTCGTTACCCTTATCACCCTTATGCTTCCAGGAGCCTAAGTGCACCTCGTAGATGGAGATAGGCGCGTTGAGGCTGTTCTTCGCCTTGCGCTTCCCCATCCAATCGCCGTCGCCCCAAGTGTAGGCCATGTCCCAAACGATCGGGGAAGTGGCAGGCGGCTGCTCCCAAAACACGGCGAACGGGTCGCCCTTGTTGACCTTGTAGCGCCCGGTATTGGAGTCTATGTGGAACTTGTACAGCGTCCCGTGCAACAGGCCGGGGATGAACCCCTCCCAGATGCCGGAGCCGTCCCCGCGAGCGGACAGCCCGTGACGCCCGGCGTCCCAATTGTTGAAAGGGCCGACGACCGAGACATGCTTGGCGTTGGGCGCCCAAACTGCGAAGCAGGTGCCCTTGACCTTACCGGGGGCCTCGGTCAGGTGGGCGCCGAGCTTTTCGAATAGGCGCGAGTGGCTGCCCTGCTTGAAGAGGTAGATGTCGTACTCGGTCAGGAGCGAGACGTCGTGGCGGATGTCGCCTATGACGTTGGGGGTGACGTTGGTTTCGCCGGTAGCGGTAGCGGCGGCGTCGGCAGCGCCTTTTTCTTCTTCAGTGGACATTGGCTTTCTTTCTCCTGCCTGTATTCGGTTTTCAGGTTTTGGGGTTCCGGGTATTAGGGCTTCCTTAAGCCTTATATAATATAATAGAGACGGCGGCGGAAGTCAAAATATAAATATTAAAACTCACACCAGCGTCGGTACGTCCAGAAATATTGATTCTATGCCGAATTTTTTGCTCAAAAAGTCGCCCAGGGCTATGACTCCCGGTTTTTCTGTGTGGTAGTGGCCACCGTAGACTACGTTTATTTTGCCTTCTTGGGCTAGGTGGTGGTTGGAGTGGTCGGGCTCTCCGGTTATGAATAGGTCGATCTTCTTCTCCACGGCCTCGGGCAGGGCGGCCGTGCCGCCGCCGGAGATTATCGCGGCGCGCTTTATCTTCTGCGGACCGAAGGGCAGCGTCGTAATAGGGCCGCCGAAGGCCTTTTTTACGGCATCTGACACGGATTTTACCGTAACAGGCCGAGGGAACACGCCCTCAAAGCCGATGTACGCGCCGTGATAGACGCCGAACGGGCGAAGCTCCCGCAAACCCAGTATCTTGGCGATCTGCGCGTTGTTGCCGAGCGTCGGGTGCAGGTCGAGCGGCAGGTGCGAGGCGTAGAGGTTGATCCCGTTCTTAATCAAAAACTCAATTTGACGGTATATCGGCCCCCTAACGCTCTTTATCCCCTCCCATATCATCCCGTGGTGGGCGATAACCATCTGACACCCGAGGGCGTGCGCCTTCTCGTAAGCCTCAAGACAAGCGTCCACGGCAAGCCCCACCTTGGAGACCTCCGCCGCCCCCTCCACCTGCAACCCGTTGACCGACCGATCCGTGATCTCGGCGGTGCGGAGCGTCTTATCGAGAAGCGAGACAATAGCGTCTCTGGAAACCTTGTTCTTTGAAGCGGCAGACCGACGAACGCGTACGTTCACAATATCCCTCCTAATGTTTGTTTTTTAATCCTATAATCCTTATAATCCTATAAATCCTAATTCAGACGTTTTTTAATCCCATACTATATAATCTACATCATGGCGGGGCGAATATCAAAATTTCTTTAGACGACGCTCTAATATGCCGCCGCTATAATTGCTACACACACCTTACACTAAAACCGGACATCTTATCGGTACTTCTCCATTAACGTTTTTCTTGCATTATCGCTCAAATATATATATATTTAGGAATGATTGAAAGGATGTCTGAATAAGCGTTGCATTATAACCCAATCTCGATTAACCCAACGGATCAACCCTATGCGCAAACTCTTACTGACTACGGCGGCGGTCGCGGCGGCGATTGCGGGGGCTTTCGCCGATGAGACGGTTTTCGGAACACTCACCGACACAAGAGACGGGCAGACCTACAAGACCGTTACCATCGGGAAGCAGACTTGGATGGCTGAGAATTTGAACTATAAGACGGATAGCTCTTGGTGTTATAAGAACGCCGATTCCAATTGCGTTAAATACGGCAGGTTGTACAATTGGTACGCGGCGATGAGCGCGTGCCCGTCCGGGTGGTATCTGCCTACAAAAGCGGATTGGAGAGAGATTGCCGGCGCCGCCTCGCGCGGCTACTACGGTGATTTGGCAAGACTTAAAGCGGTTCGCGGTTGGAATAATAATGATTGCTACGATCCCTTCTCCGAAAAAAAGTTTTTTGTGGGGAATGACGAATACGGATTTTGCGCCCTGCCCGGCGGCGAGCGCAGCGCCATCGGCGAATTCGTCAATATCGGTCTTGACGGATACTGGTGGACGTCTACGGAGGGTGTCGGCTTCGAACACGATCTGATGAAGAAGTGGATGAGTACGGTGGACATCGGCAACGGCGCCTACCGCCGGAGCATAACCCATTGCAACGGCGTCGTGGGTGAAACAGGATACGGCAAAGGCCGCGGGTATTCGGTACGTTGTATACAGGGCGACGGCGGCGATAACGGCGGCAAGCTGTCGGACTCAACAAGACGGAAGATGGAAGATGAAAAGAGAACGGAGGCGGATCAACGGAAAAAAGAGGCGCAACATCGGATTGACTCTTTATCCGATTATTTTACCGACTCAAGAGACGGACGGATTTATCGTACCGTAACGATAGGCGGCAAAACGTGGATGGCGCAAAATCTTAATTATAAGACCGGCAAATCTTGGTGCTACAATAACGATACCTC
>JAITFI010000003.1 GCA_031281485.1 Chitinispirillales bacterium | reverse complement strand
AAAAGATTTTGACTTTACCACGTCCGGCAGGTTTCGGGTTTGTCTATGTCGAGTTTATCCTCTTCCTCGCGGATTTCTATGACGTATAGGCCCTTTTTCAGGGCGTAGGTTCTGATTGGCTCGTGTACGATTGCGCCTACCACCGCGCCGAAAAGCGTCTTGCCTTTGACCTCGGCGTCCGCTTCGTGGTCGCGCAGTTTTTGCAGACGCTCCAAATGTTTATCGACGTCGCTTGTCTGTAAACAGGTCTTTATCTCAACGGCCATAGCCTCGGTGTCGCTGTACAGCAGCACGTCTATCTCGGTGAGTTTTCTCTTTCTATCGTTAATAACGGTCTCGATGATTTTCCTCGTCGTGAGTTCTTTAAACGAGTGATCCCCCAAAGCGTTTATCGCGGGGCGTATCTTGGGTATGACGATAAACTCTATCACTTCGCCGAGGTGTCCGCCCATCCCGCCGAGCGTGTCGTTCAGTTGCCGAACAGCCGCAGATGTTTCACTGACTTCGTCATGCAGTTGCCGGACAGCCTCCGAGGTTTTCTGAACCTCGTCAGAGGTTTTCCGGTTTTCGGCGGCTAACAACCGGTTTTCGGCGGCTAACAACCGGTTTTCGGCGGATAGCCTATCAATCGAGGCCTCGGTTTTGGCGTGGGCGGCCTCTGTTTTGGCTTGGGCGGCGGCTATATTGGCTTGGGCGGCGGCTATATTGGCGACGATGGCGGTCAAGTCGTCAAGCGTGATCCTTGTCTTCGGAAAGGCTTTTTTGGCCGCCGGATAGGTCTTTTTCGCGGCTTTCTTCGTTGTTTTTTTGGTTGCCATACGGGTCTCCTCGGTTTGTGTACTATTAAATATATGTTATGGGCGGGGATGTGCGTGTCAATTTTTTTGTGAAATATATTATCCGATCCCGAAACAGCGTTTTATGGCGTTTTTAGAGGGAATCGGCGTCCGGACGCTCGGAATTTCAACTTTTTTACGCGCTTGTTGACTCAGGATACTCCGATGAATTATATTAATATGTGTATAAAATAAACGTAGGTTTAATTTATACACCTAAAAGACCTGTCCAACCCGCTTTTTACCCCAAATTTCCACGTTTTTCATCATTAACGGTTGTTTACTTTAAACGTAGGTTTATTTTAGACATTAGTTTAAAAAATGTCTGAACTAGGATTAGTAGGATTAGAAAACAGATTATAGGATTAAAAAGTCAACGTCAAAATCTTTTAATCTTTTCAATCCTATAATCCTTTAAATCCTAAAAATCCTAGTTCAGACAATGTTTAATAACTATCCATTAACATTTCACTTTTTATTGAAGGGAGAGTACCGTATGAAATTCTTTACCTTAACAAAGTTGGGGCTGGCGCTGTTGATGTTGACGACGGCGGTTGCGGTGGGATTGTCGGGGTGCGGGGATGATAATGGGACTAATAGTGGGGGCGGGAATAATATTCCGGCTGTTGACCCTAGCACGGTGGTTAGAGGCACGTTCACCGACGACAGAGACAATCAAACATACAAAACGGTCAAGATAGGCAGTCAGACGTGGATGGCGGAGAATTTGAATTATGAGACGGATAATTCAATGTGTTATGATGATGCCGATTCCAATTGCGTTAAGTACGGGAGGTTGTACACATGGGATCCGGCGAGTACGGCGTGCCCAAGAGGGTGGCATTTGCCTGATACTACGGATTGGGTTCGTTTGATGAAAGCGGTGGGCGGTAGAGATTCTACGATGATGTGTTTTTCTGGACGATGTTTTGTTTATTGGTTTGGTGCAAGCACTAAATTGAAAGCGACAAGCGGTTGGGACTATCAAGACATAATCAGTAACGGTACGGACGACTACGGATTTTCGGCTCTGCCCGGCGGCTTCGCCGGTAGCACAGGCCTTTGCTTTGGGGTCGGCACCAATACCATCTGGTGGACGGCTAAGGAGATATGTGAGGGTGGTTATTGCGAACACGCCTACGATATAAGTACTAACGGCAACGACGACCTCGGGGTGGGCTTTGTTGGCAAAAGCCAACACTATTCTGTTCGTTGCATCGCCGACGACTGACCTTTCCCTCTCCCGTTTTCCGCGTACCCATTGTTCGTTCGTTGGGTACGCTGTCCTTTCGCCCACGTCCCCACCGTCCCCGTTGGTGTGTGTGGTCGTCGGTCATGGGGCTGGTCGAACCTAATTCACATATTCTCTGCTTGCAGTTCCATAATCCCCGTCATGACTTCCTCGTTAGTCAGGTTCAGCGCTTTACGTTCTTTCACGATATCGCGTCCCGCGCCGCTCCACTGTTTCAAGAACGCCTTTGTGCCGTCTTCTCCGAGCGCCGCGTTCAACGCTTGCAGTCCTGCTCTGCGTACCGCGATGATGTCTCCTATATCGATAGTTACTGTGCCCATAGGTATACCTCCCTCAAAAATGTTAGTGGATTTATTACCTTTACAGCGCTTAGATTTTTCTTCGCGACAATTTTTATAAAATCCTTGTCTACGGTCAGCAACACATCCGCCCCCGCCGCTTCCGCCGCCGCGAGGTGGTAACTATCCATGAGTTTCACGCCTTCGGTTTGCAGTACCTGCGCGCGCGCCCCGACGTTCGCAGTTATAGTTACGCTGCGGTCGATAGTTCTTTTGTATTGCTCGTCTATAGCGTCCCGCCGCACAAGGTTGCAGATTTTGTTATGTTCAAATATTACCGCTTGACTTCCAACAATCGGGTACTTGTTGGCCTTACATAGCGCGATAACCAATAAAATGTCAATCGTGTCTGCGGCGATATCAGGGTCAAACTGGTCATCAAAAAGTCGTCCATAGATACAAGTATCGGGATATATTATCACAAGCCCCGTCCCTCCTTGTGTATGTTCATGGCTCGTCGGTCTTATATTTTAGTAATATACATCATGGGCAAGCCCTTGGACTCCGAAAAATCGTCAAAATCTTTAGGCGGCTATAATATGTGGGGTTAAAAAAGTCGATTTTGCCCACCCGCTCCCCCGCATATACTATATTATATATGGTGTAATGTAAACCCCAAAACTCAGAAAAACGTCAAAAAAGACAGTAAAAAAATATGCGCCGCGTTCCGCACATACTGAAAAAAATCGCTCTTTGGGTAGCCGCGGTGACGCTCGCCATCGTCGTCCTTGTCTTTGCCGTCAGTATCGCGTTCTACCACATACTAACGCTCCCTTCCGTCCAAGAGCGGGCGTTGCGCATTGCCGAGGAGAAGGTGGCCGAGCTGGGTTATCTTAACGGCGACATAACGATTGAGCGGCTTTCGTCCAACCTCATATCCAAAATTGATATCTACGGCATACGCGCGGTGGGGAAATCTGGGTACGGGGACTCCGTCTATGTTGGGCGCGTGACGGTGCGTTACTGGTTGCCGCCGCTCCTTAGGAAGACGGTATGCGTGCGCAAGACCACCGTCACGGATGTGCGCGGTCACGTCGTCATGTCGCCGGAGGGCGATATAATGATACCGTTTATGCCGGTTGAGTACTACGACAAGGCGGCGGATTCCGCCGCGCTTGGCGGTCAGGCGGCGGAGGCTGCGTCTGCGCCGTCGCCGTCGCATAAAAAACACCGAAACAAACCTAAGGCGAACTACTACGACGAGGAGGGGCACCCGGATCCGTCGAAGTGGCCTGTGAGGGTGGACCTCGGGCGGGCGCGGGTGAACGGGATAAGCGCCGTCTACCGGGATTTGAAAAACAATATGGTGGGCGAGATCGTGAACGCCAACGCCGAGGCGAGGTTCTACGCCATAGACTCCTTTTACGCGGAGATCCGCGTCCCGGAGGGGTCGTACGTCAGCCCGTGGTGGAACGGGGCTATTGACACAATAGGCGCGGCCGGGGTCGTAACTTGGCGCAACTTAAATGTGCTATCCATGCTGTTCAAGGGGGCGACGACGCAGGTTACGGCCTCCGGAAAGCTCTCTTATTACGAGGGCAAGCCTTGGGACCTTCGCGCCGACTTCATCACCTCGGTCAAACCGCTGCCAGTGCTCTACGAGAACGTGGAGGGGCTCGGCAAGGACGGCATTTTGGAGGGGAAAGCCTCCTTCGGCGGCACGCTGTACGAGCCGATTTTCTGGGCGCTGGTCAAGGGGTACGGGATCGTGTACAGGGGGTACGATCTCGCCGCTTTCGATGTGAACGCCTCCTACGGCCAAGACGAGTACGGGCGCGCGCGCGTCCGCGGCGGCAACGCCCTTGGTCGGTTTGACGTGGACGCTAAGCTTCTTATGAAGAGTCTGATGCGCGGCCCGGTGTTCGGTAACTACAGCGCCACTGCGATCCTGAGCGGGCTTGACGCGAAGGGAATCGCCGAGGAGCTGAAGATCCAACTGCCGCTTCCCGTAGACAGCGGGCAGCTACGCCTGAAGGCCGACGGCAAGTGCTTCGAAATGCCGACGCAGGCCGACCTTACGGCGGAGTTTAACGGCGAAAAGCTGTTTGGCGGCGCTATCGCCGCAAACTTGCGCCTCAAAAACGATTCGTGGGAACTCAATGGGAGTTGGGGCGCCAACAGTGTAGAGGGGCGCGGCAAGGCTGACTTCAAGACGCTTGCGATTAACGGCGCTTTGAACGTTGACGTTCCCGACCCGTCGGCGCCGGTCGCCACCTTCACCAAGGAGCGCGCTCAAGGCAAAATTGAGCTTGCCGCGGAGTTCGGCGGACGGTTGGACGACATAGAAAAGTTTACCTTGTCGGCCGTCGTGAAGGGGGACGGAATCCAGTGGCGCGATGTGCGCGCCGATTCTCTCGAAGCGCACTTGTCGGTTGACAGCGCCCGCGTGAGATTGAAAAGAGCCGACGGGCACGTATACGGCCGCGTAGATTCGGTGGCCGCGCTGTTCGGGCAGGGCGGCAGAATCGGCGGGTACATCAACGCCGACGTCTCAATGAAGGGCGGCTTGGACAACCCGCTTATCAACGCGCGTTTGCATGGATACGGCCTGCATTATGACCAATACGTTGTGGACACGCTCGCCGGTTTCGCGTCTATGGAAAAGGACACCGTGCGCTGGAACAGCCTTTATTTGCGCGGGATGGGCACAACGGTAGAGAGCGGCGGACACTTGATTATAGGTCCGAACATGGCGTTGAACGGCAGTGTCGAGCTATTTGACGAACGCCCGAACGGGTCGCGCGTGTCGGCCGGGCGGCTCACGGTGAACGGCACGATCACAGCCGATTCGGTCAAGGGCAGCTGCCGTCTCACCACGCTACCGCTTAGAATGCTCGATCCGTGGATCCCACCGGAGCATAGGATGCAGGGCGTATTCTCATTTTCCGGAGATTTTTCCGGCACGCCGGCCAATCCGAGCGGCAGGGTAAATTTCAAGCTAACCGACCCGGTATACGGCAAGCACGGCATCCACTCCGTAGCCGGCGACTTAGCGCTCGCCGATTCCCTGCTGACCGCCGCCGCACATGTAAGGACGAGCGGCGCGGCAAATCCGATTGAACTCAAGGCGCTCTTGCCGCTGTTGCCGTCGTCGGGCTACAAGATTGACGAAACGGGAAAGCGTAAAGCGCAGGTCGGCGCGGCGGCCGACAAGTTTGATCTGAGCGAGCTGTCGGCGAGGTTTCCGGAATTGGAGTGCAAAGTCGCCGGCGGCACGGTTTTTGACGTGAAGCTGACAAACGCGGGCGGCGGGTGGAACATCAACGGGGAGTTGTCGGTCCCGGATGCCGAGGTATACTACAAACCGCAGGAGGCGATCGTCAGCGGCGTCAGATTAAACGTCGGTCTGTCGGGTACGCTGCAAAATCCGCGGGCGGCGTTTACTCTCGCGACCGCGCGGACGGAGATGGGGCAGTTGCGCATGGATAAAAGTTTCATGAAGGGGCGCAGCGGCATAGATACGCTTATGTTAGACTCCGCCACCCTCGTGTTTCGTGACACCGGCATCGTAAACTTGAAAGGCATGTTGCGCTACGGCGGATTAGACTCGCTCTTCCACAACCAAAATTTTTACGCGCAGTATCGGATAAAGAGCCTGCCGATTTCCGCTTTTTCGCGTCTCATACCGAATATCAGGCTGCGCAACGGCGTCTTCACCGGCTCCGGACTGGTCCACGCGACAGGCGGCAGGCCTTTAGTCAACGGAACGCTCCGCTTGGCCGGGCTTAATGTGACCATACCGGACATAAACCCGACAATCGGTCCGTTGGACGCGAATCTGAAATTTTCCGACAGCACGATCACCATCGCGTCGCTCAACGCCAGATGGGGGGGGCGCGGCAGACTCTCCGCATCGGGGCGCACCTCCTGGAATTTGGAGAAAATCTTCGATGTCAACTTGGATGTGAGCGGTCAAGACCTCTCTTTCGAACTTCCCGACGTGGTCAACGTGGGCGTGACGAGCGCCGACTTGCAGATAAGCGACCGCGGCGGCGGCATCATCGTGGACGGCAGGGTAGCCATGGGTCCCACGAGCTATGTGCGCGACCTCAACGTTGTGGATATGATAAATCAAATGCAGGTCGCCGCCGACGTCCGCCGGACGCCCAACCCGTTCTTGCAGAGCATCTTGTTGCGCGTGAACCTCGACTTGGCCAACAACGTAAGCGTAGACATGAACGTCGGAACGCTCCTAATGGACGGTCGGCTGACGATAGCCGGAACCGCCAGCACTCCGGGGATAGTGGGGGAAATAAAAATTGTCGACGGCTTCGTCTACTATTTAGACCGCAAGTTCACGATTGCCGAGGGGGTAATTTTTAATCCGGATCACTCGAGGATCAACCCCACGCTGAAGATCACCGCGAAAGCGGACATAATCACCTTTTCGCCGAGTTCGAGGTCGGAGCAGTTCACCATCACGCTCAGCGTGACGGGTACCATGGACAACCCAGTGGTGCGCTTCATGGCGGAGCCTACGCTCAGCGAGCTTGACATCCTGAGCATACTCACCTTCGGCGAGAGGATGGGCGGCATGGGCAGCGACATAAACAACCGTCTGATGAACATTGCCGCGCAGCAGGCCATAGGGCTTGGGACGCGCAGGTTGGAGAAACTGCTGAACTTGGATAGGGTGAGCGTGAGCGGCGATGTGTTGGGGACGGGAAACAGCCAAAGCGCCGGCGCCACTATAGGCGTGTCGAAGCGCTTCACCTCGCGCCTGAACGTCTCCTACGAGACAAATACCAACAAACTGAGCGACAGAAAGGTCACGGCGCAGTACCGTCTGCTGCAAAACCTATTCCTTGAGGGGCTGACGAGCAGCGACGGCGAGAACGCGTTAGACCTTATATTGAGGTACAGCAGATGAGCGGCTCGGCGAGGAAATACGCGATTTTTCTCATTGCGCTGATATGCGGCCTGTCGCCGTCGCGCAGCGCGGCGCAAACGTACATAGACTCTTTGATACAGCGCCAAAGGGAGCTGCAAGAACAAGAGGCGCTTCAATACGGGGACGGCGTGCGGGAAACGTCGCAGGACGAATCGTCGCGGCGGAGCGTGCGTGCGCTCACCCGCAGCGAGGCGCGGGAGTTTGAGCGCCAACTGCGGGAAGAGCGCAAGCGTCGCGAACAGCGCGCGTGGCGCGTACGTTCGGTGGAATTTACGGGAAACAGCGCCTACGGCAAAAGGGATCTTCAAAGCCTGATGGAGCTGAAACGCAAGTCGCGTTACACCGAATACATGATGAGATCCGATATAGACGCTCTGACCGCGTTCTACAAAAACGGCGGGTTCGAGTACGTTAATGTTAAGTCCGTGAGCGAGCGTGACAGCGCGAGCCGCAGGGTGAAGGTTCAAATCACCGTGGAGGAGGGGCGGCGTATCCACGTCAGCGAGATTAACGTCGACGCGCAGCGGTTCGCGCCCGGTTCGAGCGCTATGCGTAAGCTCGCGACCAAGCGCGGCGCTCCGCTTGTCCACTCCGATGTGCGCCAAGATTGCCGCACTCTGAAAGAAATCGCCGGCGAACGGGGATTTCTCGAGGCTATCGTAGAGCCTGAGGTTATGATAGACACGGTAGAGCATCAGGCGATCGTGATTTTCAGGGTGCGGGAAGGCCCGATTGTTAAAGTGGGCAACATAAATATTGACGCAAGGAGATTCAAAGCGGTCACGGTTGAGCGGGAACTCTCCATACGCAAGGGCGACACGCTGAACCTGCGTACGGTGCGGCAATCCGAGCGCAACCTCTACACCACCGGCCTCTTCAACTTCGTGCAGATAAAGCCGGAGTTCGATACCACCGTAGCCGCCGCGGATCTGCCGGACAGCGTTTACGACGTTAGCGTGCGCGTGACTCGCGGAGAGTACGTCCGCGCGCAAGCCGGCCTCGGCTACAGCACCGACGAAGGCGCGAGGGTCTCCGCCTCCGCAACGTGGAAGAACATGTTCGGACTCGGGCAAAGCCTAACGCTGAGCGCCAAGGTTTCGCAGGTCTCCCAAGGCGCGGAAGTGGTTCACGCAATACCATGGTTCATGTATATGCCGGTGCAGCTCAACACCAAACTCTACTACACAAGGTTTGACAGGCCGCAGTTGTACAAAGGCACCTTCGACGGGTTGCGCCTCTCGCTTGGCCGCCAGTCCAACCACGACATACTCTACCAAGTATGGTCGCAGTGGGAGGACGTTAGCTGGATCAAACCGCCGGCGCAAGACAACGTCCTTGCCGGCGTTCCCAACGACCCTACGCAAAGTATCGGCGGCGATATAGCCTACGACATAAGAAACGATTTGTTCAGCCCGACAAAGGGCGGCTTCATCCGGCTCGGCGTGGAGTTGGCGGGCGTCTTCGGCGGGAAATCCAATCAGTTCGTGAAGACGACTTTCGACTCCCGCGTCTACTTCACCAACCGCTCGCGATACCACCTATCAATGGCCGCCCGTACCGGATACGCGGTGCCCTACGGCAAGAGCGCCGACGTTCCCCCGCAAAGCAAATTCTACGGCGGCGGCAGCACCACCGTAAGGGGCTTTCCGGTAGACAAACTCGCGGTCCTGCCGAACAACGACCCGTTGCTCGGAAACTTCTACGTATTCCTGAACATCGCCGATGTCCGCGTTCCCATGTTCTGGTGGATACGCGGAGACTCGTTCCTAACCTGGTTCAACGCGGCGGCGTTCATAGACGCCGGAAACGTGTGGCCGAACGTAGACGGCATAAAGTCGGCGGGAGAATTGCTTGACGACCTGAGATGGTCGGCCGGCCCGGGATTGCGTGTGGACACGCCGATAAAGCTGGTGGCGCGGTTGGACTTTGGGTTCAAGATAGACAGGCGGCCAAATGAGAGCGCGTATGAGATACACTTTGATTTGGGGCAGCCGTTTTGAATCTTGAATAAGGGGAAATTAAAAAAGTCAAATTCTTTTAAAATCTTTAAAATCAAAATCTTTTTTAGACGAAGCCCCTTCGGGGCTTCATAGGATATGCGGGGCTAAACCCCGCATATATAAAATCAAAGTCAAAAGATAAAGGCGACGATTGCGCCGGGTTGCCTGCCGAACTTGTTTATCTCGGCGAAGCCAAAGGTCACTGAGCGAAGTCGAAGTGACCTGACGTATGATTTGCCGTTGCCTTTGGCGTTGACTTTATATGCGGGGTTTAGCCCCGCATATCCTATGAAAGGGCGCGATTTATCGCGCCCTTTCGTCTAAAAAAGATTTTAAAAGATTTAAAAGATTTTGACTTTAATTAACAATCTGCGGAAAAATCTTCTCGCAAATTTATTTGCAATTTTCACGTTTTTGGATTATATTTAGGATATGACTGTCACACAAACCGTTAGAATACCCGCCAGCCGCAAGCTGATAATTGATGTCCCCCCGGAGATCCCGGAGGGGGTGGCGACGCTTACGTTCGCGTCGGTGGAAGCCGAGCCGCAAAACCGCGCTTCGGTCGGTGAAGATCCTATCTTTCAATTGTACGGACGTCACAAGGGTATCCCCGGCGCCTCGGTTGACGATTTCCTCGCGCGTTGTCGTGAGGACAAAGAATACGAATTAGCGCTAGAAGAACGCCAGTTTCAGGAACGTCAGGAACGTAGACGCAATGCAAAACTATCTACTTGACGCTTGTGCGCTGATCGCTTATTCTGACCGTGAAGATGGAGCGCCGATAGTTAAAGAACTCTTGCATCGGGCGGAGCGCGGAGAGATTATTGTAAGCGTTCATGCCGCAAATTTGATAGAAGTGTACTACGACAGAATAAGAACGGTCGGTTCTGAAGAGGCGGACAAGACTGTTCAGGATATATACAACTCTTTTTATATCAATGTTATTGATACCACTAGCCCCTCCGTTGTCCGCGAAGCCGCATATTTCAAGGTCCCCGGCAAAATGTCCTTTGCCGACGCTATACTCGTAGCGACAGCCCGTTGCACAGGCGCGACCGTAGTAACAAGCGACCATGCCGAATTCGAGCCGATTGAGCAACAAGGACTCGTTTCTTTTCTATGGATACGCCCCAAACGTTAATCTGCTTTCACCTGTTCGCCCCCCAAAAAACATACAAAAAAAAGCGGTAATCGTATGCGGTGTCTATTATATTAATAATTAACTTTGGTATTTAACGCTGTAATGTCGTTATAGGATCAATCCCCCTAAAAGGCGGTGTTTATGTATGTGAAAACCGTTAAAATCGGTGTTTTATTGACGGCTACGGCCGCGCTGTTTTCCACCGTTGCGGCGCAGGGCGCGCCGGCTGATTATACGGAGGCGCTCAGCGGTTTGAGCGGTAGCGCCAAGACGTTGGATATGGTGTACGTTAGGGGCGGGACGTACCAAAGAGGGTGTTCCGCCGGGGACAACGCTTGCGAGGAGACGGAGAAGCCGGCGCATAGTGTAACGCTAAGTGATTTTTATATCGGTAAATACGAAGTGACCAACGCTCAATGGAAAGCGGTGATGGGCGACAATACGGCCTCCGACAACAAGCCTAAGACGAATATTATATGGTATGACGCGGTCGCGTTTACGTGCAGATTAAGTCAAAGGACGGGGAAGAAGTATCGTTTGGCGACCGACGCCGAGTTTGAGTACGCTTCTCGGGGTGGGGCTCAGAGCAGGGGGTATCTCTATTCCGGCGGCAACACGGCGAACGACGTGGCGTGGACTTCGGCCAACTCCAATTCCGGGATCAAGGATGTCGGCGGAAAGGCCCCGAACGAACTCGGCATATACGATATGAGCGGTAACGCGTATGAATTGACGTATGACAGCTGGGGGCTTTACGGCAGCGGCGGCGCGGCGCTTACCAATCCCATAGACCGGCCTACTCTTTACAGTACAAAGGTGCGCCGCGGCGGCAGTTACAGTCAGCCGGCGTCGAAAGGCCGCGTTTCCGCGCGCGAGAGGCGTTCTATCAAGGGGAAGGACGGTTCCATCGGGTTTCGCTTGGCCATGTCGGTTTCGGACGCCGACCCTGCCGCCCAAGTCAATCCGTGTGACATCCACGAACCTCTCCCGTGGGGGGGCGTAGCCGGTTTCCGCGACGAGAGGTTGATCACTGCCGACGACGAAGTGTGGGCGGACGACTCGGCGGGCTATATGCTGGTAATCAAGGCCAACGGCGCGGCGGCGGTCGGCGGTCCGGGCGGCCCGATATCGGGCGAGTGGTACACGCTCAACTGTTTCTCCCTGAGAATCGTCTCGACGGGTTCCTCCAAAACAACCGTAGCGTACCCGTATTACATGATAACGCCCGATTTTATTACATTGATAGGCGATAAAGGGCCCGGAGGCCCGTTCGGGAGATTTACGCGAAAGAGGATTTCCGAGGTTTCCAACCCGCCCGCCGCACCCGTTATCGCCAATCCCACGCCGCTCTCGGAATTAGCCGGAGCGAATATCAATATCCATATAATGAGCAATCCGCCGGAAAACGAACATGATCCGCGGCTGATAGAGGGGACCGCTTCCGCGTGGGTGCAGGACAACGTCGCCTTGAACTTGGGCGGAACGCATAGGTACCGCAAAGATTTTGACTCGGAATCGTCCATGAGGTTTTTGGTTTGGGATAATCCGACCGGTTCGAACGGTACCTCTACATTGCTGGCCACAGGCCCGTGGTTCACGGTCAATAACACCTTTTTACGCGTTAAAGACCCCAATAGGGCGGTATACGATTACCTGTACGCAGTTTCAGCCGACGGCAAGACGCTCTATCACATCACGTACCAATCGTACGAACTCGGCGATTTCAGAACGTTCGCGAAGATAAGCGCGGGCAGCGTCCCGCAGTGGAAGGAGCCGACATCCAATACCACGTTCAATCAAGGAGCCTCGACCTACATCCCGCCGACCGAGTCGCCTACTTCGGTCAGGCCAGTAATCGGGGGCGCCGCGGCGGTCAATACCCTGTCGGTAATCGGGAGGACGCTGAGGGTCAATGCTCCGGTTGGGTCTAAGACGGTCGTTAGGATAGTGAACTTGACCGGCAAGACCGTGGCGAACTTAACGGTGTCCGGCGCCGCGAATCTGTCGTTGCAAAAGATCCCGTCCGGCGCCTATCTGATAGAGGCGAGGATAGACGGTAGGGTACAGACGCGGTCGGCGGTGCTTAGGTAGTCGTTGGTACAAAAAATAAAGGTCAAAATCTTTTAAAGTCAAAATCTTTTTTTTAGACGAAGCCCCTTCGGGGCTTCATAGGCTATGCGGGGCTAAACCCCGCATAGATAAAATCAAAACAATGTAGGGGCGGCGACGCGAAGCGGCGCATGTTTTGACATTATCTTTTGACTTTGATTCTATATATGCGGGGTTTAGCCCCGCATATACTATGAAAGGGCGCGTTTACGCGCCCTTTCGTCTGAAAAAGATTTTAAAGATTTTGACTTTAAAAGATTTTAAAAATTTTTATTAAAAAAAATATAGTATTCCGCCGTGGTAATCATTATATTGATATTATGGGTGTTTCCGACCCCTAAATGTTGATAAAAAGCGTAAAACCATATCAAAACAGTAAAAAAAACAATGTATTTCACTAAATAACTTTCCAAAAGAAGGGGTGCTTTATGGGCACTAAAGTTAGAAAACGGGTGTTTTTGGCGGCCTTCGCGGTCGTAATTTCCACGGCGGCGTTTGTGTCGGCGCAGGTGCGGGACACGGCGTACGTGCCGTTCGTCGTCAATGTTGACGCCACCGTCAGGGTTGCGAGAGGCAGTACGCCGGTGACGAAAGCCGTTACGCAGAACGTTGAAGTCACTTTGGCCGTTCCGCTTTCCGCGTCCAATATTGATGTGGGTATTAGTCCCCCGATAGTCGGGGGTGGAGACCCTCCTCTGGGTGGGTCGGGGGGTGGAGACTCCATCGCCTTGGGTGTGATAAACGGGGTTAAAGGCAACCGTAAGGCTCCGGTAATGGTCAGCAGCCGTAACGGAAACGTCGTCTTCAGGCTCTCTCCGCAATTGTACCAAAACGCGGAAGTCGCCCTGCACAGCGTGAACGGAAAGCGGTTGCTGCGCGGCAAGGCGACCGCGTCGGAAGCGGGTAAGAGTATAGCCGCGTCGGGATATTTAACGGCGGGCGTATATCTATTGTCGGTCAAGGGGGTTGACGGCAACACGTTCGCCTCTAAGGTGGCTCACCGCGGCGGGGCCTTGGATATCAGCGTGGCTTTCTCGAACGAGACCAAATCGCCCTCCCGGAATCTGGCGAAAGCGATGGCTGAGACGGCGACGGTAACGGTTTCGGCTTCCGGATATGTTGACAGCTCCTACTCGCTTTCCATTGAGAAAGGAACGGGGAACCCCAAACAGACTATAACGTTGCGTCAGGCCCCGGTTACGCCGCCCTCGACCGATACGACAACCAATCCTCCGCTCAATCCCCCTAACATTGCCAAAGCCGACTTCACGGAGACTGTGGGCGGCGTGTCTTTTGACATGATATACATACCGGGCGGCACATTTACTCTCGGCTGCGAAAGCAATTGCCAGAACGGCGCGGCCCCGCCTATCAGCGGTGTGAACGTCAGCAGCTATTGGATTATGAAAGGCGAGGCGTCGGCTTCGCTTTGGAGAGCCGTGGTGGGTACGTCCCATGCCGGCGGGACGTGGTACGAAGCCGTTGAATTCGCTTGCGAGCTGAGCAAAAAAACAGGCAAAAATTATCGTATGATGACCGAGGCGGAGTTTGAATACGCGGCCAAAAAATACAAGTCTAAGTTGTCAAACATAGGCGGCAACGGCATGCAGGGCGAAGAATGGGCATATAACTCTTGGAGCGCCGATAGGCATTCGGGCGGAACAGACCCTGTGGGACCCTCAAGCGGCCAGCACACTCAGAAAACGCGGCGCGACGCGGATTCCGAGGGTTCCGACAGGGTAACATCGCGCTTAATCCGTTCAATAGACGGTATAGGCCCCGCAACCCGTTTGGTTGTTTCGGCTGATATGGCTTACCCGCCGGGCTATGTTCCGAGTTGCGATATCCACGCTCCGGTGCTGGGCGGCGAACCGGCTAACTCTTACCGCGACCCGCGTTGGATAACAGGCGACAGTTTCAAGTGGGGAACGGGTTCAATAGCGATAGGCGATTTTAATCTTCAGGTTTGGGAAGACGGTACCGCGAAACTCGGCAGCACTGTCGGGCAGTGGTTCACTTCAAACAACATAGCCTTCGTATTTGTTCCAAGTTCGGGTACTCCCGTAAAATACCCGTATATCTTCTTAGACGATAAACAAGGCTCGGTCATAGGCGAGGGCCGCATGATGTCGGCCGGCGGTTACATCGGAAGGTTTGAAAAGAAGGCCGCGACCGGTACCAAACCCACCGTATCCGGCTTAAAGAGCGGCAAGGACTTAGCCGAGGCGCAGACCAAGTTTGCGGATGAATATAAGATGGTGGATATGGAAAGCTTACCGAAGACGGCGGCGGCGATAACGTCTTCTTATAAACAGGATTCCAGGTTGTTAGACGGCGGCGCGGCCAAGGGATGGTTCCAAGACAATACTTCCATGAATGGTGCGCATCACTACAGAAAAGACGTTGACCTTGACGCATTCCGCTTCACCGTCAATCAAGCAGGTCAGCGGGCCGCCGTGCTGGCCGCCGGCAAGTGGTTTACAATCAACAACACGTTCCTGCGCGTAATACACGATAGAACCGGATATATAGCCGATTATCTGTACACTGTGGCGGAAGACGGTACTTTCTACCACAACTCCTTTATGGGGTACGAGCGCGCCGACTTCAGGATGTTCAAGAAAGTTGACAACGCCAGTATGCCCAGAACTAACTGCGGCAACATTTGCGGCGAAGAGATTCCAAAGGATGTGGCTCCCGCGGCGATGTATGTCAACGATAGGGAAAAGGGGCAATCCACATTTGTGCCGGCGAAGTGCCCGACCGGCGGTTGCAGGTAACGCGTTTTTTTATTGATGTTGCAAGGGCGGGCTTAAAATCCCGCCCTTTTCTTTAAATTTGATTATATTATATAGTATAGGATTAAACTCAAAAACTTCCCAAAAAAAGGGGTGCTCATGGGCACTAAGATTAAAAACCGGATATTTCCGGCGGCCTTCGCGGTCGTAATTTTCACGGCGGCGGTCGTGTCCGCACAGCATATAGTGGTGGACACGGCGAAAGTCCCGTTTCAGGTCAACGTGGCCGCCACGGTCAAAGCCATAAAAAGCGGCGAGGTGACGTCAAAAGACGCCGCGGCCGGGGCTGAAGTCACCTTAGCGGTTCCGATGGTGTCTTTTTTGTCGGGGAGCAATACCGGTGTGTTAAGCGGGGCGCGCGGGCATGCCGGCGCTCCGGGAATCGTCAGCGGCCGTGATGGAAAGGTCGCCGTCAGGCTGTCCGCGCAATCGTACAAGAACGCGGATATTTCTCTATACACCGTGAACGGGAAGCGGGTGTTGTACGGTCGGGCGTCCGCGGCGCAGAGCGTCTCTCGCCGGGATTTAACGGCTGGTGTCTATTTGTTGTCTGTCAAAGGGGCGGACGGCAACGCTCTCTCGTCCCGCGTAACCCACCTAGGCGGGAGCTTGGATATCAATGTGGCCTTCGTAAACGAAGCCGTTTCACCCGCCCGGCAGCTGGCGAAGGAGAGCATGGCGGATGACGAGTGGCATGTATCCGTTACGGCCCCGGGGTACAATGACAGTATTTTTTATCTTAAACTTCATAAAGGGCAAAATCCAAAGCAGACCATAACCCTGCGCCAATCACAGAGAGTAACCAAGGCCTCCTTCAAGGAGACTGTAGGCAGCGTGACTTTTGACATGGTATACATACCGGGCGGCGAATTTACTATCGGATGCGAGAAGAGCAGCGGCTGCCCGTCCGACGCGAAAGCCTTACCGGGCGTGAGAGTCAGCAACTATTTTATAGGTAAAGCCGAGGTGACGAACGGTCTGTGGAAGGCCGTGATGGGCAGCGACGGTTTGCCTAATTACGCCCAAAACAACAGTTCCGCCACGCACATGACTTGGTATGAGGCCATTGGGTTCGCTTGCAAGCTGAGCCAGATGACAGGCAAGAAGTATCGTATGGTGACCGAGGCGGAATGGGAGTACGCGGCGAAAAAGCACCTTGACAGTTTGAAGAACATCGGCAGCAACAGTGAGGAATGGGCGTATAACTCTTGGAAAAGCACGCATTCGGGCGGAACCGATCCCATAGGGGACAATGGTTCATTAGAAAAATTACACACTCAGAAAACACGGCGCGACGCTAATGTGGGTAACGACAACAACATAACGGGACGTCTCATTCGTTCAATCGAGGGCGTAGGCCCGGCGCTGCGCTTGGCGATCTCGGCGGATATGGACTACCCGCCCGGTATGCCCGCGACGTGCGATATCATCCCCCCGGAATTGGGCGCCGAACCGGAGAACTCTTACCGCGATATGCGGTGGGTCACCGGTAGCGACAAGAGGTGGGCGACGCCGTCAGGCGCGACGGCGATAGGCAGCCTTGATATTAGGGTTTGGGAGGACGGTACCGCGAGATTCGGCAGCACTGTCGGTCAATGGTTCACTTCAAACAACATGGCCTTCGTGTTTGTCCCGAATTCCGGTTCCGTCAGAAAATACGGGTATATTTTCGTTACTTTAAAAGACGCCTCCCTTATTTCCGATATGAGTTACCAGAACGGCGCATATATCGGCAGGATAATAAAGGAGGACGCGAGCCACGTTGATAAACCTGCCGTATCCAATCTAAAGAGCGGGGAGGATTTAGCCAGAGCGCAGACGAATTTTGAAACCGAATATAAGATAATCGACATGACCAATATACCGGCGTCGGCAAAAATGCAGGATGAACGATTGCTTGACGGGGGGCCGACCAAGGGATGGTTCCAGAACAACAGCGCCGCCGGCGGTGTGCACCACTACAGAAAAGACGTTGACCTTGACGAGTTCCGGTTCACCGTTAATCAGCCGGGTATGGGCCGTACAATGCTTGCCAACGGCACGTGGTTTACAGTCAACAAAACATTCCTGCGCGTAACGCACTCGGGCGGATATACATGCGATTATCTGTACGCCGTGACATCAGACAGGACCTTCTATCACAACTCTTTCCAGGGGTATGAGCGCGGCGACTTCAGGATGTTCAAGATAGAGACCAACGGCGACGCTTGGCCTACAACAAGCTGCGGCAGCCTATGCGGCGAAGAGATACCTAAGGGCCTTGGCGCTTCGATATATGCCACCATGGCCAACGGCAGATCAACATTTGTCCCGGCGCCTTGTCCGGCGGGCGGTTGCAGGTAATTTAGGCCATGGTTTGACGTTGTAGTGGCGGGTTAAAAACCCGCCATTTTTTTAAATAATTTCAACAAAAAGGAGTGCTTATGGGCACGAAGATAAAAAAATGGATGTTTCCGACGGTCTGCGCGGTCGTGATTTCCGTGGCGGGCGTGTTGTCCGCGCAGACGGTGGACACGGCGTACGTGCCGTTCGTCGTCGTCAATACCAACGCCACGGTCAAGGTCGTGAAAGGTTCCGTTCTGATGTTGAAGCAGGACGTTACGATGAATTCCGAAACCACGCTGGCCATTCCGCTTTCGGCCTCAATGGGCAAGCCGGCCGGTAGCGTCGGCGGTAGCGGCGGCGGCGACGTTGGCGACGTCGGCGGTGTCGGCGTGTTAAGCGGGGCGCAAGGGCGGTTGAACGCCCCGGCGGTCGTCAGCAACCACGCCGGTAAGGTCGCCCTCAAGCTCTCCGGGCACTCTTACAAAAGCGCCGAGATTTCCCTGTACACCGTAAACGGAAAGCGTGTGCTGCGCGGTCAGGCGTCCGCGGCGGAAAAGGGATTGAGCATAACGCGTCGGGACTTAACGTCGGGCGTCTATCTGCTGTCGGTTAAAGGGAGCGACGGTAACGCTTTCTCCTCCCGTGTAACCCACCGCGGAGGAAGCATTGATATCAGCGTGTCGTTCTCAAGCGAAAGCAACTCAACATCCAAGACGCTTGCGAAAGAGAGCGCGGCGGCGGCGGTCGGCGATTGGGCGGTAACCGTCTCGGCTTCGGGGTATATCGACAGCGCCTACAACTTTGAACCCGTGAAAGGACTGGGCAACGCAAAGCATACTATAACCCTGAAAACACCCACGGCCACCCCCAAAGCGGACTTAAGGGAAACGGTGGCCGGAGTGTCTTTTGATATGGTATACATACCGGGCGGTGAATTTACTATCGGATGCGAGGCGGCGAACAGCAGCGATTGCCCGTCCGACGCAACACCCGTGCCCGGCGTGAAGGTCAGCAACTATTTTATCGGGAAAACCGAGGTGACTATAGCCCTGTATAAAGCCGTGATGGGCGTAACGCCGTCGGATTGCTATGGCAGTTCCAGCGGTTCCTGCACGTGCATAGACTGGTATGACGCCATAGAGTTCACTTGCAAGTTAAGCCAGCTGACAGGCAGGCGGTATCGTATGACGACCGAGGCGGAGTGGGAGTACGCGGCCAAAAAGCATAAAGACAAGTTGGAAAAGATCGGAACCGGCGAAGAGTGGGCGTATAACTCTTGGAGCAGTACGCATATGGGCGGAACCGATCCCGTAGGGCCGGGGAGCGGGTCGCACACCCAGAAGACGCGGCGCGACGCTCAGGGAACCAAAGACGCCATAACGGGGCGTCTCATCCGCTCAATTGAGGGCAAAGGCCCGGCGCTGCGCTTGGCTCTCTCGGCTGATGTTGACTACCCGCCGGGCATGGTTCCGATGTGCGATATCCACATTCCGAAGATGTACGACGGAGAGTATGAGAACTCTTACCGCGACAAAAGGTGGATTACCGGCGATGACTACGAGTGGACGGGCGGATTCACGAGCGGGGATATGAGAAATATAATTAAGGTATGGGAGGACGGCGCTGCGGTAATGGGTATGATATTTTCTTATAACGGCGGCAGACCGCAGCTAATGACGTCTAATGGGATAGGGTCTTCCGGCGAATGGTACACGGTGAACAATTTCGCTTTTAGGATCGCCCCCACCAGCGCCAGAGACACGGTAAGGCCTAAGCTCGCGTATATATTTGTTGATAACGACCACGTTTCGCTTATCGCGGAGGGCGCCAACACTATCGGAAGGTTCGAGAGGGTACCGAAGACTTTCGACGTAACGAAGCCCAACATTCCCGGTACGGCGTTAAGCGTTTTAGCCAGCGCGCCGGAAGACAAAATGTACGACATGGCCAACATACCGGCGTCGGCTAAACAACAGGATCCGCGGTTGCTCGACGGCGGGGCGACCAAGGGGTGGTTCCAGAACAACACTGCCGCCGGAGGTGTGCACCACTACAGAAAAGACGTAGACAGCGATGAATTCCGGTTTACCGTTAATCAGGGCGGAAGCCGGGTTATGCTCACCAACGGCAGTTGGTTTACGGTCAACAACACATTTCTGCGCGTAACGCACTCAACCGGATATACAACCGATTATCTGTACGTTGTGACGGGTAAGGATGATAATAGGAGTTTCTATCACAACTCCTTCCAAGGGTATGAGCGCGGCGACTTCAGGGTGTTCAGGATAGAGACCAACGGCAGCGCTTGGCCGACTACCACTTGCGGGAACATCTGCAGCGAAGAGATCCCGAAGGGCTTGGCCGCTTCTATGTATGCCAATCAGGCCAACGGCCGATCCACATACCAACCGGCGCCGTGCCCGACCGGAGGATGTAGGTAACGGTTGATTGTATTGATGACGTAGGGGCGGCCCCATGTGGCCGCCCCTTTTTTGATTTTAAGATTACAAAGATTTCGATCCCGCCAGCATCTTCTCCAATTCCAAAAGCACCTTATCGACCCCGTCCCCCGTAACAGCCGACATTCCCAGCCACCCGTCGGGAATCTTTATGTCAGACGACCCCTCGCCGATCAAATCCGTCTTAGTCATAATAAAGCACTTAGGTTTCCCCGCCAGCAGTTCGCTGTAATGCGTCAGCTCGTTCAAAAGTACTTCCGCGTCCCCGAGCGGATCCTCCGACCCCGCCTCCACCATGACCGCCAGCACGCCCGTCCGCTCTATGTGCCGTAAAAAGCGTATCCCCATACCCTTCCCCTCATGGCACCCCTCTATCAGCCCCGGAATGTCCGCCACCACATAAGACGACCCGAACGGCCCGCTTTTGCTGCTGACTATGCCGAGGTGCGGTTCCTTGGTTGTGAACGGGTAGTCGGCGATTTTCGGTCTGGCGTGGGAGATGCGCGATAGGAAGGTAGACTTCCCCGCGTTTGGCCGCCCGACCAGACCCACGTCGGCCAGCACCTTCAGCACCAGCTTCAGCTTCCTCTCCTCGCCCGGCTTGCCCGGTTCGCAGAACTGCGGGTTCGGGTCGCGGAAGGAGGCCAGCGCCGCGTTCCCCCGACCGCCGCGTCCGCCTTTCGCGACTAATTCTTGCCGGCCTTCGACCAAACAGTCAAGCAGCATCTCGCCGGTGGCGTCGTCGTAGACGATTGTGCCTAACGGTACGGGGATCACGACGTCCTCCGCGCTTCTGCCGGTCTGGTTCTTCCCCTTGCCGTGCGCGCCGCGCTCCGCCTTGTAACGCCGGCGGTATGCCACGTCTTGCAGCGTGTGGATCTGCTTTGACCCGGAGAGATAGATGTGCCCGCCCCGTCCCCCGTCGCCGCCGTCAGGCCGGCCTTTGGGCTTGTATTTCTGCCGCTCGTAGGAATGGCATCCGTTGCCGCCGTCTCCGGCCTTTAGTTCGATTGTTGTCTCGTCTATAAACATTTTTTGATCCTTTTAATCTTTAAAAATCAAAGTCTTTAAAATCTTTTTTAGACGAAAGGGCGCGATAAATCGCGCCCTTTCATAGGATATGCGGGGCTAAACCCCGCATATAAAGTCAACGTCAAAAGAAAAAAGCCTTTGACTTTGATTTTGATTTTATAT
>JAITFI010000038.1 GCA_031281485.1 Chitinispirillales bacterium | reverse complement strand
CCATTCAGCCGATTAGAACTCTTGGTAGGCCCCAACTGCCTCAAAGCTTTAAATAGGACTAGCGTCGCCCTTTTTGGTGTTGGCGGCGTTGGCAGTTGGTGCGCTGAAGGGTTGGTGCGGTCGGGGATAGGGAAGTTGATGATAGTCGATTCCGACGTAGTCAACCCGTCCAATATTAATAGGCAGCTTCCGGCTGCGTCAACTACCGTTGGTAGGCCCAAAGTTGAGGTTTTGGGCGAGCGGTTGCGTGAGATAAATCCGGACGCGGAGATTACTGCGTTGCGGAGGGTGTATAGCTGGGAGGTTCGGGACGAGTTTGACTTGGGCGGGTACGATTACGTTATAGACGCGATAGACAGTTTATCAAGCAAGGTAGAGCTGATAATCAACGCCTGCGGCGCCGGGGCCACGCTCTTCTCGGCGCTCGGGGCGGCTTGCAAGGTGGATGCCACGCGGGTGCGGGTCAGCTCTATTTGGAAGTCGGATAGGTGCAAGTTGGGGCGGTTCGTCCGCAAAAGGCTCAGGAAGCGTGGGTTTGAGGGGGATTTTCTCTGCGTTTGGAGCGATGAATGGACTTTTGTTAATGACGACAGTATTAATGCCGAGAGCGATTCTGTCAATGCCGATTATGATGATAATGTTGTTGACGGTTTTGACGGTGTGGATACGGATAATAATGTTGGTGATGATAACGCGGGCACGGCAATAATCGAGCCTACTAACAGGGCGCTAAACGGCTCTTTGGTATGCGTAACCGGCGTATTCGGGTTTATATTGTCCGGGCTTGTCGTTAATGATATAATCAATAAAACGAAGTCAATCAACGCCAAATAACGTATATTAATACAATGAATCTATAAAAAGGTATTAACCATTATGGCTGCCATTAAAATCAAAAATATAACGTTGGGGACGGTCCCGCGTGTGGTTGGCATAATTGACCAACCGATGCCGATAGCGCGTCTCCAGAAGTTCGCCGCCGGCGGCATTGATATCTTCGAGATTCGCGCCGACTTGTTCAACAAGCCGATTGACAAGGTCGTCGCCTATATCAATATGATCAAAGGGGTGATACGGTCGCCGTTGATAGGGACGATAAGGGAGACGGATTACAACCGCGCGAATCGGATTGACTGGTTGATATCGTTATCAAGGCATGTTGATATAATAGACGTTGAACTGGGCATACCGGAGTGGCGCGATGTCGTAAAGGGTATCGCGGGTTCTTCAACTATAATAATGGTCTCCGAGCACGATTTCAACTCGACGCCTGATATGCCGGGGCTTGAGGATATTGTTAAACGATCTATAGCGCAGGGCGCCGGGATAGTAAAGATCGCCGCAATGGCGAGAACCGCCTCCGACGTCACGCGATTGATGAGGTTTACCGAGGAGTGCGGGGTTCCGATTGTTACTATGGCAATGGGCGACGTGGGCAAGATCAGCCGCGTCGTCGCGCCGCTCTTCGGCTCGCTCTTTGTCTACGGCTACCTGAGAAAGCCCATAGTCCCGGGGCAGCTGTCGGCGCTTGCGGTCGCTAAGGCGTTGAAATTGTATTATTGAACGCCAAAGACCGCCGACACTTTCACGCGCTTGCCGTCGGGTGTTTTGAGTACGCCTCTCGCCAAATATGTACCGGCCGGTACAGAGCGGCCTTTCTTGTCGGTCAAGTCCCACGAACCTATCCGACGGCGTGATTGCTCGCTCGCGGTTTTGTCGCTGACGGCGACCTTTTTGACAAAGTTGCCGGATGCGTCGTATATAACCAGCGCCGCCTCTTTTATACGCTTGCCCTGATGAAAGAACGCGATGGCGCCGCGATTTCTGACAACCGGATTCGGGCCCGCCGTGAATTCGGCGGTAAAATGGCCCGCCGGCGCGATTGTCGCCGTTCCCGTGTTTGTGTCTGTATGCGGGATTACGCGATCGTAAGTTTGTATGGCGTTAATTGCCGGCGGCACTGACAACGGCATTGACAAATGCGCCATTCGGCTTCTTGTCACCGCTGTCGGTTCGCCGTTGACCTGAGTGTTTGTGTTCGTTACTTCGACATAGAAAAGGGTCGGCGATTGCATTATTGATCCAGCCGACTCCAATCCCGGATCAAACGTCGCCTCTGTTGCTCCATCAATAGCTATCCCGGCTATATTGATTTCATTGTACGCTGTGTACGGTGTTTTGTACCATTGATAACTCAATGTACCGCCATCCGGTGATTCCGCTTCCACCGACAGTACAGTGGGATCCCCAAACGTCCATATTTCTACGCTGTTAGGCCCCGATACTATCGGAAACTTGGCGTTGACTTTACCCGCATCCGCTACCGTGACAGTTGCGGCATAGCTAGTACTTGACGCCGTATGTTCATCGTTTGTATTCGTCACCAACACGCGGTAATAAAGCGTTCCTGCCTTGCTTACATCAGGAACATAACTTGAGTTCGTTGCCCCATCGATACCCTCCCATCTATCGTTTAGGTTCGTATTGCGCAACCACTGATAGCTTAACCTACCGTCGCCGATCAACGACGCCGAGACCGACAATGTTACCTCTTCACCTATTCCTACCGACGCATTTTGCGGATTGGCCGTTATGTACGGGGAGCTTACCCCTCTGCTCGCCACCCGAGCCACATTGCTTTTCACCGATGCGCTACCCTCTTGCGTTGTGTTTGTTACGAGCGCAAAGAAGTACAACGTATCCGTGCCCCAGCCTACAGGAAAAGTCCTTTCCGTCGCGTTCGACCACAGTATGGTTGTTTCAGAATTATCTTCAGTCAAGCTTCTATACCATTGGTAAGTCAGCGTACCGCCATCGCTTGATACCGCGTCCACAAACAACGTATCCCACTCGTTCTCCCACAGCGTTACACTTTGCGGATGAGTGACAATAACCGGAATTTGCGCTATACCGCCACCCTGCGCCGATACTGTCGAAAACGATATGACGACAGCAACCAAGACAGTTATTAACCGTGGTTTAGATTTCGAGATCATAACAATCATCCCTATAAAATGGTTTATTATTCTATAAAATCATAATCATTGCCGATACCCACCTATATAATATACTATAATGTTCAATATTTTGCAATTTTTTTTATGATTAAAAAAAACACAATATTCCTTGAAACCTGCCTACGCATAAAGTATATTAAAAATAATCGCGAACGCGTTAATTACGGAAAAGGATTGCCTTATGAAGAAGATCCGCAACCACATCTACGGCCCCATCCGCTCCCGTCGCTTGGGAAATTCCTTGGGTGTCGATATGGTGCCGCACAAGACTTGTTCGCTCGACTGCGTCTACTGCGAGTGCGGCGCGACTACCGTTCACACAATCGAGAGGCGTGAGTACATCGATACCGACGCCGTTATCAACGAGATTGACGATTATCTGTCAAACACCCCGCCGCCGGACTACGTGACTTTCGGCGGCAGCGGCGAGCCTACGCTGCACAGCGGGTTGGGGCGGATCATCAAGCGTCTCAAAGAGCGTTTCCCGTCGCAAAAATTGGCGTTGCTCACGAACAGCACGCTGCTTGGGGATCGCGGTTTGCGGGAGGAGATACTGCCGTGCGATTTGATCCTTCCCTCGCTCGACGCCGTTACGGACGAGGTATTTCGCGAGATCAACGTCCCGGTCGCCGGGCTTGACTGCGCGGGAATTATCGACGCGCTGACGGCGCTGTCTAAGGAGTATAATGGGCAGATGTGGCTTGAGGTCTTCATCGCGCCGGGTATCAACGACGGCGACGGGGAGATCGCGCTGTTTAAGGAGGCTATTGCTCGGATAAATCCTACGCTTGTTCAGTTGAACAGCTTAGACAGGAAGGGGACGCGCGAGACGTTGACGCCTGCGCCCATAGAATTGTTGGAAAGTATCGCTCGGCGGCTTTCGCCGCTTCCGGTGGAGATTGTCGCTAAGGGCGCCGGGGCGGCGCGGGCCGCCCCGGACAACGAAAGACGTTTTTCATAATAGCGAACCCACGTTTACTTTATTACGAACTTCACATTCGGCGTTCCGTGCGTTTTGGCAAAATATACGCCGTCGGGTAAAGATAAATTTACAGTATGCGTCGCGCCGGTTACATTCAGACTTGCCTCTTTGCCTCCCTTAATGTTGTAGATTTCCACAACGGTAGGCGAGGCCGCCGTTATAAACAACGTTTTTCCGCGCGTGTTTATAGAGAATGGTTTACGAACGTAAGTCTTGCCGTCGTTCGAGACTGAAGTTGTTTGACCCGCCGTGACTTCAATACTGCCGCAGGTTACCGGCGTCGGAGGGGTTACGTTGACGCCGCCGCATTCAAGGCTGTTTAACGTAACGGTCCTTGTGCCGGTATTGTATAGGGCCTGTGTGCTGCCCGGAGAACTCCATCCGTCTATAGCCGCGCCGTTAATGCTGAATGAGGCCGCTCCCGCCGCACCCCCGTTGGCCCCGCAACTCACGTTCGGTCTTGGGACGTTACTCCCGGCAACGTAACTCGCGTTGAGGTTATCTACGTTGCACGTTACGCTTATGTTGGTGTTGCCGCCGCTTGTACCCCCGCCGACACTGGGGTTGTTACCATCGCCCCAGTCCGACTGAGGGATGAGATTGTATACGGAAGTATAAGCGGCTTTCTTATTGCCGGAAGCGTTGAAAAGCAACGGTTTTCTGCTGCTGCGCCAAGATTGATCGTCTCGGATGCCCCAAACTACAACGGCTGTAACAGCGCTGCCGCCCTTGGTGAGAATCTGGTTCATTATATCTCTATAATACGTTGCTTGTGCCGGAAAATAGCTTTCATTGCCGTCGGTAACGGTCGCGTCCAATTCCGATACATGAATCTCAACGCCTAAATCCTTATAGGTTGTTATAGCTTTTCCGTAATCAGATGCGCTTGGGTATGGGGTTCCCGTCCTTACGTCAAGATGAGATTGCATTCCCATTCCGTCTATAAGCCCTTTTTGTTTGAGCGGTTTTACTATTGAATTTGCGATATAATTCATTTTTGCCCCTATATATTCATTGTAGTCGTTATAGAACAGTTTAGTTGTCGCGGGAGCGTATTGGCGGGCGAAAGTAAAGGCCTCCTCTATAAAGGAATTATCGCCATATACTTGAACCCACATGGATTTGCCGTCGCCGTTACCCGCTGTTCTGGGACCGCCGCTTTCGCTTGCGGCTTCGTTAACAACATCGTAAGCGTAAAGATTCAATCTCGGATAGCTGCTTTTTATGAGGGCAAACATATTTTTTATATAACTTTCCATGCGTTTTTTCATAATTGCTTTGCTCACCACCGCGCCGCTGCCGGTAAAACCTGTCCTGAAAAACCATTCCGGAGTTTGGCTGTGCCACACAAGCGTGTGCCCGCGCACCGGAATGTTGTTGTCTTGACAGAATTGCAGAATGGCTTTTGCCCCGTTGTTTAACTGAACCTTCACATTGTCATCTGTGGATCCGCTTGCGACAATGGTAGCGTCGGGCTTTAGCTCGTTTTCAGGAGTAATGCTGTTGAATTCCCTGAGCACCAACGACTTCATGGTACTGTTATTCACGGTCGTCCCGTTTAGTATCGAGCCGAAACGGAAGTGATTCGCGTAGACATCCTTGAGCCCCACGTCGGATTGGGCGGACGCGCCGGATCTGAGGCTGACGAGTATCAGGACAGCCGTCAATAGACACAGTGAGCAAGCGCTCACCGAGATACGGTTATTTTTCGATATAGGCATAAATCCTCCTTAAATAAGCGGTACCCCCGCTATAGTATATAATATAACAATAATTTTTGCTATAGCAACATATTTTTTACAATTTCACACTCCTATCCATCAACAGCCGTACGTTGTATCGGCTATATTTTACAACGAGTTATGATTTGTTTACAAGGATTCCTTCAAGTGCTCGATCTCTTTACGCACTGTCTCCAAGCCTGAAAAGTCTTCCGTTTGCACCATGGCGATCTTTTTAGCGTACAATTCCAAAAGCCTAGATTCCACAGGCCTTGGCTCTTTATCTCTTGATATCAGCGATATTATCGCGTCCACGTCGTCTATGAATCTGTATCCGGTCATGAACGCTCGGAACTGTTTTTGCGCCTTAATGAAGCCGATTTTGTCGACGCGTTGGTATAGCATGGACGGGATGTACTCTTTCAGCAAGAGTTCCTCCGGGTTGACGCCGGGTGTGGTGATCGTTACGGGGGTCGGTTCGCACCACTCTATTTGGGTGATGAGCGAGTCTATCTCGTTTTGCAGCTGCTGCATCTGCTGTTCGCGGAATATCGCTTGATACATTATGGGCACGGCGTTGATTCCGAGTACGGCGTTGCCTACTTTTTTAAAAGAACCTGCGAAGTATATGTCGCCCGGTTGATCTAATATCTCCTGCTCGGTGTGGAACGGGACTACTTTGGCGGGGGTGGGGATGAATTCCTCGAACTCTCCCATGTCCTCAAGCCGCTCGCGCAGTTTTTGCGGATCGAGCGCCGACTCCAATCCGTCCATACTTTCGATCATCTCTTTGAGCCCCTCGCTCAACCCGTCGCCGTCGAGCGGTATGCCCATCTCCGATATAAGGAAGTCTCGCAGGCTGTTTTGCTCCTTGTAGTTGCCCTGTACGGCGAGCAGTCCGCCGTGCACCATAGAGGCCACCGGATGCTTCATGGTTATGAACTCGGCGGGGTCCATGTCGATCTTGGCGTACACGATTACCCGTCCGTCCAAGTGTTCGGGGTCGCCCTTTTTTCTCTCCACGTTCAGCACGTTGTTCATGGTTGCGCCTCGCTCTTTTCACCGGACGCTTTGTCGAGCGTGCTGTTCGCCATTGCCCGGAACATGATGATCGTCGATATTACGATGAAAATGTGCCACGTCCATTCGGCGCTCACCCCGCTAAGAGAGACGAGCGCGGCGCCGAGCGTCACGGGGGTGACCGAGTAGCAGGCGATGCGTAGGAAGAACCCGTAGCCGCCTGAGCGGTCGGTGCTGAATATGTAGGCGGCGAGCGACAGGAAGACGGCGCTGAGCGTAATCGAAAAGAAGCCCAAGAATAGGCTGATTATGATGAAATGCGCCGCCGCGTAGCCTTTGTTGGCGTCTAAGTACTCCTGTACGGCCTCCGTCGTTAATTTAAGGTTTTTTTTGCCGATCAGCGCCGCGTACGGCACCTCTATGCGCATATTCACAAATTCCACGGTCGCCTCTTTGAGCACGACGGCTGGCGCCGACAGTCCTATGGCGTACGGTTCGGGCGGCGTGCGTGTGTCCACGACAAGGAAGTTGTCCGGCAACCGGTCAAAGAAGCGCGAGTATCCGGCCAAGCGGTCCATGAGCGTGGCGAGAGCGTTCCCGGATATCGTGTACGGCTGATCGCGGTTGGTCAGAAGCCGCCCGTCCCGGATCTCCATGTCGCCGAAGAGCGCGCCCACAAGCGTCGCGATCCCGCGTTCCGAGTGAACGAAGTAATAGGCCTTGGCGAAGCCGGACACTAAAGAGGTTAGGACGAGCAGTTTAACCATAAATAGGGCGACGCGCCCCCAAGACCGTCCGATGGCCTCACGGTAGAAACGGGCGTCGAAGATGGCGCGGTGCAGATCGCTGAAAAAGGCCAAAGCGGGTTCCTTTGGTAAGGCCGTTATATATAATATACAAAAATAACTGTCGCCGTACTTATAAATGGATTTTTTTTTGATGCAACCCCAAAAACACCATTATTTAACTCAAAAACGCCATTTAAAGAAAAGTTAATAAAAAAGGTATTTTATCTCTTGATTTTCAGGCCGATAACCCCTAACATTAAAAGTGAGGGGGCAATGAGGCCCCCGAAAAAACAATAAACGACAGTAAAAAAAGGGGGATTACCATGAAAACGAAAAGCTTAGTTAAGTTGCTGATTTTGTTGGTGTTAACACTGACAGTCGCCGCGCCGTATGCGCATGCCTTTCAAGCGTCGGTCGTAGATGGGGGGCAATATGAGGCAAGGTAACGCTCGAAAAAGAGGCATCGCTCGGTACGGCCCGTCGGTCTTCCCCCACCGATGTTAGGTCTTGGAATTTCCGGGCGATGTTCTCTAATTCAAGTTACGGTTGAGTTTGGAAAAAGAGGCATCGCCCGGGGCGGCCCGTCGGTCTTCCCCCACCGATGTTAGGCCTTGGAGATCCTGGGCGATGTTCTCTCATTTTCGTTACGGTTGAGTTTGAAAACAAGAGACGTCGCTCGGGGCGGCCCGTCGGTCTTCCCCCACCGATGTTTAGGCCTTGGATAATCTTGGGCGACGTTCTCTCATTTAAGTTACGGGGTTGAGTTTGAAAACAAGAGACGTCGCTCGGGGCGGCCCGTCGGTCTTCCCCCACCGATGTTTAGGCCTTGGATAATCTTGGGCGACGTTCTCTCATTTAAGTTACGGGGCTGAGTTTGAAAACAAGAGGCGTCGCTCGGGGCGGCCCGTCGGTCTTCCCCCACCGATGTTAGGCCTTGGATAATCTTGGGCGACGTTCTCTCATTTAAGTTACGGGGCTGAGTTTGAAAACAAGAGGCGTCGCCCGGGGCGGCCCGTCGGTCTTCCCCCACCGATGTTAGGCCTTGGATAATCTTGGGCGACGTTCTCTCATTTTAAATCGAAATCACTCGCGGATTCAAAATTGCAATCAAACGTTAAACTTGAAAAACATGATGTCCCCGTCCCTCACGACGTACTCCCGCCCCTCTGACCGAATCTTTCCGGCAGCCCTTATCGCGGCCTCGGATTTGTACGTTTCGAGGTCGGCAAGCGAGTAGACGTCCGCCCTGATGAATCCCTTTTCGAAGTCGGTATGTATTACGCCGGCGGCCTGCGGCGCGGTGGCTCCGGCGTGGATCGTCCAGGCGCGATTCTCCTCCTTGCCGGCGGTGAAGAAGGTCTCCAAGCCCAGCAGCTTATATATGCCCCGCGCCAAGACGTTCAGCCCGGGTTCCGTCAGGCCCAAGCTCTCCAAAAAGTCGGCGCGCTCCTCGGGCGGAAGTTCCGATATCTCCGATTCCGCCTTGCCGCAAATCTTCACGTAAGAGGCCCCCTCGCCCGCCGCGTGTTCGGCGACGGCTTTCACGTATTTGTTATCCTCCTGCAAGTCGTCCTCACCGACGTTGGTGACGTATAGGACGGGCTTCGAGGTCAAAAGGTGCATGTCCGAGACGACCGCGAGCTCCTCCGCGTCGAGCGCCTTACGCGCCGGGACGCCCTTGCCGAGCGCCGCGTGTACCTTCTCGTAGACGGCAAGCCGCCCCTTCATCTCCTTGTCGCCCGTCTTGGCGGCCTTAGAGACGCGCGTCAGCCCCTTCTCGGCGGTCTCGAAGTCCTTGAGCATAAGCTCCGTGTCGACCGTGGAGATGTCCCGCAGCGGGTCGATGCCGCCGTCCACGTGTACGACGTCGCCGTCGTCGAAGCAGCGAACCACGTGGACTACGGCGTCCACGCTCTTTATGTGGCCGAGGAACTGGTTGCCGAGCCCCTCGCCCTTGCTGGCGCCGCGAACCAGTCCGGCGATGTCGAAGAGTTCGAGGTAGGCCGGGACGATCTTGTCGGTCGGTATGACGGCGGTTATGCGGGCGAGCCTCTCGTCGGGCACCGGGACGACGCCGTGGTTGGGGTCAATGGTGCAGAAGGGGTAGTTGGCAGCTTCTGCGTGGCCGGAGCCGGAGCATAAGGCGTTGAATATTGTAGACTTTCCGACGTTGGGGAGGCCGACTATACCGGCAGTTAAGCCCATAATGTTGAGTCCTTTTTTATTTAAAGTCAAAGTCAAATTATTAAAGTCAAATTCGTTTAAGGGGAGGGCTGCGCCCTCCCTCGCTCCAACCAAAATGGCTTCGCCATTTTGTTTTCCGCTACCCACCCTGCGGGGCTCCGCCCCGCAACGCCCCGTCGATAAACATGCGCCGCTTCGCGTCGCAACGTCAACATAATCCTAGTAACTTTTCTGCGTTACCGCCGAAAACAGCCTCTATTTCAGTATCGTTCAGACCGCTGCGCTTTATCCACTCTACGCCGTATCCTTGATCGTACCACGGGGAGTCGCTGCCGAATAGGATCTTTTCTATGCCGTGTTTCCGGCAAATACGGACGAAAATTTCCGGCGGTAGCAGTTTGTAGATGGCTGAGGTGTCGAAGAATATGTCTAATCCGGCCAACGTCTCCTCGACCTCTTTCCAGACCATCCATCCGCCCAAGTGCGCCGTGACCATCTTTAGCGCCGGGAAGTTTTCGTGGATTTTGCGGAGCGCGGGGGGCAGGGCATGGTCGTTTGTGAAGGGGCCGGGGTCCTTGCCGGAGTGGAAGACGACTATTAGGCCCGCCGAGGCCAGCTTCTCGTACATGGGGAAGGCCTTGGGGTCGTCGACGTAGCTGTATTGGTACTCGGGGTGCAGCTTGATCCCCTTTATCCCGTGCGCGGCCAAGAAGTCGATCTCCGCCTCGAAGCCCTCCATTTCGGGGTGCATGGCGCCGAATTGGATTATCCCCGGATAGGCGGAGCCGGTTTCGGCGACGCCCATGTTTATCGTGGACACCTGCGACGGCTTGGTGGCCACCGGAAGGGTGACGGACTTGTCGATCCCGCCCGCCCTCATGCTCTCTATGAGGCCGCCCACCGTGCCGTTGGTGTGGTTCTTCATGGCGATGGTCGGCGCGGCGTTCTCTATCAGCCGCGTGATTGCCCGCTCGGCAAGCTCGGGCGGGAAGAAGTGGGTGTGGAAGTCGATTATTGTCGTCATTTTATAAAAATAATTTATGGGCGGATAAAAAACGCCATCCGCCGAGCATTTTATCCATCCGATACCCCAGTCATTATTTATATTATAAATGCGGCGCGGAACGTATCAACCGGATATGCTTTGCCGGATGCGCGGATATCGGCTGGGGCATTGATGCCAAAGATAAGGGGTTCTCAGATGAAAAAGCTTACGTTCGCGCTCATAATAGCGTTTTTCGCCTCCGCCCCGGCTGTGTACGCGCAAGTAAAATACGTGGCTGTCGTTGAGACGGAGGTGGACGCGGCGTCCGGCGCGTCGGACGATATAACTTCGGCGGAGGTCAGGCTGATGACCGCGGAGCTTCGCCGGGAGGCCGTTAAAAACTTGCCGAGGGGCAAGTACAACATCATGACCTCGGAGACCGTATACGCTCAGGGCAGCGCCGTCCTTGAATCGTGCGCCGACGAAAACTGCGTCATCTCGCTCGGAGCAAAAATAGGCGCCGACTACATCGTGCGCGGGATAATAAGCAAACTCCGCACAAGGTTCACGCTGTCGGTTGAAATATACGAGACCGAAAACGGAAACCTAATGGCCTCTTCAGACCCTGTCCGCTCCGAAAATATCGCGGAGCTCATAGAAAAAGCGGCGGCAGTCTGCGCCGAGATGTATAAGACATTCGCCGCTTCGCAGAGCGCAGCCGCGCCGCGCTCAACGCTCAGCCCCGCGCAGATCCCGGCGCAAAGCCCCGCCCCGAAAGCGCCGGAAACAACATACGCCGTTACCGTCGCCGCCGACCCGGCAAGCGGCGGTTACGTCACCCGCAACCCGAATCAGGCGCGCTACGCCCCCGGAACCCGCGTCAACCTGATGGCCTCGGCCAATAGCGGCTACAAGTTTTCCGGCTGGTCCGGCGACACCGCGAACGCGATAGACGCGGCGAACCTCCTGACGGTGACAATGAACGGCGACAAGTCGCTGACCGCCAATTTTATCAGGCCGACATACAATCTGACGGTGAACACCTTACCGCCGTACGGCGGCTATGTCACCCGCAAACCGGATAAGGAAACCTACAACTTAGGCGAGAAGGTATTAATAATTGCCGCGCCGGCCAAAGGCTACCGCTTCACCGGTTGGACAAGCGCGGCGGTTACAAGGACAGACCGCCCGACGGTCGTTTCCGTTACTATAGACGGCGATAAAAAGCTTTCGGCGACCTTCTCCGCGCAAAACATGCCGCCAGCCGCCGCGCCGGCACCGAAACCCGAGCCAAAAGCGGACGCCGAAACCGGAACCCCCGAAACCGCCGCGAAAAAATACAGCGTGGGAGGCGGCATGTTATATTCCGGCAACTTCGGCGGCGGAATACAGTGGGAAGACGGACGCGAAGTGCTGGCAATGCCGTACCACGCCCTCGGCGCCTACCTATTCGTTGACGCCGGATACTTTGCGGGATCAATCGGCTACCAAACCGGCGGAGGGAAATGGGAAACACCCAACAATATCGACCCAAACCAAATCGACCTGCCATATACGCAACGCTCCGCGCTGAACATCGGCGTGTTCGCGAAATACCCGGGCCTAGTAAAAACCAACCTGCCTGCCGGCAACTTTATCTACAACGTAGACATATACCCGATCATAGGGTTAGATTACGAATACGCAACGTCCGGCAAATTAGAATTCGGACTAACACACACATACATATTCGACGGTAGCAACGAAGACGGATATACCGCCGACGCGTTGAGCGCGCTGTGGGTAAAGTTCGGCGGCGGTCTTGACATCTACCTCAAAAACGTGTTTTTTCGCTTTGAATTGATGTACGGGGTGAGAGGCTCCAGTTGGTATGAAACAAAAGAAGCGAAAAAAGACGCTGACGGAAGCGCAAGGCTGGGTCATGGTCTTACGCTTAGGGTGGGCGCGGGATTTAAACTATAACGGAGGATGTATGAAAAAGACCATTACGTACGCGGTCGGCGTTGCGGCGATTGCCGCTATCGCCATCGCCATGATTGCCGTCGTCGGGTGCAATAATAACCTTGAACCTAACAGCTTTGAGCACTTGGATAGATTTATAGGGAGCTTCGGGGACAATGGGAATACTGATTTTGTTAATCCGCCGGGGACGGATCCGGGGACTGATCCCGGAACAAATCAGGGGACGAAGTATAATGTCACTATAGTGGGCGGCAGGGTTGGCTCTTTCGGCTCCGGCCGTTACAGCGCCGATGATATCGTTACGATATATGCCGGTAAGGCGTCGGGAGATAGTGTGTTTTCTAAATGGACACCTAATATTTCTAGTGTGATTGAAGACGAGATATTTAATAGCGTAGAAGATACGGCGATGTTTACCATGCCGAAATTTAACGTGATAATGACTGCGAATTGGAGGAGGGAGATAGGAACGCCGTCGCCGGAATATATTCTTACGGTGAAGGTAAATGGCAGCGGTTGCGTATTTAGTAGTTGCGTAAATAACGAAACTGTTATTTATGAACAGTACGCATCGGGGACATTTATATATTTGAATGGAAAGGATGGACCGCAGTCGTCGTTTCTGTATTGGACGTTTTCATATGACGACGGTTCTGTTTATGATACACGGTATGTTAATAACGGTGTAGATAATTTTGAGTTTCAAATGCCGAGCCACAATGTGACGGTGACTGCGGTGTTTGAGGATACGGATATACCGCCTGATCCGCCGCAAGCAGACACGATGAGTTTCAGCGACGACAGAGACGGTCATAGGTATAAAGCGGTGAGGATAGGTGATCAGGTGTGGATGGCGGAGAATCTGAATTATCAGCCGCTTGACGGTAGCGGTAATAGTTGGTGTTATGACAATGAGGATTCGTATTGTAATCAGTACGGGAGGTTGTACGATTGGGAGACGGCGTTAACGGTTTGTCCGACCAACTGGCATTTGCCGACTCGCGAGGAGTGGGGAGCTTTAGCTGAGGCTGCCGGGGGTACCGGTGATTACGGAACAGGCGGTACGGCAGGTAAGGCGCTGAAATCGACGAGCGGTTGGAATAACAATGGTAATGGTACGGATGTTTTCGGATTTTCGGCCTTGCCCGGCGGCTACCGTGACTCCGATGGCAATTTCAAAAATGGCGGCGGCCTCGGCTACTGGTGGACGGCTACGCAGGAGAGTTGGCATTCCTACTCCTACTACCGGAACATATACTACGAATCCGACTACGTGTACGAGTACCACTACTACCTCGGGGTCGGGGACGGCCTCTCGGTGCGTTGTGTTGCCGACTGACAGCGGTAATTATGCCCCCGCAACCGCAAGTGCGGGCATAAACCCCGCCCCTGCGCCCCTCCCTCCACCCCAAATCCCGGATGAGGCGGACGTGCGCCTATCGGCATTGTGAAGTAGGGCGTTTGTGGTTTGGCGCGCTTTCCACCGCATTATTTAACATTGCGGCCCAGTCAATAATTTATATTTACAGATGTAGCGCAACGCGTACAAACTGTCACCACCCTAAAAAAAGAGGCTATGCGTATATATGTCCAAACGATATTTTAACGTGGCCGGCCCATGTGTCCCCGGCAAGCATTATATGCTTGATCCGCTACGCGGTATTGGCGGCGAACTGATGGGTTTAATTGATCAGGGGCAGTACTTCGTCATGCACGCTTCCCGTCAGAGCGGCAAAACAACGTTGCTTTTGGAGTTAGTCGACCGCATAAACGCCGCGGGCGATTATTATGCCGTATATTGTTCCTTGGAGGCGGTGGAGGTGTTTACCGATCCTGATAAAGGGATTCCGGCAGTTGTGGAGAGGCTGCGGTTAGCCCTCAGAGACGGCGGTATGCCCGACGGCTTTGCCGCCGACAGCGGCGGTGTCGGCGTGACCAGTTTGCTCAGGGATTCGCTAACCGCCTATTGCAAAACGTTAAGCAAGCCGTTGGTAATACTCTTTGACGAGGCCGACTGCCTGTCCAACGGGACGCTGATAACATTCCTGCGGCAGCTTAGGGACGGCTATGTTTCTTGCCGAGGCAGCGCCCAGTTCGTCCACTCCTTAGCCCTCGTCGGGATGCGGAACATACGCGACTACAAGGCGAGGATCCGCCCCGATTCCGCGACGCTTGGGAGTTCGAGCCCGTTCAATATAGTGACGGAGGTCTTTACTTTGCGGAACTTCACCGAGACCGAGGTTGCGGAACTCTACGCTCAGCATACCGCCGAGACCGGGCAGGTATTTGAGCGGCAAGCGGTAAATTATGCCTTTGAGCGGACGCAGGGGCAGCCGTGGCTCGTGAACGCCGTAGCCCGTGAGTGCGTGGAAAAGTTAACGAATAGGGATTACGCCGTACCCATCACGCAAAGTATGGCTGAGCAGGCTGTTCATAACATAATCTTGGCGCGCGGGACGCACGTCGACAGTTTATTGGAGAGGCTCAAAGAATCGCGTGTCCGCAAGATTATACAGCCGCTTATAATGGGCGAAGAGGTTGCGGACAGGGGCGACGACGACTACATGTTCACAAAGGACTTGGGGCTCATCAGGGACGACCGTGACCACACCGAACCGGCAAACCCCATCTATGCGGAGCTGATCTTCAGGGCGCTGACGCAGAAAGCGCAAGAGTCGATAAAAAACGCGGGAGAAAAGTACGCTCCACCGAAATACATAAAAGACGGCAAGATAGACATGGATATTCTGATGACCGGTTTTCAGGAATACTGGCGTCAAAACAGCGAGATTTGGAGGAAACGCTACAAAGAGGATATCTACGAGTACGACGAAGCCGCCGCCCACTTAGTCATGCACGCGTTCCTGCAGAGGGTTGTAAACGGCGGCGGGCACGTCCTCCGCGAAGCGGCGGCCGGTACACAGCGGGTAGACATAGTCGTAGAATACTACGGCAATAAATATCCGGTCGAACTGAAAATCTTGCAAAGCGAAAGCAGCCGCTCAGAGAGCCTGTCGCAAATACGCGGCTACATAGACAAGGTCGGTGCGGACGACGGATGGCTCGTTATCTTCGACAAGGATCCGGGGAAGAGTTGGGACGAGAAGATTTTTATGAAAGAGGAGACGGTAGAGGGGAAGCGGGTGACGGTGGTTGGGTGCTGAATCATCCCGGAGAGACGAGACGGATGGGGACAGTCGCGTTGCATCATTTAAAAACCACGGTATCGGTTTTATCTACAAAAACTTTGATTTTCGCCCGCCCAATTATTATATTAGGAAATATTAAGAAGATTGATAACGTATTAATATTTGCGGGTTGCGGGCGGCGGCGCCTATATGAGGCCGCTTAATATTTTATTTGGACGGGCGTGCAATTATGAAGATCGTCTTTATGGGTTCGGCTGAATTCGGCCTCCCCGCGCTCGGGGAGTTGCTTGCGCGGCACAGCGTGGCTGCCGTGGTCAGCGCCCCGGCTAAGCCCAAGGGGCGGGGGCTAAAGGTGGTTGACACCCCGATCGCCGATTATGTGAAGAAGGGCGGGGTGTCCGCGCCGCTGCTTACGCCCGACGACGTGGCCGCGCCGCAGTTTATAAAGGAATTGACCGCTTTCGACGCCGACCTCTTTGTCGTCGTCGCCTTTAGGATACTGCCAAAATCGGTGTTTTCCATACCAAAATTCGGGACGCTGAACGTCCACGCGTCGCTGCTGCCGCGTTACAGGGGGGCCGCGCCGATACACAGGGCCATAGAGGCGGGGGAGGCGGAGACCGGGGTGACGGTCTTCCGCATAGACGAGGGGGTGGACACCGGGGAGATCATAACGCAGAAAAGGACGCCGATAGGCGCCCAGGAGACCACGCCCGAGCTATACAAGAGGTTGAGCGATATGGGCGCCGCCGCGCTTTTGGAGGCCATCGACACGCTGGAGAGCGGAACGGCCGCCTCCGTCAAGCAGAACAACGCGGAGGCCACGCCCGCGCCCAAGCTCTCAAAGGAGGAGGGGCGTGTGGACTGGAGGCTGCCCGTGGAGGATGTGTTCAACAAGATGCGCGCCCACATACCGTTTCCGGGGTCGTACTTTTTCTTAAACGGGAAGCGGGTCAACATAGAATGGGGCGTTGCGAGCGGCGGCGGCGGCACCAACCCTCCGCCTCCCCCGGGCACGATCCTGATAGCGGAGAACGACTACATAGACGTCCAATGCGGCACGGGCGCGTTGCGCATAACCAAAGTGAAGCCGGAGGGCAAGCAGACTATGGACGTCCACTCGTTCCTGCTAGGGCACGAGGTGATTGAAGGAACGGTGCTTGAATGAACAGTGATCGATCGGGGGGCGGCAGTAGAGGCGGCAGAAGCAGTAGCGGAGGCGGGTATCGCAAAGACGGCGCTGCCCGTAAAGAGTATCGCAAAGATACATATCGTAAGGATGATTCCGGCCGTAAAGAGTATCGCAAAGATACTTATCGTAAGGATGATTCAGGTCGTAAAGAGTATCGCAAAGATACTTATCGTAAGGATGATTCAGGTCACAAAGAGTATCGCAAAGATACTTATCATAAGGATGATTCCGTCCGTAAAGAGTATCGCAAAGATACATATCGTAAGGATGATTCAGGTCGTAAAGAGTATCGCAAAGATACTTATCATAAAGATGAATCCGGCCGTAAAGAGTATCGCAAAGACACATATCGTAAAGATGACGCTCGCGGCGATGATCATCGTAAAGATCAACGGGCCAGGGATGATTCTTCTGTCCGTAAAGAATATCGTAAGAGTACGTATCATAAAGATGATTCGCGTAGGGATGGTCAACGTCGGGATCGGCCCGGTAAAGATCAATACCGTAAAGACAATGATGCCCGTAAACCAGATTCGTCGGTCAGCACCCGCCAACTCGTCCAAAGGATTCTCGCCGACTTTGACAGCGCCCCGGGCGACCCCGAGCGCATCGCCGACCGCATACTTTCGCGTCGGCGTATAGAGCACCGCGACCGTCGCTTTATCTTTGAACTTGTTTACGGCGTGTTGCGCAACCGTATTTATTTGGATTACGTTATCAATACCTTTATTGAAGACGGGCGCGAGCCGCCGTCCGACGCGCTGAGGCGTATACTTGAGATCGGGGCTTATCAGATTTTGTTTTTAGACAGGGTGCCCGACCACGCCGCCGTCAACGAGGCGGTGAATCTCGCCAAGCGCGACCTGCACACGGCGACGGGGGCCGGATTTATTAACGCGGTTCTCAGGAATGTCATAAAGAATAAGTTCGCTATAGAACTGCCCGATTCTCAGACGGATTTGGCCGGGCGGTTGTCGATAGAGTTTTCGCATCCCAAGTGGATGGTGGAGAGGTGGCTTGCCCGTTACGGTTTGGGCGACGCGAAGAAGATACTCGCGTTCAACAACGAGCGTCCGGCGGTTTATTTGCGGCGCAAGATGCGCGACATTTCGCGCCCGCAGTTTGAGTTTGACATGCGGACGCTTTGCGAGGCGGGCGGCGGGTATCTTAATTTGTACTACAAGATGAAGAAGCCGCTCGAACCTGAGAATTTGCGTATATTGCAGGACGGTTTTTGCTCCGTGCAAGCGCCGTCAAGCGGGTGGGTGGTGGCAATGCTCGGTCTGCATGACGGCGAGCGCGCCCTTGATATGTGCAGCGCCCCGGGTGGCAAGGCCACGCTCATGGCGGAACTAGTTGGCGATTCGGGGTTTGTGGCCGCCTGCGACAAGGGGCGGTGGAAGATGAAGATGGTGGCCGAGGCAATCGAGGCGCAAGACATTGACAATATCTATCCGGTGGTATGCGACAGCGCCGCGCCGCCGTTTGCCGGCACGTTTGACAAGGTGCTCTTGGACGCCCCGTGCAGCGGCAGCGGAGTTCTGCAACGCCACCCCGACGGCCGCTTCGTCCGTACCGCCGAGGATGTAGAGAGCAGAGCGTCGCTGCAGCGCGAGCTGCTTGACAGCGCGGCAAAATTGGTCGGAGCGGGTGGTGTGCTCGTCTACTCGACGTGCTCGCTTGAACCCGAAGAAAACGAACATCAAGTGGAGTGGTTCTTAAAAGAGCACGCCGAATTTAAATTAGATCACCCGCCGGAGACCATTCCGGCAATGTACATAGACGATAACGATTGCCTACGCATCACGCCGTACAAACACAACATGGACGGAATGTTCGGGGCGCGCTTCAAAAAAGGTTGAATAAGATGAGTGTCAATAATTATATTTATTTATTAATATAAACCGATACGAACAGTCTCCAAGGAGGCACCTTTTTGGACGGTGATGGTGTTACACCCATTATTGTTTATATGGCCGGCGCGTTCTTCCTCTCCGCGTTCTTTTCGGTCATTAAAATTATCTTCGCGTCGGCTGAGAAAGGCGACGTAGGCGCCGACGACGAGCGTCTGCGTTACTACGCTTCCCGAATCGACGAGATACTGAAGAACCGCGCCACGCTCAGCGACACGGTGACGGTCGGCAAGACCTTGTGCAACGTCTCATTCGCGGTACTGTCGCTCAAACTGCACTCAATATTCGCCTTTAATCTCTACGGCGACGCGGTGCCTCCGCAGGCGCTGTGGCTCGTGCCTATCGCGTTCTCGTTTGTAACGCTTGTCCTCTTCGCCTACTACGTGCCGCGCGCCGTCGCGCTGCGCTTCTATCGCGGCATGATAAAACCGGCATATTACGCGTACAGCCTTCTCTCTTGGCTGCTCCGCCCTTTTTCATGGGTCTTCTCATCCGTGCATTCGGCTATCCTCAAGATACTGAATTACAACGTGAAACTCTCGTTCCTCTCCGAGGAGGAGAAGGCGCGCATCACCGCCGCCGACGCCACAGAGGCGCTCGGCGAGGAGGAGCGCGAGATGATCCGCAGTATATTCGACCTGAGCGATACCACTGTAGACGAAATCATGGTCCCGCGTATAAACGTGATCGCCGCCGAGATGCACTCCGACCTGCAAGCCGTCTTGCGCATCATCAGGGAAGAGGGGCACTCGCGAATACCCATATACAAGGACACCATAGACCAGATCACCGGGGTTCTCTACGCCAAAGACATCTTCCCGTGGATATCGGATCACAATAAGTCGGATTGGAATCTCGAAAGCGTCGTCAAGAAGTGCCACTACGTGCCCATGGGCAAGAAGATCACAGACTTGATGAAGGAGTTCAAACTCAAACACCAGCACATGGCGGTGATCGTGGACGAGTACGGCGGGACGGCGGGAATCGTCACCATGGAAGACATTCTGGAGGAGATCGTCGGGGACATTCAGGACGAGTACGACGAGGAGGAGAAAGAGGTTGTGCCGATAGAGAACAACGTCTACTTCGTCGATCCGCACATCGACCTGCACGACCTGAATGACGAGCTCGGCCTCGCCCTCGACGAAGAGGCGGAGTACAACACTCTGAGCGGCCTGATATACCACGAGTGCGGCGACGTCCCGCTGGAGGGTACGCAGATAGAACGCTTCGGGGTGCGGATCACCGTCGTAAAGATGGACAACCAGCGCATAGAGAAGGTTAAACTGGAGGTTTTGCAGAGCGGCGCCGCCCAGACGGAGCAGGAACCGTTCTGAAATAGGCGTTTTCCCTCTCCTCCATGACCGCCCGATCTGCCCGCTTTATGTGGTCGTACCCCATGAGGTGCAGCAGCCCGTGGATCAGCAGGCGTTTCAGTTCATCGTCGTATGATACCCCGTACCGCCGCGCCTGAACCTTTGCGCGCTGCGGCGATATGTATACTTCCCCCAGCAGGTCGTCGTCGCCGAAACAGAAGGAGAGCACGTCGGTGGCCTTGTCTTTCCCCCGGTACTCTCGGTTCAGTTTGCGGATCATATAGTCGGAGCAGAGGACGACCGTCGTCGATTGGCTGACGCTCACGCCTTCCCGTTTGTAGACGGATTTCGCGATGGCGGTCAGCATGGCGGCGTGGCAGGGGAGAAGGGCGTATTGGCGGATTATCTGGATCATGCAATAAAAAATAGTATCCGCGTTTGGCATAATGTATATTTGTTGTCTCGTCGCGCCGGTTTGGCGGTTAATAAAAACAGGAGGTTGTTATGTCCGTGTTACGCAATAAGGTTTTTGTGTCGCTTTTGGTTATGGCCGTCTCATTGCCCCTCTTTGCCGCCGATATCGTTGAGGAACGCGTTTGTACCGTTACCGGGGTTATGGGCAAAGTGCAGGTGCGCTACAGCCCGAACCTGAAGATACGCCGCGAGAAAGCTGTGGCTAAGGGGATGGGCGCCGCCCATGTTTCCGGGAGCATAACGGAGGAGTGGTCGGATTTGCGGATGGGTATGGTGGTAGGGGAGAGGTGCGAGATCAAGACCGGGCCGGAGTCTGAGGTTCGGCTTGAGGCGATCGACGGGGCGGTTGTTAAAGTGGAGGAGAACTCGCTGGTTGAAGTCGCGCTCTTGCAGGCTGTTACCCCGAAGGCTAGAGCCAAGGATCCGGCGCCGGAGACTACGTTAAACGCCAAGTTCAAGATATTTTACGGCAATCTGATAGGTAACGTAAAAAAACTCACGCGGGAGAGCCCGGATGTGAGGTTTGAGACGCCGACCGCCCTCGCCGCCATCCGCGGGACGGTTATAGAGGTTGAGGTGGGCAGGAATACCAACACGCTGATGCGGGTGTTTGACGGGACGATTCAGGTTGCGCCTATTGGCCGCAAGAGGTTCGTGGACGTCAACGATTGGCAGATGGTTGATGTTGCGCCCAAGCAGAAGGTTATCGTGGTGAGGAACATCCCCAGATGGTACAAACGCAAATCGTTACGCCTGAAGGGCGAGAAGGCCGCTTCCAACAAGAAAAGCAAGAAGAGCGATAAGTCCAAAGATCCGGTAGCCGTCAAGCTCAGACTTGACCTCGGCGACATCCCCGACACGTTGAGCTGCTACGCCGGCGACACGGTTAACATTGAGGGCGTGGTCGCTCCGGCAAGCGCTAAGATCAGTGTGAACGGCGTCGCCGCCGTGCCGGGCAAGAACGGCGCGTTTAAGGTGTCGGTGCCGGCCCCTGATTCCGGAATCTTCCCGCTGAACATAGTCGCCGAGAGCGAGACGATGGCCGAGGCCGTGGTACGCACAATGCGCGTAGCCCACGTGCACACGGCGGTGCGCTTGATAACGCCGGCGGAGGGCGATGTGGTCAAGAAGCCGGTGGTGCTGATCAGCGGGACAGCCGAACCGGGGTCCAAGGTAAACGTCTTGGGCGTAACGCTGAACGTGAATCGCGACGGAACCTTCAGCGGCGAGGTAGGCATACCGCCGCGCGAGGGGACGGTGAAAGTGCAGGTGGAGATAGTAAACAAGGACGACGCAGCCGTTTGGATAGAAAGGAATGTAAGGTATAAAAAGAAGTAGTATGAATCAACACAAGATAAGAAACATTGCAATCATAGCCCACGTAGACCACGGTAAAACGACTTTGGTAGACGAGCTTTTTCGCCAGAGCGGCATGTTCCGCGAGAACCAGCAGGTGGCTGAGCGCCTCATGGACTCGATGGACTTGGAACGCGAGCGCGGCATAACCATCGCCGCCAAGAACGGGTCGTTCCGCTATCGCGGGCACCTTGTCAACGTGATAGACACGCCCGGCCACGCCGATTTCGGCGGGCAGGTGGAGCGCGTGCTGAAGATGGCCGACGGCGCGCTCTTGGTCGTAGACGCGCAGGAGGGGCCGATGCCGCAGACCTACTTCGTTTTGAAGAAGGCGCTGGCTCTGTCCCTGCCCATAATAGTGGTGATCAACAAGATCGACAAACCCGCCGCGAGGCCTATCTGGGTGCTCGACCAAGTCTTCGACCTCTTCGTTAAGCTTAACGCGCCGGATAATGTCTTAGACTTTCCCGTAGTCTACGCCTCCGCCAAAAACGGCTACGCGAAGGATGACCCCGACGACGACAGCACCGATTTGTTGCCGCTCTACGAGATGATAATAAAGCGCGTCCCGCCGCCTCAGGGCGACGAAAACGCGCCGCTTCAGATGCTGGTCAGTTCCATAGACTACTCCCAGTACATGGGGCGCTTGGGCATAGGCAAAATCACCGCCGGGACGCTCAACGTCAACAAGGAGATATCGGTATGTATGCGCGACGGCAGCATGGTTCCGGCGCGTATCACCAAAGTCTTTGCCTTCGAGGGCGTGCAGAAGGTGCCCACGGACATCGCGTCGGTGGGGAACATCGTGGCCGTGGCCGGTATGGACGAGGTGACGGTTGGCGTCACATTCACCGACCCCGAGAACCCGAACCCGCTGCCGCCGATAGAGATCGACCCGCCCACCATATCCATGAACTTCATCCCCAACGATTCCCCCTTCGCCGGAACTGAGGGGAAATTCGTCACGTCGAGGCACCTGCAAGACAGGCTTATGCGCGAGATTCTCTCCGACGTGGCGCTCACGGTGGAGCCGTTGCAAGACGCGATAGGGCACAAGGTGTCGGGCCGCGGTGAGTTGCATCTGTCAATCCTGATAGAGCGTATGCGCCGCGAGGGCTACGAGTTTCAGGTGACAAGCCCGCAGGTCATTATGCGCAAGGACGAAGACGGCAAGCAGCTTGAGCCATACGAGGAGTTGACTGTAGACGTGGACGAGAAATACGCCGGTACGGTAATAGAGAAATTGGGTTCGCGCCGAGGCATTATGCAAGACATGGCGCAGGAAAACGGCATGGCGCGTATGACCTTCAAAATCCCCACAAGGGGTCTTTTGGGCTACAAGGCGGAGTTCATGACCGACACCAAAGGCATGGGGATAATGAACTACGTATTCTTGGAGTACGCCCCCTACGCCGGCGACATCCGCACGAGGGCGAACGGCGTGCTGATAGCCAAAGAGCCGTGCACGTCGGTGGCCTACGCGCTGTTCAATTTGCAGGATCGCGGAAAGATGTTCGTCGGCCCCGGCGTTAAGATATATAGGGGGATGATAGTCGGCGAGCACTGCCGGTCAAACGATTTGGTTGTCAACCCCGGCAAAGAGAAAAAGCTGTCGAACATGAGGGCAGCTGGTTCGGACGAAAACGTGATCCTTACGCCGCCGATGGACATGAGCTTGGAAGATTGCATTGCCTATATCAATGAAGACGAATTGGTAGAAGTCACGCCGCAGTCTATAAGATTGCGGAAGAGGGACAATAAGTATTAACAAGGATAATTACAATGACCGTCAAATGCCAAAAGTGCAACGCCCACTGTTGCCGTCACATCGCCATCGGCGTGGACGCTCCGGATGACGAGGAGAGTTACGACAACATCCGCTGGTACCTGCTTCACAAAAATGTCTGGGTATTCATCGACCACGAAGACCAGTGGCTCATAGAGTTCAAAACTCCGTGCCGCCTGATCAAGAGCGACTACAAGTGCGGCGACTACCAAAACCGCCCGCTGGTATGCAAGAACTATCCCGAAGAGGACGAACTGTGCGAGGGCGAGACGAACGAACCCGCGTACAAAGAACTGTTCAAAAACGTCAAGGACTTCGAGAGGTATATGAAGAAGCGGAGCAAGTAGTGAACATCCGCCTGAAACCCGGTAAAGACAAGCCTGTCCGCAACGGCCACCCGTGGATATTCTCCGGGGCGGTGGCTAAAGTCGAAGGGTATGTAGACCCGTGTGACCGCTTGTGTACCGTCTATAGTGTTGACGGGGAGCGTCTCGGCGTAGGTTATTATAATGATAAGTCAACGATACGCGTTCGAATGCTTTCAGTTGATACCGTTGTTAATACCGCAGTTAATAAGAATGTCAATACAAATAGATCCGCGCTTCCGCCGTTAACATTTACCGTAAAAGACCTGCATAGCCGCATCCGTCAATCAATAGATACACGTAAAAGGAACGGGGTATTAACTGCGAACGCCGTCGATTATACCGACTCCTGCCGCCTCGTCAATTCCGAGGGCGATTTTCTCCCCGGGTTGATTGTTGACAAGTACGGCTCGGGCGTATGTATGCAGATCGGCACCGCCGGTATGGAGTGTTGGCGCGGCGCTATCGTAGAGGCGTTGTCCGATATTGTCAACCCCACCTTTATTTACGAACGCTCGGACACGGCGTCACGTGAGCGGGAGGGGCTGCCGAGTAGCGAGGGATTGATCGCCGGAACGCTTCCCGAGACGCTTGCGATAACGGAGAACGGCGTCAAATACAAGGCGGATTTACGAGCCGGGCAGAAAACCGGATTCTTCTTTGATCAACGCGAAAACCGCGCGCTTCTGCGCCGCTACGCCGCCGGACGCAACGTGTGCGACTGCTTCTCATACAGCGGCGGCTTCACGATAAACGCGGCGCTCGGCGGCGCCGCAACAGTCGTCGCCGTTGACTCTTCGGAAGAGGCGGGCGCTTGCCTCTCCGAGAACGCGCGTCTGAATGATGTGTCCGATATAGCGAAGTTTCAAAAATCGGACGCGTTCGCGTTTCTCAGACAACTGCCTCCCGGCTGTGACGGCTCGTCTATAGACCTATTGATTTTAGACCCCCCGAAGTTCGCCAACCACCCAAGCGAGGTGGACAGGGCCGCCCGCGGCTACAAGGAGATCAACCTTGCCGGACTGCGGGCGCTTGCCCCGGGCGGCATTCTCTTCACCTTCTCATGTTCCGGCGCGGTTGACCCGTACCTATTCCGGCAGATAATATTCGGCGCGGCCGCCGATGCCAGACGCGCCGTACAGATACTACACGTGCTGACGGCGGGTCCTGATCACCCGATTAATATCGCCCATCGGGAGGGGGAGTACCTCAAAGGGCTTGTGCTTAGGGTTCAAAGTTTTTAAAACGATTTTGATTTTAAAAGATTTAATGTGTTGCGCAAATACTAAATTATAACTATTATGGCGATAAACACCGAAAGAATCCTGCCCGTAGGCATCCAAGACTTCCGGAAGATTCGGGAGCGTGGTTTCGTCTACGTAGACAAGACCGCTCGTATTTACGAACTCCTTACCGGCTCCGGCGAGGCGTTCTTCCTCTCACGCCCGCGCCGCTTCGGGAAGTCGTTGCTCTGTTCGACGCTTGGGGCGATCTTCGAGGGTCGGCGTGAGCTTTTCGGAGAGATTGCGGGGCGTCCGGCGTTGGCCATTGATACCCTCGATTGGGAGTGGAAGAAGCATCCGGTGATTCATATTGACCTGAACGCCGGAGAGTATTCCAAATACGGGGTGGAGGGGCTTTATGATACGTTGCGCACGGAGATGCGGGGCGAGGCGGAGAAGTACGGCGTTGAGCTTAACCGCGAGGATCACGTAGCCAGTCAATTCAAGTGCCTCATAAAAGGGGCTTGCCAAAACGTAGGCGAAAAGGCTGTTGTGATTATTGATGAATACGACAATCCGCTGACCAGCACCCTTCTCGAACCGACCACGCACGTCCAACTGCGGGATGCCCTCAAAGCGTTCTACGGCGTACTCAAATCCTACGACGCCCACCTGCGCTTCATATTCCTGATCGGCATCAGCAAATTCTCCCAAATAAGCGTCTTTTCCTCCCTGAACCAACTTTCAGACCTGACGCTTGACCCGCGCTACGCGGACATCTGCGGGCTGACGCAAGATGAGATAGAGGCGAATTTCGGACCGGAGATCGACGGCGTTTTGGAACGTGCCGGATACAGCCGCGAGGAATACTTGGACAAACTGCGCCAATTCTACAACGGCTACCGCTTCTCCAGAAAACCGCTCACAGTCTACAATCCTTTCGGTCTGCTCAACCATTTCGAGAACGGCGGGTATTTCCAGCCGTACTGGTACAGAAGCGGTACGCCGACTCTCCTGACAGACCTGATTAATGAACGCGACATCGACTTTTTGAACCTGAACAATATGCAGATCGGATACGAGGAGTTCGAACGGTTTGAAATAGACAATATGGAAATAGAGCCGCTATTGTACCAAACCGGCTATCTCACTATAACAGATTACGACGAAAGCCGAAGACATTGTTTCACGCTCGATTATCCGAATTTGGAGGTGCGTAGCGCCTTTTCAACATCGCTTGCGGCACACTGTATGAAAACCTCTTTGAGAGAATCGTCCGCGCTATGCGACAAAATGACGACAGCGCTCTGCAACGGCGACGTAGACGCCGCAATGGAGGCGGTAAAATTGTTTATGACCAAAATCCCGTACGACTTGTTCCAAAAACGTGAGAACTTCTTCCAATCGGTGATATACGTGATTTTCGCGATGCTCGGCCTCGACTGCCGCACGGAGGAAAGAATCGCCACGGGACGGGTCGACATGGTCGTTGAAACACGGGACTTTGTTTACTGCTTCGAGTTCAAATTAGACGGCACCGCGGAGGAGGCGCTCGCGCAGATCGACAGCAAGGAGTACGCCGTTCCTTGGACGGGTCGCGGAAAGAAGGTCTTCAAGGTCGGGGTGAACTTTGATTTCGAGAAGAGGAACATTGGGGAGTGGGTGTATGGAACCTAATAAGTCAAAATCTTTAAAATCATTTAAAATCAAAATCTTTAAAATCATTTTTAGACGAAAGGGCGCGATAAATCGCGCCCTTTCATAGGATATGCGGGGCTAAACCCCGCATATAAAGTCAACGTCAAAAGATAACGTCAAAAGAAAAAAGCCTTTGACTTTGATT
>JAITFI010000017.1 GCA_031281485.1 Chitinispirillales bacterium | reverse complement strand
ATTTTCTTATTTTTTATCCTTTTAAATTAAAGATGAAAGATAATAAAAGTCAAATAATAAAAATCAAATTCAATTAAAGGGAGGGCTGCGCCCTCCCTCGCTCCAACCAAAAATGGGCTTCGCCCATTTTTGTTTTCCGCTACCCACCCTGCGGGGCGCTGCCCCGCAACGCCCCGTCGGATAAACAAGCGCCGCTTCGCGTCGCGGTACGTCAAAACCCCTCCGCATATTACCTAACAACCCGAAAGGTCACTGAGCGAAGTCGAAGTAACCTGACGCCAGATGGAGCACCGTCTTTTTAATCCTATAATCCTTATAATCCTACTAATCCTAGTTCAGACAGTATTCTCTCCCTAACCTCTCTGTCAACTTCCATAATAGTGTCAACAGAATCTGCGTTTATAGGGTTGTGTTTATTTAGTTCATTCTCGACAATCTTTGCTATGTCCGTAAATCCTATCTTCTTGCTTAAAAATAAATTAACGGCGACCTCGTTTGCGGCGTTTATTACGGCGGGGGCGGTGCCGCCCGTTTTTCCGGCTTCAATACATAGTCTGAGACATGGGAACTTGTCCATATCCGGCTCGAGAAAGTCTAGGCTTCCTATGGTCGGCAGGCTCAGGCGTTTGCCGGGGATGGGTAACCTATTCGGCCACGACAGGGCGTATTGGATAGGCAGTTCCATGTCGGGGAGGCCGAGTTGCGCTATCACTGCGCCGTCGTGGAACTCTACCAGCGAGTGGACTATCGACTGGGGGTGGACGCAGACGCGCAGGCGTTCGTAGGGGAGCGAGAAGAGGTGGCGCGCCTCTATGACCTCGAAACCCTTGTTCATCAGCGTCGCGGAGTCTATCGTGATCTTTTTCCCCATCGACCAAGTGGGGTGGTTGAGGGCTTGTTCCGGCGTTATGGCGGCGAAGGACTCTTTGGGCAGATTCCGAAACGGGCCGCCGGAGGCCGTGATGATTATCGATTCCGCCGTTTCGGCGCCGTCGCCCGCCTGCAGGCATTGGAGGATGGCGCTATGTTCGCTGTCTATGGGCAGCAAGTTTGGGATGAGCGGCGTTTCGTCAACCGGCTTAGAGGTTTTTTGACTCTTGTTGACGATAGCGCGGATGCTGTCGCCGCCTATCACGAGGCTCTCTTTGTTGGCTAAGGCCACGCGCTTGCCTCGCGATAGCGCCGCTACGGTCGGCCTGAAGCCTACCGCGCCGACAAGCGCGTTTACAAGGATGTCGTAATCGGTCTCGCTAACGATGCGCTCGAGGCCGTCGTTGCCGTAGTAGACGTTTACTTTATCCCCGAATAAGCCTTTGACGGCGTCGGCGTTTTCCTTGCCGGCGATGTAGATTGACGAGGGGTAAAATTCCCGTATCTGTTCGATTAATAAACTGACATTGCCCCCGGCGGCCAGCCCGGTAACGGAGAAGCGTTCGCTGAAACGCCTGACGCAGTTGCACGTACTGCGGCCTATCGATCCGGTGGAACCCAATATTAGCAGTTTCTTATTGTTATCGATACAGACATCCGTCATGCCGTCCACCTAACAAATAACCAAGCGAATAGGTACAGTACCGGCGCGGTGAAGAACAAGCTGTCGAACCTGTCCAGTATACCGCCGTGCCCGGGTATGATATGCGAGGCGTCTTTTACATTGAAGTAGCGCTTTATCAGCGACGCCAGCAGATCGCCGACCTGCGCCGTCACGCCTATCAGGACGCCTATAGCGGGGCCGAGTATCATCGGGTACTTGGGGTTCCTTATAAACATCCAGCTGATCGACATCACTATCACCGCGGCTAACAGCCCGGCCACGCTGCCCTCTATCGTTTTGTTAGGGCTGATGGCGGAGAAGTGGCGCTTGCCCATAGTAGACCCCACGAAGTAGGCCGCCGAGTCGCACATGAAGGTCGCCGTGACTATTATCACTATATCAATGTATCCGAAGACCCAAAATTTAGTGTGGTTGAAGAGAATTTGCACCGGCTCTTCGTAGAGGTTGATCAGGCTGTCGCAGGCAATGCTTAAAAAAACCGTTCCGCAGAAGAAGAGGCTCATTCGCTTCCAGCGCCCGAATTGCGCGTCCTTCCCGAAACAGAAGGCTTCGAACGCGGTTATTACAAGCAGCGCGCCGTTTGCGAGCGTGGTCGGGAGCGGGTGGCCCAGAAGGTCGGCGGCGCTTACCAGAAATATCCACACGTATCCCATCCAAAAGGCGTTTACCTTATTGGCGGCGCTCAGCATTTTCATGTACTCGTACGCCCCGAGCAGCACGATGGCGAGTATGAGCAATTGTCCCGGAAATATGCGGTGTACAGAGTCGGCGTGGGGTATTTCGAACAGCTTGAACGCCAAGGCCAGAAGGTCGATCTGCGAGGTGATGATCAAAAACGCTATCGGGACGGCCGCCCCCGCGAAAGCGAGACGCTTTTTCAGGTTTGCTTTGTTTATCATTCCTTGACCTTTCCGAAGCGCCGGTCGCGCTTGCCGAAGTCCTCTATCGCCGCGATCAGCGCCGCCTTGTCGAAGTCCGGCCACAGCGTGTCGGTGATGTACAGTTCCGCGTAAGCGGCCTGCCAAAGCAGGAAGTTGCTTATGCGCCTGTCGCCCCCCGTGCGGATGATCAGCTCCGGGTCGGGGATGCCCCTTGTATACATATACCCGCCGAACGCGGTCTCGTCGAGCGTGTCGATGAGGCCGGGGTTTTCAAGCGCCTCCTTGGCGAAGGCCCGCGCAGCGTTCACTATCTCCGAGCGCCCGCCGTAGCTTATTGCCAGAATCAGCGTCAGCCCCGTGTTGCCGCTCGTATCCTCTATGCCCTTCAGGAGCGCCGCCCGCGTTTTGGGCGGCAGCTTGTCCAAAGAGCCTATGGCCATGAGCCGCACGTTGTTCTCGCACAAACTCCGTATCTCCCGCCGCGTCATCTCCACGAGCAGGTCCATCAGCATTGATACCTCTACGGCCGGCCGCCCCCAGTTTTCGGCGGAGAAGACGTAGACGGTCAGGTAGGAGACCCCGAGTTCCCCGCAAGCCCGCACAATCTCCCGCGTGGCGTCCGTCCCCGCCCGATGCCCCGCGGTGCGGGGCAGCCCCCGCCCCTTCGCCCACCGCCCGTTGCCGTCCATGATGACGCCGATGTGCGCGGGTACGCTCATACCCGTAGGCGCGGCCGCGGACGCGGTTTTAGGCTTAGACGTGGACAAAGGGCAGAGTCCTTTTCGGAAAATAGGAAAAAACACCCCCAACTGGATTCGAACCAGTGACCCTCTGCTTAGAAGGCAGATGCTCTATCCAACTGAGCTATGGGGGCTTGTTTGCCGTACTGTTTTTTAAATATATGTTATGGCGGGATGAAATGCAATATTTTGACTTTTCCATCCGCCTTAAATTATATTACCGCAATACCGTTAAATCGCGGATAAGCGAAAAAAAACAAAAGGCAAGGCGGGATATGGCCGAAATAATCGACGAAGTCTCACGCACTTTCTCCGAGTACCTCCTGATCCCGCGCCTTTCGCGCGCCGATCATCAGGTTGGGAACGTCTCTTTGCGCGCGCCGGTCACGCGGTTCAGGCGCGGGGAGGAGGAGGCCCGCTTCTCGCTCAACATACCGTTCGTGTCGGCGAGCATGCAGTCCGTCTCCGGGCCGGATATGGCCATAGCTTTGGCGCGGCTCGGCGGGCTCGCTTTCATCTACTGCTCGCAGACCATAGAGGCGCAGGCCGCGATGGTCGGCAAGGTCAAGGCCCACAAGGCGGGGTTTGTCCCCTCCGACTCCAACCTCCGCCCCGACAACACGCTCGCCGACGCCGTCGCCCTAAGCAAGCGCACGGGGCACTCCACCATCCCCATAACCGACAACGGGAGCGGAAACGGGCTATTTCTGGGGATACTCACGGATAAGGACTACTGGGAGTTCGACGACGACCTCTCCCGCCCGGTGAGCGAGTTTATGACGGGCGGGCGCGAGAACGTCATCCACGCGCACGTGGGGATATCGCTCCACGACGCGAACGTGCAGCTGCGCAAGTGCAAGAAAGAGTGCCTGCCCATATTGGACGCCAACGAGCGCCTGCACTCGCTCGTCTTCAAGAAGGACTACGTAGACCATATCAACAACCCGAGCGAGCTTTTGGACAGGCAGAAGCGCTTCGCCGTAGGCGCGGCGATAAACACGCACGACTACAAGGAGCGCGTGCCGAGACTCGTCGAGGCGGGGGCCGACGTGCTCTGCATAGACGCCTCCGACGGTTACTCGGAGTTCCAGCGCGAGGCCGCGTTGTGGGTGAGGGAGCGCTACGGCGACACCGTGGTTATAGGCGGCGGCAACATCGTCCACGGCGACGCTTTCAGGTACCTTGCGGAGGATGCCAAGCTCGACTTTGTAAAAGTGGGGATCGGCGGCGGGTCTATATGCATAACGCGGGAGCAAAAGGGGATAGGCCGCGGCCAAGCCTCCGCGCTCATGGCGGTGGCCGAGGAGCGCGACCGGTACTTCGAGGAGACCGGCGTCTACGTCCCCATCTGCTCCGACGGCGGCCTCTCCAACGACACGCAGATAATAATAGCGCTCGCTATGGGCGCCGACTTCGTCATGATGGGCAGGTACTTCGCGATGACCAACGAAAGCCCCACGCCACGCGTCTCGATAGGCGGGCGCATATACAAGCCCTACTGGGGTGAAGGCTCGAACAGGGCGCGGAACTGGCAGCGCTACAGCACCGGCGGCGACGACTCCGGGCTGAAGTTCGAGGAGGGGGTAGACGCGTACGTGCCCGTTGTCGGAAACGTGAAGGACGTCTTGGACGTGACGGTGTCTAAGATAAAGGCCACGATGTGCAACATGGGGTCGCTTACGGTTAAGGAGTTCGCCGACAACGCGGTGCTGACCAGAATATCGGAGCAGTCGTTTATCGAGGGCGGGACGCCGAATGTGGTGTCTTTAGAGAAAGACGTTCCGAGGAATGTTTGATCAAAATCTTTTAAAATCAAATTCTTTTAAAATCTTTAAAATCTTTTTTAGACGAAGCCTTCGGCTTCATAGGATATGCGGGGACGAGCCCCGCATATAAAGTCAAAGTCAAAGTCAAAGTCAAAGTCAAAGTCAAAAGCAACACCTCTCGTAGTCCCCATTCCGCGCGCCGTAAGTAAGCCGGCCCGGGATCTCTCGTTGTACCGCAGTACTCTCGTTGTACCCCAAATTTATGCCGCTCGGACGGGTATCGGCCCGTCTTTGCGGTCTGATCAACATTAAATAGGAGGGAGAGTATGAAGAAAGGAACAAGGGTAGGTGTAAAAGTCATGGGAAGGTCTCAACCGAAATCTCGGTCCGGACCTCGGGCCAAGAGCAGGTTGCCGGAGGTGCTTCCGCCTCGGTACGACATAATATTCAAGCAAGTTTTCGCGAATCGCCCTGATTTACTCAAGCCGCTGCTGAAGTCTATGATCGGTCTGCCCGATGGCGACTACGGCAGGGTTGTGGTAGTGGATCCGCACATATACCCGGAGTATAAGGGCGAGAAGCTGGGGGTATTGGACATAAAGGTCGTTTTGCGGTCGAAGAAGGTGATAGACGTTGAGATGCA
>JAITFI010000101.1 GCA_031281485.1 Chitinispirillales bacterium | reverse complement strand
CTGTACGGCGACACCGAGGCTATGGCCGTCGAGATAAAGACTTGTCTACAGACAAGCGATGTCGATAAACATTTGGATCGTCTGCAAAAACTGCGCGACCACGAAGTAGACGCCGAGGTCAAAGGCAAGACGCTTTTCGGCGCGGTGGTAGGCGCAATCGTACACGAGCCAATCAGAGCCTACGCCCTGAAAAAGGGCCTATACGTCATAGAGGTCCGCGAGGAAGAGGATAAACTCGACATAGACAAACCCGACATCTGCCGGAAGTGGTAAGGTAACGTTTTGTGCAGGCTTCATATATAGGAATGAGTATCTGATGGATAAGAATGGAAAGGTTTTGAAGAACGAGTTCGTTGTTTTTTCGAGCGCGCTGTTTTTTGTAATCCTTGTGGCCGGCAGTTTGGCGTTTTTCTTTTCTATGCGGCAGATTATAAGGACAAACAGGACAACCGATTTGTCGCAGACGCTTGAGATAAAGCGGATAAATCTGGAAACCAACGTCATGAACGAGATCGCCATTGTCAAAAAGATGGCCGGTTCCCCGCTTATTAAGGATTATTTTGCCGATCCGGCCGAAACAAAACTGAAAGATCAAGCCGTTAAGGAAATCGCCGCCTACCGCGAGGCTTTTAAGAACAAATCGGTGTTTTGGATCAACGATAAAGATAAAATATTCTATATCGACGACAAGACTCCGTATGTGGTTGATCCGAAGTCCCCGGATAATTATTGGTACCGGATGACGCTTTACGAAACCGCGTCGTATAATTTCAACATAAATTACAACCCTGACCTTGACGTTATTAACCTCTGGATAAACGCGCCGGTTTTTGACGCCAACAAGAAGCCTGTGGGGATTGTGGGTACCGGCATTGAGTTATCCGCGTTTGTGAGCGCGCTTTTCGGCGACTTGGATGACAGAATGGAGCTTTATTATTTCAATTCCAAAGGGGAAATCACCGGCGCAAGGGATGTTAAATTAGTTGCCTCGAAAAAAAGAATAGATGATATGCGGTGGGGGGTAGGCGGCGGATCGGCGGTGGGCGGTGGCGGCGGTTCGAGGGGGTATCGGGGAGGTATCTTAGCTATCGCGAAAAACCTTGCGGCCGGCGAAACGAAAGTGCTTGATGTGCCGCACGGGAACCTTGTAATCAGCACTGTTCCGCAACTCGAATGGTACGCTATCGGGTATATGCAGGACAGTATAAACGACTATAAAACCTCGATGACCGCGCTGTTTCTTGTGGTGCTTGTCGTCATATTGCTGGTATTTATCATATTCAACATTTTTACCTCCAATGTTCTCAAATCCCAACACAAGGCGATTGTGTCCCTTGAACACGCCAGAAATGAGGCGGAAATGGCCAACCGGAGCAAATCGAATTTTCTCGCCACCATGTCTCACGAAATCCGTACTCCGATGAACGCGATCATCGGGATAACGCAGATAGAGTTGCAAAGCGAGAATTTGCCGGAGAAATATGTGGCCGCGTTTCGGAAGATATACAGCTCCGCCAATAACCAGCTCGCCATCATAAACGATATTTTGGATATGTCCAAGATTGAAACGGGCAAAATGGAGTTAAACCCGATAGAATATGATACGCCGAATCTTATCAACGATGCCGTGCAACTCAACGTCGTCCGAATCGGGTCAAAGCAGATCGAGTTTATAGTTGACATCGACGAAAATCTACCGTCAAAGCTTTACGGCGATGAGTTGCGGATCAAACAGATACTGAACAATCTGCTTTCCAACGCCATAAAGTATACCAATAAGGGGTGCGTAAAATTGTCGGTGGGTTATTTAACGGACGGCGACGGCGTAACGTTGCGTTTTACGGTAGAAGATACAGGACAGGGCATTAAGCCGCAAGACAAGGAACGGCTCTTTTCTGAATACAAGCGTTTCAACGCCGAAACCAACCGCGCCACCGAGGGTACGGGGCTTGGTCTGAATATCACAAAAAAGTTAGTGGAGATGATGGACGGCATGATCGGAGCGGAGAGCGAGTACGGCAAAGGCAGCGTGTTTACCGTGACCGTCCGGCAAAAAGCGGTGGAGTGTCCGGCCATAGGCGCAAGCGTTGCGGAGCAGCTGCGTAAATTCGCTTTCACCGGCGATAGGCGCGTGGCTAATCTGCGGATAAACCGCGAGCTTATGCCCTACGGGCGCGTACTGGTGGTGGACGACGTGGCCACTAATCTATATGTGGCGGCAGGGTTGCTGGCGCTGTATCAATTAAAAATAGATACGGCGGACAGCGGGTTCGAGGCCATTGAAAAAGTTAAAAACGGCGGCGTTTACGACGTTATCTTCATGGATCACATGATGCCGCGGATGGACGGTATTGAGACAATGCTGAAACTGCGCGAACTCGGATACGCGGGTACGATAGTGGCGCTGACCGCCAACGCTATGGTCGGCAACGACGATATGTTCAAGCAAAAGGGATTCGACGGGTTCATCGCCAAGCCTATCGATATTTGTCAGTTGGATGAGATTTTAAACAAATTTGTCCGCGACAAGCATCCTGAAGAGGCTAAGAAATACGCTACGGAAGCGACGAAAACCAAACCGTATAAATCGGTCAACATCGCGATGAACCCCAGATTACTCAAATTTTTCTGCCAAGACGCGGAGAAGGCGATTGCCACATTACGTGAAACGGTAAAAAACTGCGATGTGAAACTATTCACGATCACCGTCCACGCCATGAAATCGGCGCTGGCGAATATCGGCGAGAGCGAGGCGTCCCGTATGGCCGCCGCGTTGGAAAACGCCGGACGAAACGGGGCCATGAGATATATTTCGGCTAATATCGATGAATTTATCCAAACGTTAGAATCGTTAATCAATAAATACAGCGGTATAAAAAGCGTCAACGTTGCGGATAATGACGGTGTGGATAATTCAGACATGACGGAAGATACCGATTATCTCATGAAACAGCTGCGTATAATAAAATCCGCCTGCGGCAATTACGACGACGACGCGGTCTACGCCGCCCTTGACCGATTGAAAGAGAGGCGGTGGAAACCCGCGACGATAGAGTCATTAGAGAAGATCCGCGAAGCGCTGTACATATCCAGCGATTTTGAGGCGGCGGGAGAGTTGTGCGCGTCAATGTTTGACTCTATGATGGTCGATAAGGTATTTTCTGTTAAATCCTAGTTCAGGCAATTATTTTATATGAGCCACAAAATACTATTAATACTGTGTATCCTCCAGCTTAATCTATACGTATACGCGATAGATGTAGCCGATATAATCGGGGAGGAAAGAGGGGTTGAGACCTATCTGCGGACCGAATACAATCGCGGCTTCGGCGTGTGCGGGGATTTGTCCGTTATCGGCAACATTAAGCCGCGAGATCTGTTTACCGTGAGGGGCGGGTTATCCGTCGGAAATTTATCGGTCGGCATCGACGACATCAAAGCGTTTTCATCAGCCGGCGTCGACCCGTTTTCAAGCGTTCCGTTGCGATTCTCGTTGCTGTATATTTATAACGGCCTGTTAGATTATGATGCCAGTACCCACTCCATTTTGCCTATAGTCTCTTACGGTGTCGCCCGCGCCGGGGTATCGTACGGCCCGAATTTCAGATTTACGTCATTTTTCGGCGAGCCCGCCCAGTATGAATTGATAAATTCGTTTTCGGTATATGTCAACATCATAAACAACGAAAAGCGGCGGATGGAGGCGGTAGTCGGTAATTTCTGCGATTTTTACGCCAAGAACATGGGGGCGTATTCGCTTAAGGTCAACTACGCGGTATTTATTACGGGCAATTGGACGGCCGTCAACGAGGTGGAGTTTCTGCAAAGCGGGAGCGACGCGTTGACGGCCAATTTCTACGGTCTGGCTTGGCGGGGCGGGGCGAAATACTCATGGTGAAGACTTATAAAAAGATCGGTTTATTGATCATCCTGTCCGTGGTAATCTTTCTCGTAGGATGCAGCTACGATTTCCTCGGCTTTTTAGCTTCGAGCGATCTTGGCGGCAGGCTAAAGGAGCGCGATAATTTCACGTTTCTGGCCGGTAATAATTGGAGGACGCTTGAATTGGGCGCCGATTATTCGTTTATAGTGGTGACCGATATCCATATTCAGAACGGGGAGACGTACGGTTTCGAGGGATTAAAAGCGGTGATAAAAGATTCTGTCAACAACGTCAAGTTTTTGGTTGTTCTCGGAGATATTACCCAAAACGGTTCCCGGAGCGATTTGGAATTATTTATAGATATAGCCGTAAACCGTTTCGGCGTCCCATGCTATCCCGTGATAGGCAATCACGACCTCTATTCCGGCGGCTGGCAAGTATGGAGGGAGTTGATCGGTTCTACTAATTATAGAATTGACGGTGGTTCGGTAACGCTGTTAATAATGGACTCCGCCAATTTGTTTCTGGGAAAGAAGCAGATGAATTGGTTAGAGGGAGAGTTGAGATCAACAACCGGGCGCGTCTTCGTATTCACCCACGCCAACCTTTTCACAACAAACATAGAAGACCCGCAGCAGATGACGAATATAGACGAGCGAGCGCGCGTCACGTCGATATTGAGGGATAAGTGCGAAGCGATGTTCATGGGCCATGTGCACGAATGGTATACTAACGACATAGGAAACGTCAAATACATAACGGTAGACGCATACCACGCCGCCGTCAACACCAACAAAAGCTATTGCCTAGTTCGTGTTCGCGGGAATAACATACAATATGAATATAAGCGGCTATGACGGTTTTAAGGGGAGGGCGCAACCCTCCCCTTAACCCTACATCCCAATCTTCTCTTTCAAAGCCTCCGGTGTAAACGGCTTAACAATATAATTGTTAGCCCCCGACTTCAGCGCCTCCACGACCTTCGACTTCTCCGACTCGGAGGTACACATGATGACCTTCACGTCTTTGAAGGCCTCGTCGGCGCGGACGGTCTTTAGGAAAGCCATACCGTCCATGACAGGCATGTTCCAGTCTAAGAGCACCATGTCGATAGGCATATTGCTCTTGAGCTTGCCGAGCGCCTCTTGGCCGTCGCCGGCCTCTATGATATCCGTGATACCCAGTCCGTTGATCTGAGTTTTCTGGATTCGGCGCATCGTTACAGAGTCGTCAACTAAAAGCATTCTCATGATCTATCGTCTCCTGATTTAAGAAGCTGTTTTCAGTGATACTTCCATGGCAAACGGGCCCAGCGGGCACGTAAACGGGACTATGATGGTCCCCACTCCTGACATACCGGAGAGCACGTGGCTGCTGATAATGACGTTCGGCAGCGAGATCGAGAGGTTCAGGCCGACCAGATCGCGCTTTGCGAAGCCGGCGATGATGTTCGCGATCTCGCCCACGGCGTCGGCAAGGTCTGTGCCCGGTTCGGTGATCGGCGCTCCGATCATCTTCGAGACAATGTCCAGCGCGGACTGCATGGGGAAGCACAGCGATATAGACCCCTGCGCCCCGCCGGAGAGCCCGATGATGCCCGATATGTCGTACCGGGGGTACGGCTCCTTCTTGATCTGCGGCGTACCCTGTTTAGCTTCCACGAAGACCATGTTTTTGAAACAGGCCGCCGTAGCGTTGATAAACGGGTTTATGTAGGCTACGTTCATTTGTTTTGCACTCCTGCTATTTAGGTAGTCAAAATATAAAAATAATTTTTTCCAAACAACATTTTCAATATTTTTTTCAAGTTTTATCACTTTTTTTCAAAAATTCTTAAATTATCGTCATAATTAAGCCTACTTTTGAGGTATAAACCGTTATTGTTGCTCATACCGACCGCAACAGCCAGTCGTGCCCGCGGGGTTTCTCCGGTTCCGGCTTCTCTATGGCCAAGATGAGGTCGGACTTGTCCACCTCCGCTTGGGCGTCATGCAGAAACGCCGGCAAACGGTCCGGGTCGATCTTCAGCTGGGCGAGGATGTTGCCGCTCTGCCCCCGCATCAGCCCCTCGAAGGAACCCAGCCCCGAGTTACATAATATATATTCTGACAAGTGTATTATAAAAGAAATTGATTTTTGTTTATCGGGCGCCCGATCCGGCGCGTGGTGGAAACGCACCCCGTCTATGGCCGCGGAGCCTACTTTCCACATTTCGAGCAGCGCCGCGCCGAGGGCCGCGTGCGTCTCCTTGGGCGCTATCGCGGTCTCCGCCTCTATGTACGGAATCCCCTTTCCTTCTGCGTAATCCACGATCGCCTCGAACTCCTCGTGAAAAAATTGGTCGTATATCAGTATGCCTATATCGTGCAGAAGACCGGCCAAATACAGCGCGTCGCGCTCCTCCCGGCTCATGCCCACACGGCTTATTTGGGAGGCGGTGAAGGCCATGTGCGCCGCCGTGAGCGCGTGCCTCCAAAACTGTTTGTAGTCCAAAATGTCGGAGGTGCGTGAAAAATTTTTGACCACGCTCGCCGCCATTACTATCTGACCGATTTCGTTAAACCCAAGCCTCGTGATCGCCGTGGGGACCGACGTGATCCGCGCCCCGGTGGCGTACAGGCCCGAATTGGCCACCTGCAATATCTTGGCCGCCAGCGACGGGTCTTGCTCGACGATCTTAGCAAGCCCTTGAGCGCTCCCGTCGTCGGAGAAGACCATCCGCTGAACCTTCTGAACGACTTCCGGAAGGGTAGGGAGGTTCTTGATACTGTTTAGGCGCCCTATAATGTTCATAATTATATATTATATATTAATAGATATGATGATTTCAACATCAATCACCGAAATAGTTTAAATGCCTTGAACAACAGCAGAGGTCTCGATGAAAACGTCCGCATGAAAACCCGCAGGTAACTCACCTTGCCAGACGGCTCCTTGGAGAGCGAATCGGCGATCTTGTCCAAAAAGGCGTCGTCCGCCGACATTATGAACTCTTTCAGCGCGAAAGAGCGCTCCTGCTGCTTGCCGAAAACCTTGGCCCACTCCCTCTGGTACGCCGAGAGCGCCTTGCGGCGCAAGCCTCCGTCGCTTCGGAAAGCTTTCGCCGCGACCGTACCGGCCAGCTGACCGGCGTAGAACGAGTAGGCGAGCCCCGCCCCGTTTATGGCGTTCACCTGTCGGGCCGCGTCGCCCACAAGCATCACGCCGCCGCGAACAAGCGGCCTGACCCACTTGGCGACGGGAACCCCGCCGCAGTGCAGGTCGGTAACGCGGCCCTCGGGATAGGTACGCTTTATGAAGTCGAGCAACAACTCCTTGGGCAGCCCCGCCCGGCACCGCGACCCGATAACGCCGAGCCCGACGTTGGCGACCCCGTTCCCGCGCGGAAATACCCACAAGTACCCCCCCGGAGCGACGGCGCTGCCCGTATAAAACGTACAGCAGTCCCCCTCTATCCCCGCCGTCTCGATCCGGGCGAAAGCCGCCGTCTCGATGTCGGCAAGGCGCAAAGCCGTATTCCACCCGAAACACCGGGCAAGGCGGCTCTCCACGCCGTCGGCCAGAATCAAACAGGCCGCCTCGAACTCGGTTTTTGTGTTATCGGTATTGTTGATATCGGCGCTATTATTAGTACCGGTCCCATTATTAGTATTGATATTGTTCGGAGTGTTCGAGCATGTCACCTTGTATTGATTTGACGAAGTCTCCTCAGCCCATACCACAGGCGAGGAGGCTCGGAACTCCGCCCCCGCCTCCGCCGCCATCCTGACGAGGTCGGCGTCCATCCTCTCCCGATCCAAGATATAGCTCTTATCGACATTGCCGATCTCCACGCCGATCCCCGACGGAGAGAACATCCGGGCGCGCGTGACGGTGCTCTTTATCCATTCGGGCCGAGGTTCGAAAGAGAGCGTCATCCCCTGATGCCCGATACCCTCCCCGCACCGCACCGGAACCCCGGGGACCGGTTTGCGTTCGAGCAACAAGACGCGCCGCCCTGCGGAAGCCGCCGACATAGCCGCGCAAGCCCCCGCCGGTCCGGCGCCGACCACGATTATGTCATATTTTTTGTTGGACATTAGAAATAGCCCCGAAAGGACATACCTTGATACAGAGACCGCAGGACGTGCACTTTTCCGGCGATACGGCCAGCCTATTACCTATTAATAACGCGTTGCCGGGACATACGCTTATGCACGTCCCGCATTCGTCGCACTTATCCGTATCCACAACGGTCATAGCGGGTACCCTCCGACCGGAAACGGGTTAGAGTATATCCACGCGCCCGTTCCCCTATAAGCCTCTATCCTATATACGCCTTTTTCCGAGATCTCCCATTCCGCGCTCTTAGCCTTTGCCGATTGAACCGGTTTCCCGTTGTGTATCAATACTATCTTAGCCTTGTGGGTCAGCTCGACTTTTATTTTCATCGGAAAGGAGGGTTCCGCGGCGCCCGATTGATCATCCGGTTCGCAGCGTCCCGGATAGCGTACCGCCCCGTTTCCGTCTATTAATACTATTTTGCTGCCTTTTGCGTCGCCTCTGCTGAAGTTGCTCATGAAACCTCGGCCGTCGCGCAGGGCGGATATAAGCGCGCCGCCGGCCTTCGACGCGTTGTACCAATCCATCTCGTCGACGAATAGGTGCATCCGCACGCCTCGCAGCTCCACGTCTATGGGGAACACTACGCAGCTGAAAGGCCCCCACTTGAACTTACGGCTGTGGGCGTCCACGCCGCCTATGGCGCTTACGAATCTTTGCCGGTTCAGGGCGTCCCACCGTTCCATGAGTTCCGGGGGGGCGTCGCCGATTTTTTTGTTCGGGGATAAGAGCCGCGTAAGGCTGTGCCAACCGCGCAGACGCTCCATCCAGTCCGATATCTGGTTCCACACCTCTATGCCGTCGAAACCCTCGACATCCCACCGCGTCCAGGGGTATGGGGGCAGGCTCTTTATGTAGTTGCGCTTCTCGGCCGGGTGCGCCAGAAAGCCTATCCCGCCCGTGGCTTTGATCGCGTCGACGTACGCCTTAGGGTCGGTCAGACCGTAGGCTATCTCGTCCATTCCGAAAGCCAAGTAGTGGTTGTGGTGCTTATCGTCGTTGTGCTCGTAGCCGACGAGGACGAAGACGCCGTTGTCGCGCAGACCCTCAAAGCCGGCATGGCGCCCGCCTAAGTTATCATGGTCTGTAACGCAAATATAATCAAGCCTTGCGTCGTCCGCGGCGTCGATAATAGTGCCGTAGTCACAGCCGCCGTCGGAGAAGGTGGTGTGCAGGTGGATGCATCCGCAAATTTCTTTTAAAGTTTTAGTTGGCATAATAATATCTATACATTGCTTGTCGCCGACCGTAAATATTTATTCAGCCTCCCTATAAGTTCGTCCATGTCGATCGGTTTTCCGATGTGGTCGTTCATGCCGGCGGCCAAGCATGTGTCCACGTCCTCTTTGAAGACGTTGGCCGTCATCGCGACTATGGGTATGGTCTTGGCGTGGAGCGAGTTCAGGGCCCTTATGCGCCGCGTCGCTTCCAAGCCGTCCATTTCCGGCATCTGCACGTCCATGAAGATTAATTGGTACCTGTCTTCCGACGCCTCCGAGAAGAGTTTGACGGCTTCGGCGCCGTTCGCGGCGCAGTCTATGGCTATGCTTGTAGGCTCTAAAAGACTCTTCACTATCTCGGCGTTTATCTCGGCGTCCTCGGCCAAGAGTATGCGGAAACCGGCGAAGATGCCGATGATGTCGCGTTCCTTGTCCGCCGGGCGGCGTATCCGGCGCAGACCGACCGCCTCGTTTATCGAATCGGCGATGCTCGACGGGAAGATCGGTTTGGGGATGAACTTGTCGACGCCGGCCTCCTTGGCCGGAATCTCGATCAGCGTCCACTCGGCGGATGAGAGCATTATGACGATGGATTTCTCCCCGACGCGCACCCTCTTTTTGATCTCCTTAGTGAGTTCAAGCCCGTCCATGTCCGGCATCTTCCAATCCACGAAGTTGATGTTGTAGGCGCCGTTATTTTCTATGAGGGCTATCGCCTCGGCGCCGTTCGCGGCGGTGTCGCAGTGCGTCACGCCGAAACCCGCGATTATCTCCTTGAAGTAGGAGATTACGTCCGGGTCGTTGTCTACGGCGAGTATGCGCACGTTTTCCCAATTGATGTCTTCGTTCTCGACCACCTCCTCCTCCGCACGCTTCTTTTCGCCGTATTTGAGGAAGACCGTAAAGTAGAAAGTGGAGCCCCTGCCCGTCTCGGACTCGACCCCGATATTGCCGCCCATCATCTCTATGATATTCTTGGAGATGGCAAGCCCGAGCCCTGTGCCGCCGTACTTGCGGGCGGTGTTGCTGTCGGCCTGCTGAAACGGCTTGAAGAGCTTCTGCTGCTCATCCTTGTTTATGCCTATGCCGGTGTCGGAGACCTCCACCCGCACGGTGCAACCGTCCTCGTTATGATCGACTAAGTGCGTTTGCAGGGATATGTTGCCCCCCTCCGGCGTAAACTTTACGGCGTTGCTTATAAAGTTCATGATGACCTGCGCCAAACGCTGGTCGTCGCCCAAAAGCGGCTGAGGGATGGAGCGGTCGTAGTAGACCTTCAGGGTCTGCCCCCTCTCGTCCACCCGGAAACTCATGGAGTGCGTGACGTTCTGGAGCATCTTCTCAAAGTTGAACTCCGCGTAAGAGAGGGAGAACTTGTTGGCCTCGATTTTCGAGATGTCGAGAATGTCGTTTATGACCCCGAGCAGGTGCTTGGAGGCGTCCTGTATCCTAGTGAGGCAGTAGTCTTTTCGCTCAATCTCGTGCGTCGTCTTACCCATTGAGGCCATGCCGATGATGGCGTTCATGGGCGTGCGTATCTCGTGGCTCATGTTGGCCAAAAACTGCGATTTCACCTTGCTCGCCTCCTCGGCGCGCTCCTTGGCCTCCTCGGCCTTTTGCGTCATAAGCGTCAGTTCGTGCGTGCGGCTGTCCACGCGCATCTCCACCTCGCGCAAACTGCCCGTAAGTATCCCCACCATTTTCGCGAGCGACCGGTTGAGCACCGCGATCTCGCTCTTGTCGTCCTTGGCGACCCTCTCGAACGAGACGCTGAAGTCGCCGTTGGAGATCTTGAGCGCGTCGTCCGTCAGCTTCTTTATGGGCTTGGCTATGGAGTTTATGTTGACGTAGATCACCAAGCTGATAATAACGATGAATACGGCGGTGATCCATAAAATCGTATGCATGTGCTTTTTGGCGTTGGCGTACAGGGGGCCAAGCTCCGTCCCCATGAGCAGATAGAGCGGCTTAATTTCCAGATCGCTGTCAATGTTGTCAAAGTTGACGGTGTGGATGGAAATGAACGCCGGCTTTTCCGAGAACGGCCCGATCATCTCCCGCCAAAAAACCCCGTGCTGCCGCAGCGAATCGATCATTTCATCGTATAAGTTGCGCTTCCTGCTCAAGTTTAAAAACTGAAATTCACGCAGTTTCTGGCCGCGGGGGTCTACCGATATGGCCTCCTTCCCCGGCGCGTAGAGGAAAGAGAAATCGCTGTCTAAAAGGAACATCCGGCTGCCCTTCTCCTTTTGGAACATGTAGATAACCTCTATCACGCGCTTATACACAATGTTTATCCCGCATACGCCGAAAGTTTTGCCCGCGGCGTTTATCAAGGGCACGCTCACCACGGCCGAGTAGACGGGATTGCCGCCCGGAGCGATGGGAGCTAACTTGGCGGTGCCGACGAACTTATCGCCTGTGAGGAAAGGCTGGCTGAACCACGGAGCCGTCCCCGGATTGGCGAGGAACGCCGTGTCCGAAAACACCGAAATGCTGTCGCCGGTGCGGACGTAGGCTTTCTTGGCGGCCACGTCGTGCGACTCCCCGTCGGTCAAGACGTACCACGTGCAGTAGGCGTCGGGGCTGATCATTATCATATTGCGCAACGCGCGGTCAGCCTGCTCAAGCGAACGGGACGACTTGGCGTCCACGCCGTTGAACATCTCCTGCATATAACGCGTCTGATAGGCGACGCCGCCGAGGATGTCCTTCATAGAAACGGCGATCCGCTCCGTATAGCTCAAAATCATATTCTTCGCCGACGTTACGCCGCTGCCGTACAAAGAGTTCATAAAAAACAGCATCTCGGCGCAAAAGGTCAGCGCTATGACAAGCAACGTGTAGAACATGACCTTGACAAGCGTGTAGTGCTTGTGCGGCGCCAGCACGGCAACCATCGAGGTTGACGTGGGCGACGGCGTATACGCGGACTGAGACGGAGTCTTTGGCTCCGGTGCTGAAGACGACGTTGGTACTGACATAGGTGAACCGCCTTTTTGTGTAGACAGTTGTAGGTGTCATGAACTTGGTATAATATAATATGTGGTACGCCGAAAGTCAAAAGCAATCGGTGTTGACGTTTTTGATTTTATCCCTTGCGCCTCTCCCAACCCATAAACTATATTTAATACTTTTCGGAACCGTACAAGCCAAAAGCGTCCGCGTCAAGGAGCGCTGGAGTATCTTTATGGGATCAAAAGGCATTGATAATAAAAATGGCGGCATTGAGGTTCGCTGCGCCGACAACCTCCGCGTCCTGATCGCGGCCATGGTCGAGCGCGCCCGCTCCGGTCACCCCGGCGGCGCCATGGGCGGCGCGGACTTCATAAACGTGCTCTACTCCGAGTTTCTGAACTGGGACCCCGACGACCCCGCCTGGCCCAACCGCGACCGCTTCTACCTAGACCCCGGCCACCTCTCGGCTATGCTCTACGCGGAGCTCGCGTTGTGCGGGCTGTTCACTTTGGACGAACTCTCCGCCTTCAGGCAGTGGGGCGCCGCCGCCCCCGGCCATCCGGAGAAGTGCGCTATGCGGATGATCGAAAACTCCTCCGGCCCGCTCGGGCAGGGCCACGCCATGGGGCTTGGCGCCGCTATAGCCGAGCGATTCCTCGCCGCCAGATTCGGCGAGTGGATGGCCCACAAGACATATACATATATATCCGACGGCGGGATACAGGAGGAGATTTCGCAGGGCGTCGGGCGGCTCGCCGGACACCTCGGGCTATCCAATTTGATAATGTTCTTCGACTCCAACGACATACAGCTCTCCACAACCACCGACGCGGTCACAAGCGAGGACACGGAGGCCAAATACAAGGCTTGGGGTTGGAGCGTATCTGTTATAGACGGCAACGACGCCGGCCAAATCCGCGACGCGTTGGCGGCGGCCGTAAACGAGAGGGAGCGCCCCACGCTCATAATCGGCAAGACGGTCATGGGCAAAGGGGCGCGTGCCAAAGACGGCTCCTCCTTCGAGAAAAAGGTCTCCACCCACGGCCAGCCGCTCTCCGACGCCGGCGCCTCCTTTGAGGAGACGGTAAAGAATTTGGGCGGCGACCCGGCCAAACCGTTCGCGATTTTCCCCGACGTGGCCGAACATTACCGCGCCGTGTTAGATAAAAAGCGAGCCGGCGCCCGCGCCAAAAAAGCCGAGCAGGCGGACTGGGAGAGGGCCAATCCGGAGCTCGCCGAAAAATTCGCGTCTTACATGAACCGCGAAGTCCCAAGCGTAGATTGGGCGCAAATAACGCACAAACCCGGCGTGGCCAGCCGCGTCGCCTCCGGTACGGTACTATCGGAGTTCTCGGCAAAGATCGGCAACATGATAGTCTCCTCCGCCGACCTCTGCAACAGCGACAAGACCGATGGTTTCCTAAAATCCTCTAAAATACTGAAAAAGGGCGACTTCTCCGGCGGCTTCCTGCAAGCCGGCGTGGCGGAACTTACTATGGCCGCGGTGATGAACGGTATCGCTTCGCACGGCGGCGTGCTTGCCGTATGCGGCACCTTCTTCACTTTCTCCGACTACATGAAACCGGCGGTTCGCATGGCCGCCCTGATGGAACTGCCCGTGAAGTACGTTTGGTCGCACGACAACTTTAGGGTAGGGGAGGACGGCCCGACCCACCAACCGGTAGAACACGAGACGCAGATCAGGTTATTGGAGCGGATGGCCAACCTGAACGGTCGGAGGAGCATGCTCGTACTGCGCCCCGCCGACGCCGCCGAGACGACGGAAGCGTGGCGAATGGCGCTGGAAAATATGACCGGCCCCACAGCCCTATTGCTGAGCCGCCAAGCGCTGGCCGACGTACCCGCTAAAGGATCATCCTCCCGCGCCGTCGATGCCCAAGGGGCGAAATTCGGCGCGTACGCGGTAGTCGATAGCGATAATCCAAAATTGATAATGATAGCCAACGGAGCCGAAGTAGTAACCTGCGTGGAAGCCGCCAAGGCGATAAAGAATGAACACGGTATAGATATAAAGGTTATCAGCGCGATATCGGAGGGCCTGTTTAAGGAACAGTCTCAAGAATATAAGGATAAACTGATCCCGTTCGGCGTCCCGACGTTAGCCTTTACCGCCGGACTGCCCGTCAATTTCAAAGATATGGTAGGCCCCTTAGGTAAAGTGACAGGCATGGAAAGATTCGGAGCGTCGGCCCCGTTCAAAGTCTTGGAAGAAAAATTCGGTTATACTACGGAAGCGTTGATCAAGCGAACGCTTGATTATTTAAAGGAGTATGAGGTGTTAATTAATAGGCTGAAAAAACATTGTCCGAACTAGGATTTATAGGATTAGAAAACAGATTATAGGATTAAAAATCAACATCAATACATAAAAGACGGTGTTTTTAATCCTAATAATCCTTATAATCTTACTAATCCTAGTTCAGACATTCTTTTGACTTTATTAATAAGAAGAGGAGCAAATCCATGGACACAGCCACAAACATTCCCGCGTTAGCCCAAAAAGCCCAAACCTACATCCGCTTGGAGCAAGACCCTCACTTCCGTTCGCAGGTAGAGGAGTTGCTGAAAAAAGAGGATTGGGTCGAGCTGAACGACCGTTTCTACACCGACTTAGAGTTCGGCACCGGTGGTCTGCGCGGCGTGATCGGCGGCGGTTACAACCGGATGAACCCATTCACGGTGCGCCGTGCGACCCAAGGATTGGCCAACTACGTCTCCAAAGCCGTGCCCGCCGGCGCCTCCGCGGTCATAGCCTACGACTCCCGCAACTACTCCGACCTCTTCGCGCTGCAAGCCGCGCTCGTCTTCTGCGCCAGCGGGATCAAGGCCTACTTGTTCACCGGCCTGCGCCCCACGCCCGAGCTTTCGTTCGCCGTCAGGCAGTTAAAAGCTACCGTCGGCATCGTAGTCACCGCCAGCCACAACCCGCCGGAATACAACGGCTACAAGGCCTATTGGAACGACGGCGCTCAGGTCGTCCCCCCCCACGATAAGGCCATTATAGAAGAGGTGCTGTCCGTCGGCGACGCGATCAAAGCCATGGACAAGGACGAGGCGGTCAAGGCCGGACTGCTTGTGATGATCGACAAAGAGATAGACCGCCCGTTCATAGATATGGTCAAGAGATGCGCCATCCGCCCCAACCTGCTGAAGGAGGGCGGCAAGAGCGTCAAGGTAGTGTACACCCCGCTCCACGGCACAGGCGCTATGCCCGTTGACACCGCGCTTAAAGAGATGGGCGTTGACGTTACGTTCGTCAAGGAGCAGCAGGCGCCCGACGGAAACTTCCCCACGGTGAGCTACCCCAACCCTGAGGAGGCCTCCGCGATGAGGCTCGCGCTCGAGCTCGGCGAGAAAATCGGCGCCGACTTAGTGCTCGGGACCGACCCCGACGCCGACCGCCTCGGCATAGCCGCGCCGGACGGCGGCGCGCTCAAGCTTGTCACCGGAAACCAGTTAGGCTCGCTCTTGGCCGACTACGTCTTCAGCGCCCGCAAAGAGATGGGGACGATGCCCGCCAAGCCGATCCTTATCAAAACCATAGTCACCACCGAGCTTCAGCGCCTGATCGCCGACAGCTACGGCGCGGACTGCTTAGACGTGCTGACCGGCTTCAAATATATATGCGAAAAGATGCGCGAGTTCGAGTCCCAAAAAGACGGCCCCTCGTACGTGGTAGGCGGCGAGGAGAGCTACGGCTACTTGGTCAACACCGAGGTAAGGGACAAAGACGCCGTCTCCGCCGCGACCATGACGGTAGAGATGGCCCTATACCACAAAAGCCAAGGCCGCACCCTGTGGGATCAGCTGAGAGAGATATGGAAGCGCCACGGCTACTTCAAGGAGGCCCTGATCTCCAAAGCGTTCAAAGGAGAGAGCGGCCTGAACGCGATGAAAGCGCTGATGGACCGTCTGCGCAAGTCGCCGCCCAAACTCTTCGCCGGTCAAAAAGTAGTCTCCGTAAAAGATTATCAGACCGGAGAGACGATAGACCCCGCGACCGGCAAGCAAGACAAGAACATAGACCTCCCGTCGTCAAACGTCTTGCAGTTCATACTTGAGGACAACAGCATAGTGACGGTGAGACCGTCCGGGACGGAGCCCAAGATAAAGTTTTACGTTTCATGCCGGACGGGTAAGGGTATGGATCTGGTTGAAGCCGAAAATTTGGTTGACACGAAGATTAAGGCGATTACCAAGGAATTGAATGAGATCGCGTAGCTCGAAGCGAGGTTTTTACGGGGCGTTGCGGGGTATTTATTGACTCCCCGCCGTCCCCTGCCCAGTGTGTGTGGGCGGCGTATGCGGGCAAAAATCGTCGTTCGGGGGGTGATTCCAGACTCCCGCTCACGCTTCCCGCCTTTGACCGCTACCGTCCCGCAGTATCTTTTTAATTTCGTCGAAAGTGTACCCTTGTTCAAGGAGTTCCATAGTCTTTTCCATGCCTTCCACCCTGCCTTTCGCCATGCCCTCCTCCTCCGCCTCCCTCTTCGCCACCCTTGCCTTGACCCGCTGATCCATCTCGTAGAGCCGGTAACTCTCTAAACGGTGACGCGTGTGCATGTCCTCCGACACCTCGGTCAGACGGGCGGCGGCTTGCTCCAATACGGGACTCTTCTCGGCTATCATGGCCAACTCCTCCTTCGTTTTCACGGTTAAAAACCTCATCCACCACCACAACTCGCTGCCGTCGTCCGTATGCGACAATTTCGGCAACTCTAGGATATGCACCTCCAGCAAGTCCGTAAACTCCGAACGCGTCTCAGGGTCGTATAGGGCATACCGGTGATGATACGCGCCGTCCTCAGGTATCATTACGTGGTTCGTTATCGTTACGCCGATGACCCGATTGATGTTATCGTAGTCGTCGCCCGACACAACCTGCTCCCTGAGCATCCCCGAACAGTAAAATAATACGCGCTCGCGCAAACACGCAACTTTTTCACGCTGCATCTCAACGTCTATCACCGTCTTTGACCTCAAAACAACCTTGATGTCCAAAACGCCGAGTTTTTCGTCAACATGCTCCGGGTAGATGTTCGGGTCTACTATCTCTATCTCCCCGTACTCGTCGTCCGGCAGACTGATTACGGATTTCAGCAGCGGCTTGAGCAAATCGGGCCGCTTCGCGAAAACCAACTTGAATACAATGTCGTATATCGGCGGAAGTATCTCCGGCAGACCGTCATTAAAGCGCGGCATAATACGCCCCTTTCCGTTAACGGATTGAAGTTCTTGGATAATCGGATAAATTGTTATTGTCCTGCGGTACAACGAGAGAGCGGTTAGGCGTATATGCCTTGACTTCTAGGGAGAAGCCTGAGAGAATGGGTGCCGCTGATAAAACGAGACGGGCGTTATGACGCCGCGGTATAAATATAGCTTATGGGGACAAAGGAAGTCAAATTAAAATTAACGGGGCTGACCACCGACACAGCGATCCTGCCCCGTTGAATGCTTACTCCGAATACCGTACCGCGCTTCAGTCCTTAACGCAACGCACAGATAGCCCAAAACTCTTAACTTGGTCGTCCACGAACACGTAGTCACCGACGTAGTACATGCTCCATCTATAGGCGTACCCGCCCCCAGACTCCGTAGCTGTCCACCAGTGACCGATGTAGCCAGCATGGTAGAAAAGGCCATCGTCGTTCACACCGCCGCCGGGCAGGGCCGAAAACCCAAAATCATCAGTACCGTTACCGTTACCGTTACCGCCGTTATCGTTATCGTACCATCCGCTTTTTGATTTTAACTTCCCACCCGCAATACCGCCACTCGTAATATTATATTCACCGTCCGCCGCCGTTAACAAAGCCTCCCACTCCTCGCGAGACGGTAACCGCCACCCAATCGACTGACAAGCCGTCTTCGACGCTTCCCACGTATACAGCCTGCCGTACTTCGTACAGTTAGCGGATTTATTTTCATAACACAACGAATTAGCCGTCTGTTCGTTTAGATTCTTCTTCATCCACTTCAAGCCACCTAACTCAATATAATCGTGTGAACCGTCCCAACTGCCGTTGTTATTCGGGTTATCATCCCCCCCGCACCCCGACAACCCAACCGCCACCGCCGCAACCAACAACATCTTAAAAGAAAAACGTTTCATGCAAACCTCCCCCTATCAGTGTTAAACCTTCCCGAACGGCACCGGGCACGCCCTAATCTTCTCTTTAAGAAACGCCGCTTCCCCCTTAATCCCCTCCTGCGTCTTATAAAGCCTCTCCTGCCTTGCCGCGTGCAGCTGTTTCAAATAATCGATCATCTCCTTATAAGACGCTCTGATTGCGATCTGCAGCTTCTCCCAAGCCCCGTTGCAAAGTAGCCGCCCGTTTTTCACCACCTTGTCCATATTCGCCGCCGCGTACTCGTTGCAGATCGGCTCGTAAAACGCCCTTATCGCGTCCAAGCGCACCGATTTCTTTTTAAAGACGTCCATAGTGCGCGTAACCGGCGTCCCCCAGGCGGCGGTGGTGTCGAAGATTTTTACGTGGCTTTGCGGTGTGATCTCCGCCTGTTCCACGAACGTTTCCGCCTCCTGCCGTACGATGCCGCCGCCTTTGAGCAGTTCGACGTGGCGTTTTTGCTGGTTCGCGAGGTTGAGCGCGTGGTGCAGGGCGCTTGTGCGGATTGACTTGTTTGCCGTGTCGATCATGGCGTTCAGTAGCCCGGTTCCGGCGTCGATCACTTGTTTCGGCAGCGTGGTCGCCGCGATGCCGGCGGCCTCGGCGGGGAGGTACCTGCCGCCCAGCGTCGTGTCCAGAGTTTTCTTTATCGACGCGGCGCAGCGCTCCATGTTCTCCCTTGCCAGAGCGTCGAGCTTTGCCGTCAGCGCCTCCCCCTCCTCGGCGCATAGTTTCGTCTGCGATTCCATCTCTATGCTAAGGGACTGTATGGCGCTGGTGATCGCGCTCAGTTCCTGTTGCGCGGCGGCTATCGGCGCGGTGATGTCTTCCAATCTCTTGCTGAGGCGCGAGCGGATGTCGGTGACGATCTCCTTGTACTTGCCGCTGAGCGCCTCGGAGAGGGTGAAGTATTTTTCGCGCACCATGAAGTCGAGCACCTCCCTCTTGACGGCGCCGAGGCCGCTCTGCTCCCAGGCCTTGTCGCCCTCCTTGCCGGTTTCGGCGCGTTCGGCTTTTACGGCGCAGGTGCGGTAGAGGGTGACGTCTGGCGGGAAGCCAAGCTCGCCGCACAAGAGACCGCGGATGAACCCTTCCACCTCTTGCAGGTCGGGCGCCGGCAGGAGGTCGACCTTGTTCAGAATGAAGTAGAGCTTTGGGATGCGCTCTTTCACCTGCCGCAGAAACTCCAGCTCCGTCTGCGTCATGGGCGGGTCGGCGGAGAGGAGGAAGAGCGCGGCGTCGCACTCGGCCAAAAGGTCGAGCGTGGTCTGCGTGTTGTGCAGGTGCGTGGAGCCGAAGCCCGGTGTGTCTATAAGAACAGTCCCGTTAGCTAGCAGGTCGCTCGCGCAAGTGAGCGTCGCGTCCCGCACGCCTAATCGGTTTTTGGGGTTGCTGGCCTCGGCGACGTACTGCCTCAGGGCGGACTCCATTTCGCCGGAGGCGCTTGACACCACCAAGTCCTCCCGCCCGTCCAAGAAGCGTATTTTGCATACCGCCTCCGCGCCGTACTCTATGAGCGTGGGGACGGAGGTCAGCGGCAGCACGGAGGTGGGCAGGGCCTTTATGCGTAGGAGCGCGTTTATGAAGGTGCTCTTGCCGCGGTTGAACTGGCCTAGCACGGCGAAGTGCAACCGCCCTTTGGAGAGCCGCGTTTGCAGTTCCGCGAGCAGGTGTCCGCAGGGGGCGAAGTCTTTGGGCAGCGACCCGCAGAAAGCCAGCGCCGCCTTCACCGTCTCGTCGAAAGAGAGCGGTTCGGCGGTATCGGCAAGTTCCGCGCCGCCCGTTTTGTTTATGCTTGTTGTAGCTGTCGCCATGATACTGAAATATACAATATGACGGAGCCAAAAAAAATATTTGATTTTTAACCGTGCCATAAATTATATTTAGGTATAACGGTTGTTCCTATACAATTGTTATCATTGTCATAAATTATTGTCATATTGAAAAAGGAGGGAAAGCGTGTCAACAAAGCCTTTAAGCGAGTTGATTGCGGAAAGAGCCTACGAGGTTTATCAGAAGCGCGTGCGCAACGGCGTGCCCGGCGACCAACACTCCGACTGGGCCCAGGCGGAGAGGGAGGTGACGGAGGAGCTCAAGAAGAAGGGCGCCGCCGCGCCCAAGGCGCCGGAGTCCAAGCCCGCGCCGGCCCCCGCTCCCAAGGCCGAGGTCAAGCCGGAGCCGCCCAAGCCCGCCGCTCCTAAAGCGGAGGAGAAAGCCGCGCCGGCCGCGCCCAAGGTAGAGCCGAAGCCTGCCGCAGCGTCACCGGTCAAGACGGTCGTCGCTAAGAAAGCGGTAAAGAAGTAAAGTTTGCAGGGGCGGGTTTAAAACCCGCCCCCGCCCCCCGGTGCCGTCCTGAACGCTTTGTCAAAAGCGACTAATTTCACTCGTCTCTCCAAAAGCGCCTGTTTGTAACTCTCTATACCGGCAATACCGGCCTCGTCCGACTCAAACTCAACGAACGCGCTCCCTATCGTATGGATGTAGTGCGAGTCAGACGCTGTCGTCGCGGCGTAGTCTCCGGCCAGCTTTCTCGCTTCCTCCCGCATAACCCCCGCCCGCGACAGTTCGACCGCCGTGAACTCGCCCGACAAAAAGCCCAACTGCGATATCACGCTGAAGCACGGCTTGTCGATGTGCGCCGCGACGAAGAGCCCGCCCAAGCCGGCCACCCGCTCCCGCAGATCATCCACGGAGAAGCCGCAGGCCATACCCAGGTACCGCTCCTCAAAACCCTCGACCTCGTCCTCCTCGTTCACGAACACTTGGTCCCCGGTCTTCTCAGGAATATTGTTGATATGCGGCAGCGCCTCATAGACCATTCGCCCGAGTTCAAGGGCGGCGCCGACCGTCCCGAAGAGGCAGACGATATGCGCCTCCTCCGACGTGGTGACCTCCAGCCCCGGGAAGAATAGGATGCCCTCCCTGCCGCAGAGCCGTCCCATGGCCGCGCAGTTGCCGGCGGAGTTGTGGTCGGTCAGCGCTACGCAGTTCAGCCCCACCTCCTTGGCCCGCGTCACAATGGCGAGCGGCGACATGTCGAGCGAGGCGCACGGCGAGAGGCAGGAGTGGATATGGAGGTCGGCCTTGTAGATCATTTTTTATCGGAATGCTTCAGGCTGTCGTTCCGAATAATTGATTGTACACGAGGTGCGAAGCCATGAACTGGTTGTGCTCCGTCTGCAAGACGGCCACTCCCTCCCGCCGGGCCGCCTCCTCCATATCGCTCGGTATGGCGTGGTTGCCGCAGATGATCACCGCCGCCACGCCCGCCAGCCCCGAGACCGCGACGGTATTCACGTGTGCCTGTATGGTGATCAAAGCGCACCCGTCCTCGGCGTTGGCCATGACGTCGCTGAGCAGATCGGAGGTGTACCCGCAGGTAACCTCGGCGCCGTCTTTACCCGGACAGACGACCTTCATGTTTAGGGCGGCGGCAAAATCATTGATTTTCATAGTATTATCCTCTAATATTTTTACTTCTTTATGAACATAGACGACCTTTCCATCTCCCCCGGAATCTCCGCGACCACATCCAACAGGTCTCTCGCGTACAGGCCCAACAGCTTAGCCTTCGGCTCTAATTCACGCAAGGCGTCCTCCGTCTCCGCCGCGTTTTCCGTGTTTATCTTGCTCATTATGTTCGCGATGTGGCATATAAGCACCGCGTCGGCGCAGATTGTCGCGTCTTCCGGTTCGTGGTGGCATACAAGCGGTTGCTCTATCTCTTCGGGCAGAGACCAGGTGCCTGTCAGCCAGGAGGCTACGTCGCAGTGCGTGTAGCCCAATATCTCCCTTTCGGCGTCAAAGACCGGGATATTGTTTGCCCGCGCGTGGTAGAGGGCCCTGTGAAAGTCCGTGTTGAGGTACTGCTCCATGACCACCTTGCCGATGTCGTGCAGCAGGCCGGCGCAGAAGGCCTCCTCCGGGTCGAGCGCGTAGTTCCGTTTGCGTTTGTGGGCGAGGAGCCTCGCAATCACGGCGCATCGCAGGGAGTGATCCCAAAAGGCGTCGCGGTCGAAAGGCGCCGGTGGTTTGTTTTCGTCGTCGGCGAACATGTCGAAGACGGTGAGGCTCAGGACCATGGTCTGTATTATCTTGAAGCCGAGGATGATCACGGCGTTGTTGAGCGTGTTGACGCTGCGCGGTATGCCGTAAAAGGCGCTGTTGGCCAAGCGCAGCACTTTGGCGCTCAGCGAGATGTCTTGGGAGACGAGCGACGCGACCGTGTCCGCGGAGGCGGACGGTGAGTTGACGATCTGCATCAGCCGCGAGGCGATGTGCGGGAGCGTGGGCAGATTCGCGATCGTCTTGATCTTGTCTTGGAGCTCTTCAATATTATAGTTCATTTTAATATTTTACAATATGGGCGTCGTTAAAGTCAAAAAAATTTTCCCCAATCTTTCCGACCATTAATTATATTAATACATTGAGAAGCGCTAGTAGCTCAGTTGGATCAGAGCGTCGGCCTCCGAAGCCGAAGGCCACAGGTTCGAACCCTGTCTAGCGCAAGTTTACGCAATTGTTAGGCAGCGGCATTCTTCAGGGAGGTTGCTATTAACTTCAGTATCAAAACAGTCGGTGTCTTTGATGTCGTCACGCCGGTGTTGGAAGACGATGAGATGTTCAATTCCGGCCTGCTGAAAGACCACATCGGCCAGATGATTTCGTCCGGCCGGCGCCATATCGCCATAGATATTTCGCCGCTCGACTACATATACTCCGACGGCATCAACGCGCTGGTGACGCTCAACAAGCGTATGCAGGAGGCCGGGGCGGGCGGGACGCTGGCCCTCCTTTCGCCTCAGGCCAAGGTTGTTGGCATACTCCAGACCGCCGGGATACAGAGCGCGATGCGCGTCTTGTCCGGCGAGGCCGAGCTTATGGGGTTGTCGGGCGAGATATCGGCCGCCGCCGCGGCGGCCGGTTCCGCCGCGCAGTCCGAGTTCGAGAGTCTGCGTTCGGAGATAGGCTCCGTTTTCGGGGACGACGCGCCGCTGGGCGTTCGCGCCTCCGCCGCCGCGCCTCCGCCGCCACCGCCTCCGCCGCCTCCGCCGGTCTACGCGCCTCCGCCACCGCCACCGCCGCCACCGCCGGTCTACGCGCCTCCGCCTCCGCCGCCGCTTGCCATTGAGCCTCTGTCCGCTCCGGCGCCGGCGTTTGAACCGATGTCGCCTCCGCCTCCGCCGACCGCTCCGGCCTTCCCGCCGCCGGCCGACGCTATCCCGTCGGAGACCATGGCTTTCGGAGAATTGGGAGGCAGCTCTTTCGGCTCGCTCGAAACGCCGCCCAAGGCCGCCTCGTTCGACGACTTCGAAGACGACTTCGGCAGCAATAAGAAAAAGCCCAAAAAACAGTTCGACGATTTCGACGACGATTTCGGCGGCAAGAAAAAGAAGTTCAAGGAACCCTTCGACGACGACGATTTCGGCGCCAAGAAGAAGAAATCCAAGGATCCGTTCGACGACGACTTCGGAGGCAAGAAGAAATTCAAGGAGCCGATTGACGACATAAGCATGGAAGACAGCGTCTTTAAGGCCGAGACCAAAAAGGGCGCACCCGTCGCGGCGATCATAATCGTGATCGTCCTATTGGCGCTTGGCGGCGGCGGATACTATTACTACTCTACGCAGATGAGCGGCACGGCTGCCGACGCCGAACCCTCTTCGGCCCCCGCGACCGCCGCGTTGCCCCCGGACCTCCAAAGCGGCCCCGCAATGAGCGCGTCGGATATACCGGTCACCACCATAGATGTGGAGACGCCCAAACCAATGACGTACACGCCCGGCGGAAAGTCAAAACCGGACAACGCTAAGCCCGATCCCAAGGATTCAAAGCAGAAGCAATCGTCGCCGTACCCGTCGCCGTCATACACAACGCCGTCGTACTCGACGCCGGAGCCGTCATACTCGCCTCCGGCCCCGTCCTACACGCCGCCGCCGGAACCCGAGCCCGTGCCGCCCCCGCCGCCGCCTCCCAAGGTGGAGCAGGTGGTCGTCACCTCCAGCCCCTCCGGGGCGACGGTCGAGGTTGACGGCAAAAGGGCCGGCGTTACGCCGTACACATTCAAACCGGCCTCGTGGGGCGACATCACCATCACCCTCACCATGAACGGTTACGAAAAGACGACCAAAACCGTAGAGTTCGAGGGCGGGACCCTCAACGTGCCGTTCTCGCTCTCAAGAGCTTCGTCGCCCGCGCCATCAGCGCCCGCGCCGTCAGCGCCCGCACCGTCGTATCAGCCGCCACCTGCCGCGCCGCCCCCGCCGCCGGCGCGCCCTGCACCTTCCGGAGCCACCATATTCATCGCGACCCTGCCGCCCAAGGCAGAGGTGTACATCGGCGGAAGATTGGTGGGAACGTCCAACGAGGGCGAACTCCAAGTCCCCACAGGCACTCACGAAGTCCGCTTCGTGAAAGACGGCGTTGAAAAAAAGGAGACGATAACCTTCAACCCGGGCAAAAATCCGACAAGGTTCGTCAACCTGAAACCGTAACGGCCATCAAACCATAACGCCCCCGGCTCTCCGGGGGCGCCTATAAACCCAAACCCCGGAACCCCGCGCCATGCCGCCGCCAAACGAATTCACCGAGGGAATAAGAAGAAAGATCATCGATAGCGGCCTCGACACCCGCTACAAGATAGGCGCATACGAATTCGTCATGGGCGGCCTCGACTTCTGCACCACAAAAATCGGGGAAAACCGCCACGTGACAGGCCCGGAACTCTCCAAAGCCCTGCTCACGCTGGCGCACAGACAGTTCGGCCCGATGGCAAAGAGCGTCCTAAACCACTGGGGCATAAAAAAAACAGACGACTTCGGATGCGTAGTGTACAACATGATAAGGGTGAAAATCTTAGACAAACGCCCCGCCGACTCATTAGACGACTTCAACAACGTAATAGACATAGACGCCTTGTACAACGCCGTTGAGTACTTTCAGATCGATAAGGAGTATATCAGGAAACTCAAGGGGGCGTAATGAAAAAAGTAATGGTGGAAATGAGCGGCGGCGTTGACTCATCTACCGCCGCCGCCATCCTTATAGAACAAGGATTCGACGTCAGCGGTGTCACCTTCTGCACCACCCCCGGCACCACCGGCGGGAAGTCAGCCCGAGACGCCAAACTCGTCGCCGACCACCTCCGCGTCCCGCATAGCGTGGTTGACCTGTCCGCGCAATTCGAGCGCGATGTCATAGGCAACTTCGTAAACGAGTACAAATCCGGCCGCACCCCGAACCCGTGCGCCGTCTGCAACCGACACATAAAGTTCGGGCCGCCGCTCTTCGAAATGGCCGCGGAACTCGGCTGCGAATACATCGCCACAGGACACTACGCGATAACAGAAGGCGGAGAACTGCGACGCGGAACGGATGTCCAAAAAGATCAGTCATACTTCCTATACCCGATCTTAGCCGCGCCGATAGAGAGAATACTCTTCCCGCTCGGCGCGATGACCAAGGTCGAAACGCGCGCGCTGGCAAGAAAGCTAAACATCCCTACGGCCGACAAAGGAGAAAGCCAAGACATCTGCTTCGTCCCCGGAACAGACTACGCCCGCTTCCTGAGATCGCGCGGAGCCGATGCCGTCGCCGTTGCCGGTAATATTGTCAATGTTGACGGCGGCATAATAGGAACGCACACCGGCATACACAATTATACGGTGGGTCAACGCAAAGGCCTAGGCGCGCTTGGAAAACCGATGTACGTAAAACAAATCATCCCGGCGGATAATACGGTAGTTGTCGCCGAAGACAGCCAAATCGTTAGCAATGAGGCGGTGATAGAAAACGCGGTAATCTCCAAGACAAGAAAAGTCGACGTCGGCGGGCGCTACGCGGTACAAATACGATACAGAAGCAAACCGGTCGGAGCCGCGGCAGTCAGTATCAATACCGTTAACGACAAAAGCGATTCCGGCGGATTAACGATACGGATAAAGTTCGATGAACCCGTGAGGGCGGTCTCCCCGGGACAAGCCGCGGTACTATACGATGGAGATACCGTTGTCGCGGGCGGGACGATAAGGCTTTGATTTGGCTGTTTCTTGTGGTTTGCGGAGGCATAGCCTCCGAATCCGTGGCAACCTCGGTCGGAGACATAATAATCAAATTAGGGTTGTCAACGGTAGTTATGAAGCTTTTTAGGACAGTGGAGATGAGGGCGGCGATTGACCGCCCTCTTTTGACCATACCATCGACCTATTGACCGCGGAGGTTTGGCGTGGGTTACCGGAACACAATGCGTTGAACCAGCGCTTTATGGCTAACAACGGCGGAAGACGTGGACTACACTTTTTATTTTATATATGTCAAATATTCAGCCTCACTGACTGACCGTTTTTTGAAGTTCTTTCCGTCTTCAGTATAAAGAACTAAATGACTTGACGAACCCTCATAAAATAAGGCAAGTTTTGGATCTACAAGAACGCTTCCTTCAATAGAATATCCACTTCTTCCATAAATATATGGAATATAAAAAGTAGATACCTTAACAGTGGCGTCAACCATTGCAATGGCTCCTGGAATTTGGAGTAATGCATTGTCCAAAGCCTCAGACACCGTAACGTTTAATTTAGTCGGGACAAAAACGATAATGTGATATACATCCTTACCTTTTACACGCTGATTATTGCGATTGAATTCTGACGCTCTACTCCAGTCAACGTTTTTGGTGGAAATAACCGTGAATGTTCCCAAAGTACCGCTACAACCGACAAGTGAACTTCCGAATAATAACACAACCGCCAATACCATGAGCGAAATCCCGCTCTTTGCTTTTATCACCCCCTCTCTTCCTCCAAGTTCACATCCAACGTCGACATCGTGTCGATCGCCAATCCTGTCACCAACACCCGCAATGACTTTTCTCATAATGCCTCACTCCTTTCAAGTGAAAACGGTTGAGATTTTTGTGATTATGAAACAATACCGCATAATATCCAACCTACCTGCCAAAGTACAACACCATACGTCGATTTACTATTGAACACAACGAACCGAAAACCCATTGCTCTTATTGTTGAGGCCTTCGAGCACGTCTGCGACATTATAGAATATATTATGATAGTAAGCGTCGCTACTACCGTTCTCCGTAGATGTCCACCAATAACCGTGGTAATCAATATTGTAGAAACGGCCGTCGCTTTCGCGGATACCTCCCGGCATAGCCGAAAATCCGTACGCGTTGTTGCCATTCCATATTGGCGGTTTCGATTTGAGCTTTTTACCCTGTCCTTTTTTGTCGCCGACCGCGTTAATCAAATTTTTCCATTCCTGACGAGATGGTAGGTGCCAATCAGCCGGACAGACCGTCATTGCCGTATTCCAGTTGTATAGTCGGCCGTATTTGCCGCAATTGGAGTTATTGTCGCCATAACACCAAGAATTATCGGTTTGGTAGTTAATATTCTCCGCCATCCATCTCTTGGCGCCTATCACAACTGTCCGATATGTCTTCCCGTCTCTGCTATCTGTAAGATGTGTCTCGTAGTAGGCGGTTGGAGATGGTTTAGGTCTCTGTACGATAGTGTTTGATTCAGATTTTTGAGTGGACATTTTGGCGGAACCTTGTGTGTTCTCAAACGTTTTGTACATATTCGCGCATTTTGTAAAATGCTTAGTATTTTAGCGTTTTTTTTGGATAATTTGACTAACATTTGACTAATTTTAAAATAAAAACTACAGAAAATTACGAAAAGATACGACACATCGGGGACGGAAAAAGGGGGGGTGGGTGGGCGCTTCCTATTTCGCGCATACGTTGGGGTGAACGGTTTTCCGGGGTTCCCAATATGTCAAATTACCTCTTCGATCAGTAGGAAGGTATCCTGCGGCCTTGAGTCTATCGCCCATGCGAATATACATCGGCGTCGCCGCTTCTATCATTGCGGTGCACATCTCCCGCGCCGCGTCCAATGTAGCGTCTGCCGCGTCCATTTTGGCAATGGCTTTTTTCATTTCGGTCTTTGCCCACCGTATCAACTCGCCTGCGTCTATCGTGACCATACTCTACTCCTTAATGGGTATTTTGTCCCACCCGTTGTTCATGGGCGGGTGGCGGTCAGTTACGCGCCCACCAGTTCAGCGCGGCGCGTGGTTGGTTGCGGCTCTTCTATCCGCCCGTATTTTTCATCTAACTCTTCCGGCGTCAGCCCCCGCCGCTCCGTGGGTTCGGCCTCTAACCTATCGGCTATGGCTTCGATTTCGTCCAGTGTGGTATTTTTCCGCGCCTCGCGCCATTCTTCAATCCAATTACCGCGCTTTGCCGTTGTCATAGTTTACCGCCTTTCAAAGTCTATAGGGTTTATAACTTTAACCTTTGTAAAATTCGACCGTAAACATACCTTTAAAAAATCTTTGTCCACCGTCAAAAGATAATCTGCCCGCGCCGCCTCAGCCGCCGCAAGGTGGGCGGCGTCCCATCCGATAAGCCCATACGCTTCTAACTTCCGCGCCCTTGCCATTATCGGGGCGGCCTTTTTAATCCAGTCGTCAATATACCCTTCATATTTCTGTTTTGCGGCCTGCCGCGCTTTGTCGTCGGATATTTTGTTAATTTCAGCGTATCCGGCAAAACTGCCGATAATGACGTAACCGCCGCGCCGCTTGTTGTTAATAATGCGCCGTATTGCGTCGGCCTCCGCCTTTATATTCGGCTTTGTTTCGTCGTCGAATAACCGGCTATTGCAACAATTATCAAAACATATCCTAAACATATCGGCCTGCCCTCCCTATGAAATATAATATCTTTGCGCCCCGTCCGCAGTCTTTTTTTTGACCGTCCCCTGCCGTTGAAGTCTCGCCCGGTTTAGACCTTCCGCCGCCTGCCTTGCAATGGCTTTCTTTACCCAGTTTTAGGGGGTGCCCCTCCGGCGATCATGATAATGGGCAAGACAAGCGCCTCTTTGGCTCCTTTGTGGGGCACCGTCCCGAATATGGCCGCCGTTTCTATTCTATCGACCAACCTCTCAGCGGCCTTTACGGTGGCTTTGCTGGTGTCAGAAATATCTTTCTGTAGTTTTGCAAGCTCCGCGCGCGCCTGGGCAGAGCTTGCCCAAGCGCGCGCGAGCGCGTCACGGTCAGGACACTCGTTGCCGCAAGACCTATCATTTTTGCTGCCGCTTGACGTCTCTCGTAGGAATAGTCGTCAGGGTCTAATCCCTCAAAAAAGACCTTAATACAGATTGATAGATCGAGCATATCGGCAATGATTTCAAGTAGGTCATCGTCATAGACGACCGAGGTTTCGCTGTCGCTGCCCATGTCATGCCCCTCCCTTTCTAAAAATGTGTTTTATTTCGTCATCGGGCTGTTTCCCCGCCCTACCCCTATAATATAACCTTTTTGTTTGTAAAAAGCAAGCAAATTTATTTTTATTTTTATTCTTTTTTAAAGCAAGTAGTAAAAATATATAAATTATTGTGAGATTTTGTTGTAAAAAGGCAAGAAAACAATATATATTTAAGATATGGACACAGAAAATAGGCAAGCCCCGAACAAGCCAACCATCGACGGCGCAGCCGCCGAAATCGTCCGCGACGCCCGGCGCCGGTGCGGTTTGACGCAACAACAATTCGCCGACGCCCTCGGTGTTACTTGGCAGTATGTCTCGCAAATAGAGCGGTCGGAGCGGGCACCCTCGACCAAATTAATGAAGCGGGTGGCGGCTGTACTATCCGAACACGCAATACCCGACGCCATACACTCACCCGCCGAGGCCTCCCTTGTCGGCTTTTATAGGACGCTCGCGCCGGAAGCCAAACAGGCGGTAGATACCCTTGTTTCTGGGCTTGGGCAGCAAAGAGAACTATGACAAATAGTTAAATAGGTTATAGGAAAGGACCCAAAATGAAACGCCTACTACTCCTAGCCGCCCTCTTCGCCCTCCTCTCCGGTTGCGGAACTGACCCTAAAGAGGGACAGGCCCAAGATAGCCGCCTATACGGAAAGTGGTTTATTGCTGGTGTTGACCACCTATGCGAGGGCAGTTGCAACCAAATAAGATCAAGTATTGACCTGACATACGAGTTTAATGGCAACAGCATTGTATTGACCGGGAGCGGGCTTGACTACGTAAATAACGAAGACTGGCCAGAAACTACGGTGGTTAATCAAAGCAATATAATGGACAGCTGGTACACTTCGGGTAATGAGATATTTGCTACAAACCGCATAGAGTCACGAGGGACGATAAATTGGTCATGGAGATACGAATTACGTGGCAACGACACGCTTGTTTTTACATCCGCAAGAGTAAAGTATGAGGGCGGCACATGGGGCGCCGCAAGAACCTATTTTTGTAACAAAGACTTTATCCGACAGCTATAGGGCAAGCAATGGCAGAATAAGGTAGGAGGCGCGGCCCCCAAGGGGGCCAAACCGGGATTAGGCTGGTCAACCAATAAAGCCGGATCACTCCTTGCGCCTTTCGTTTTCCACATCAAGAGCCCGTGCGAAGGCCTACTATCAGCGCAGGCCTTCGCACGGGTAATTCATGGGTGACAAAATAACCCAGCGCGTCATTCATGTGGTCGAAGCCCGCGGCCTTGTCCGGTTCGCCATTTGTATCATACGCTTGTTTTTCTAAACAACTCGACACCTCGCGACACTTCCGCGCATTAACGCGCAATAACCCCCTTTCAAACGCATTATTTATAGAGACTACTCGATCGCGTACCGCAGGGTTAGAATTATTAACCCGCACGATAAAACCCGCGCTCTTCAAAAGCATAATGTCTGACATTGACGAGTTCACGGTTTTTCGCGCTCCGCCTGTCGCGTCGGGATAAATCAATATCTCGTGTCCCCTATATCTCTCGGTCAACAATTTGCATAGCGCGGGCGTGTCCATAACGCCGGTTAGTTGATCGACAACGTGAAATACGTTATTGCGTTGCACCAATACCGCTGAACACATCTTGCCTACGTTGAAGTCTTGACCGATGAACAACCTATCACCGGGGCGGATTTCCTCATTACTATCGTGCACGTCGCGCTTGTAGGCGTGATAAACCGTACCGGCTGTCAAATTGACGAAGCGGCCTTCGAGATACGCGTCGATTAAATACGACGGGTACGTTTCAATGAGCGACGGGATATAGTCGGGCGGTAAGTTCTTTGCATTGTCGCGTGTTGAGGCGTGGACGATTCCGTAGGAGTCGGTTTTATTTGCAACGAATTTATTATACGCGAACCCGTAGCCCTCCGGCGTTGTCGTTACGTCTATGCGGTTGGGCAAGCCGTCAATGGCATAGCTCATGCGCGCTGCGACCTTGTTCCAGACAATGTCCGCCTTGGGTTTCGGCAATAAGTCTATCTCGTCTATCAATGCATATCCAATTTTAAAGCCTACTATGCGCTCCGGCTGTTCCATTGAGCGGCAGATACATTCCCCGTAATATTTACCGTACCGGAAGAAAAACACGCGCTTCTTTGAGCGGTTAATCTCGACTTTAAAACCGAATAACGGCGCGACGCTCTCGATTGTCGGATAGAAAATATCTTCGAGCATAGGATATGTGGGGACAAAGTAACCGGCGCTCACTCTCGGATATTTCGCGATATGGTCACAAATATTTGTACACCCCACCCATGTTTTGCCGGAACGGTAGCCGCCCACGAAAGCGCGGTATTTCTTGTCGAGTCGCTTGAATTGCATTTGCGGACGGCTCAAGACGATTTTTATTGTTGTTTCTGTGTTGTCCATCTTATGCCTTGTCTTCCTCGTATGTGATCACTACGGACGGTAGCGTGTCCTCGTCTTGATTTTCAAGAGGTTGCGGTCGCCACCGCTTAGGCTGTCGATTGTAAAGCCATTTGACTTGGGCGTCCACGTTGGGCGGCGCGTGTTTTTCGTGTTCTGTTACCTGCTGCCCACCATCGGGGAATGTTACGACCGCCTTCTCGGTATACGTATACCCCGTCGCCCGTTGATATAGACACTTTACGACCTTCGCGTCGGCTTCCTCTTTGCCCCTCGCAAGAGCTTCAGCGAAGGCCGGATGTTTTTTCTTCCACTGTAAAATCGCTCTTGGAGTTACTTTGAAGACTCGCGCCAAATTCGCGTCCGTCGCGCCCATTTCAGCAGCGGCAGCCTCGGCAATATCCGCATATTCGGCGCGGTAGACCGTAGCCCCCCGCGCCCTCTTGCCAGACTGAGCGTCCGTTCCAGGTTGCGTCGTAGTCTCCATCATGCTGCCGCCGCGTTGTAGGTATATCCGCCCGCGGTGATCTTCCACCTGTCCCGCTCCATGCGTATCAATACCGGCAATATTTCAAGGTCTAACTTCCACCTTTCGGGAACGTTGGCGCATAGGTAAAGTATAATTGCGGGGACACTTCCCGCGACGGCGCGGCGGTATAGCTCGCCGTCCTTTTTAATCGACACCGTCGCGTAATCATGGGGTTTACGCATTTTTATCTTTTTCATAATTTACCACCTTTCAATTAGTTTTGGTTGTTGTTATTTACCGCGACGTATCCGGGCGGTATAGGGTAACTGCGCGGACGGTTTCCCGTCGCGACGTACCCGGCCGGTATAGGGTGCTTGCTCACGCTAAAGGGTGCCCTATGCCGGTTCAGCTCATTATCCCGTAGCTCCGCAGCGCGTCGCGCCGTCCGTGCCTCTTCTCTCTCCCTATCTGCCCGGCGCTCGGCCTCCAAAGTGGCAAGCCTTGCCTTTATTTGGGGTGTAAGGGATTCCTTTTGCCTTTGGAGTTCGTCAGCCGTCACCATGATCACGACCTCCCCAGTGTGCCATAATACGGGGAATCCTTAAGGAGTTTCCCCGTTACCGGATTCCTGCCCAGCGAAAGAAAACGTTTATACGTCTTCCCTAAAATCACCATGTGAAGGCGTTCCTTCTCGGCCTCCTCGCGTTCTTTGCGCTCGCGAAATTGCTTTTGAAAATCCGTTTCCGGTAATGCAATCATTCTACTACCTCCTAACGGTTAGATTGTGATTATAGTTAATATACTAAACTTCCGTGTTTTTCGCAACAAGAAAATACTGTTTTGTCGCCTCTCTCGTTGACGTGAACACTCTCGTGTTTTCCCAGCGGTCAAAATTGACCGCTCAAATACGTTTCAATAGCCTTGACTGCCTCCTCCCAGCCATAAGCGAAAACGTGAGCATAGCCCTGCGCGGATAACCGTTCAGCCCACCACTTTTGTAGTGGGTCGATTTTGCTACCGCGAAGTCTTTTAAGTTCGATCCATAGCCCCGAATACCTCCCTCTCGGGATCGGTAGGAAACAGTCCGGCACCCCTGCTCGTTCGCCCTCCGCTTTCATCCTGGCAGCGGTGGATGGCGTCCTATATCCGCCGTTGGGAATACTAAATAAGAGCCCTAACTCCGGTATACTGGACACGTTCAGCCTCGCCCAGTAGAATAGGGCGATCTGCTCTTTACTCTCGCTTGGAACGGGTATCTTTGACTTATTCGTCATAGGCACCCCCGTTTGTCATTGCAACAAACTCGTGCGTGTCAAGTGTAAACCCGAACATCCGGTCTTTGAGGATTCCGCCCTGAAATGCTGGTTTCGTATCCAACACGCGCAAAACATCTGCTCTTATCGTATTCATGTTTGTCCCTCCGCGATTTCAGTGTCTCGCATTGCGTTTTCATCTATTTCTATGTTTGCACTACCTATTTCTTCTATCGTTGAGTAGCTGCCGAACGCACTGGCAACATCATCAAGGATTATTAGGTCACAGGTAACTTTATTGGTGTACTTAGATTTTCTCACGCTCTCGCACACGCAAAGCAATTTGTCCCCGTCCCTTACGTGCTTGTACGATATATATACGTGCGTCCCAACTCTCCACGTCCGGCCTATTGACCACGGAACCGAGATTTGAGTCCGCGAGTTTTGTTGCCAGTCTATGATCTTGTTTATTTTCCAAAGCGCCGTGCTATAATCACGAATCCAATCTTGCCCCTGCGCTGATTCAGGCATCTCAACAAAGTTTCCGTATTTCAGGAATAGGGTTTTACATTTATTCCACACTCTCTCTCCGTCCAAAGGCTCAAACCCGGGGGTAAGATCTGCGTTCCACGCCGTATTTGTTACTATGCCGGTCACGGCCATTGATTTAGTGTATCCGATCCCGTTCACATGGAAATATTTGACTATCGGCTGACACCATATATCCCGCGACGACGGCTCTTTTATCGTCACCAGCTGCGATTCTTTCAGCGTAACAACCGGTATCTCACCTTCGGGCGGCGGCGTGTCTAAACTGCCAACCGATTCAAAGGGCGGCGCAAAGTTTCCGATCCAGTTTAATGTGTTGCCTCCAACAGCCACGCCTGTCAAGAGTTTATGCTTTCTCGCGATGTAAAAGTCTTTGCATATATCATCGGCTATCGCGTCGTTATATGCCTTGCCCTCGTCAAGTACTTGTCCGGCCATTGATAGCTGTCTAATTTGGTTCAGCGTTGCGCTGTCGAAAGATTCGGTGTCAATTAGCGTAGCGCGTTCAGCCGCATATTGCTTGCCCGGATTCGGCGCATACAATAGGCCCGGATCATTTTCAGCCCAATTTGACAAACGTAATAAGTGTTCGACGGCGTCTATGGGATTAGATATATGATTGTGCGCAACTTTCCTATTTTCCCATACCATGTCAGAGTAGGCGCTGTTTATACCGCCGAACGTTCGCCCGGATGAGCGGTATTTTATCCTTTCACTGATGTTTATGTCGGCTTTGAAGAGTACACCTATCTCGTGTATTCGGAGATCGAACGTCATATCGTACGGAGGCGCCGGGTCCACATTGGGAGCGTTAAATATAATTGCCATTTGCCTACGGCGATCCGACAGAAAATCTATTCCGTCTATTTTGAAATTCTCGTAGCCGGTCAATCGAATTAGCCTATCACCATCTTTAAGGACATTCGCGATAAACTCCGCGCGCTGGTCCTCAAGGTCGTATATGTTGCGGCCACTTCCGTCAAGCGCCGTGGCGATGTGGTTATCCATGTGTACGGTACCGCCCTGCCCTAAGAATATCCTGTCCGGCCATGACTGCATTGTGCGGCTGTTGGTGTCGCCTCTTGTAATCGCCATTATCGCCATGTCGTCTAATTTAGGGCCACCGTGCGAATCTACTGTCGTATATCTAAGCACCATTGACGTATGCAAAAACGCGTCCTTGTAGTGGCTATACCCATTTGGGATGGCTGGGAGACCCACGATTATGGCGCAGACGTAGTTTCCGGTGGAACCGCCACCGGAACTGTTTACAGACCTGAACGAAAGCCACGCGTACGTAGAAAGATCAACATCTGATCCGCCACCCCTGCGCAGTTCGTTCCTATCCGGGCCGGGGCCATATCTCGGAGGATATGCCCACGCCGGAGGGTAAACTGTAACCTGTGAATCGTCGGGCACCGTATCCCAATACAGGCCATTGTTTAGGTACTCTAGCCGCCTGCCGCCACTTGTCCATTCATCGGTCCAAGAATTTATGGCTGTGTTCGGAAATAGCAGTATACGATCATCAACAATTAGGAATAGCCTTTGGCCCGTGGCGCCCCTTTCCCCTAGCAGGTCAATGTCGGTGTTGCCTCTGACATCTTGGGGTAGTGTTACTGGGAGATACGAGGCTATCGTCGCGAGGGTAGAGTCTGACAGCTCAAATGGCATAATTTCGATCTTTGCCGGATATATGCTGTGGCTAATATCTCTCCGCGTTTTATCATAGTCGATAGCGCGGCCATACGGTCTTATGGGTAATACTAAGCTGTTTGCTACCTCATACATATCGCCGTCGCCGCCGTACAAGTCTATATTTGGCGATGACTGTTTTGGTGTCGGCGTGTCTACGCTTGCATTTGGCCAGCCGTCCGCCATAAATTGCAGGTTGGGGATAACAAGTCTTACCGTGTATGGCGGCACATCTCCAAACGACAGTTCTCTCTCCAAGTGTATTACTAAAAATACGCTCCGGTGGTCTCGATACGGCATACCGGGATCGCCTGTGTCTTCAGTCCAATCCACGAGATCTAAGGTAAACGGATCATACGTACGAAGCGGAACGCCCCAATTGCTCTCTTTTATCACGGCAAAAACAGCTATATCATTTGCCTTTACAGACCTATCGCGTTTAAATCCATACCTTTCAAGTAGCCTGTCATATATGTCGTTTTCGGTGATGGTTATGCTGTCCCCTAATTCTATCAATATCTTATGCGCCAAACTACTGCCTGCTATGTCGCCTTGTATCTTAGATATGATAAAATCCTCGTCCGCGTCATTGCTAGCCACAAAGTCGGAATAGTTAAGATATACTGGCTCTCCCGTCCGTAGGTGCTCCGCCAACCGGCAATTACCAAGCGTTACCGGTAGCCCGTCAATCATAACATTTGACCGCCTCGTTAATCCGGTATTCGGTAGCGTAGCCAGCTGAATCGTGGTCTCGTTCCAAGTCAGCGCGTCAACAATGCCGCTATATAGCGGGTTCGCAACGCCGTCACTATACTCTACTATGTATACTCTTTGGCCGATAAGCCTAATGCCGAGACGGTTTAGCGAGTCCGTCAGCCCGTTTGTATTGTTGATTGTGATGTTGGTTTGCCTTGTCTGCACATTTCCGCCACCAGACTTAAAGTTTCCGGCTTCGGATATTTCGCCTATCCCGTTCGACGCCAAGAATCCGGTAGCGTGTTTTATTGCCCCTGCGCCGTACCGGCTCAAGTCGTCTTCCGCGTAGACCAGCGCGTACATTTGCGAATTTGTGACCGTGTTTAGGACCTTAAATAGCCCAATAGACGGGTCTTCTTGCCCGATGTTTTCCGCGGAATCGCCGTCTAAGACGATGTACACGCACATTATGCTGTTTATCATTGCACTTCCTCCTACTGTTAAGGTTTATATATCAAACTGCCTCAAATCCCGCTTTGCCCGTTGTTGATAAACTATACGGTAGGTTTATCAACAACAACATAAACAGCTATCTACCCCCCCCAAAAACCGCTTAATTACACTAAAAACGCCACTTTTCCCCAGTTGATAAATTCATTTTACCGTTGATAAAATATCTGTATTTTGTCAACATCCCCCTATGCGCAAAAATGACGTTCCGCCGACGCGCTCGTACTTGCCGCCCAGTTCCCTTGCCGCCTTATAGAATAGGTCTTTCTTGATACCATTGCGCTCGGCAACAGCTTTTACCTCTTCAGCGGGTTTCATTCCACCACTCAAATATTCTTCAATAAAAGCCTTTGCCGCATTACACTGGTTAGGCCGGCCAACAGCACGCTTTCCGAATAAGTCATGGGTTGAAATATCATAATCTACCTCACCCCACTGGAACCCGCCCGCGAACGTCAGCGAAAAGCGGACGGCGGGCATTTGTCCCTTTGCGTAATTACTTTTACTTACAATGAGAGCGCGGCCGGAAGTCTCTTTGCCTTCGTCATCGAGCACGCGACCCAATGTCCACACGGTACGGAATAGGCCGTTTATGGCACCGGAACCCACGCCATAAAAGACACTATGACCGCCGCCCTCATGGGAGCTTTTCTTGTTGATATGTTGAATGAAAAGGACGCAAGTATTATGTTTCCTTGCCAGCCTAAGCACCCGCCCGAACGCGCTCCGCGCCTCGTTTGCCGCGTTTATGTTAATATCGGGCGGTAAAGAGGCTTGTAGTGTGTCGTAAATGAGTAGGGCGGGTTTGAAATCGTCAAATAGAGTCTCCAATTCGTCAGACTGGATATGCGGAATACTCTCGTCTTCATCGATAATTATAACCTCGTTTAGGTCGCCGCCTAAAGTCTCGATCCTCTCAGCAATCACGGACGGGTCGTCTTCGTCGGTCAGTATTGCAACTTTGCCCAGCTCGACTACACTCATTGCGCTTGTCGCATATTCCTCTTTGGCCGATACCGTGGGCAGCTTGCCGCCACTGCTTACAGCGGCGGCTATTGCGGCAATGATAAAACTTTTTCCGACTCCGGGGACGCCTTGTATGGAGTTTAACTCGCCCCTCAAAAGCACGTTCCCCCATAGCCAACTACGCTCTTTTCGTGTAACGTCGGAAAGGCGCTTCGTTTGTACGCGGCGCACGTCGGCGGCGGCCTCCGTACCCGTGTACGTGTCCGGCGTGTCGCTCCTTGTTGCATTATCGAAAGCGCGGCTTATGGCCTCGGAACTGTAATTCTTCTCGGTCATCTCCGATATGAACAGCGCCCTGCCGTCCGTCAAATTTATGTAACGGAACGCGGCGTTAAACAGTTCTAAATATTCGGCTTCATTGCATTTCATAACCGGCCTCCGTTTTCGTCTATAAACGCCTCAAATACCGGCTCGTCGTGCCGTCCCATTGCGGCCACGAACTCGGACACGCCTCGCCCTTTTTGGATGTGCTGCGCGGCTATACGACGTAGTTCCCGATATTCAGGGCTTCTTTTGTCTGGGCGAACTTCCCCGTGCCTAAAGATGTGTACCATAGACGCGCCCCCTATTGGTTATGAAGTTCAGCGCGTCAAATATCCCGTCCAATAACCGCCTCCCCGCAAGTTGAGGTTCTTGACTGAACATTTCCGCAAAGTCGCCGTAATACGTATCCCGATATAAATAAAGGGTATGCGGCGCGTCGGGGGCGTTTGTCCACGTAAAGACGAATCCGGCATTGCGCAGAAGGGCGGCAAGCTCGCCCATATCCCGGAGGCCATAGCCCAGAGCGTCGTTAGTGGGAATCAATAACAGCGGGCGAACCCTAAGACCGGAACGGCGCAACTCTACCAGCGCGGAAACGAAGCCCAACGCATAAGAAGCGAAGCTCTTGAAATAACCCTCACAAACAGCTATTGCTGGCACGTCCAAAAGGGTATTTATAGCCGCTCTAACCTCGCTCCAATTCTCAAAGACGACCAGCGGAAGTGGGACGGCCTCGCCGTTAGTGTCCGCCTCAGCGCGTAACTTGGCGACATTGTACTTGACGGGAACGGGAGAGGGTGCGGACTGCACCCCCAGCCGGATACGTTGACGGCGGGGCGAATATTTATAAAAATATCCTTGACTCGGCGCATTGCCGGATATTATATTATTACTGTAGCTCAAAATATATCCTTTCGTTTTTGGTGTTTAGCCTATCCACGCTGGCGGCGCGGGTAGGCCTTTTAGTTTTCACCATCAATACTATCCCAGAGCGTTGAGTTCGGGTCTTTCAGCGCCGCCCTCAGTAAGGCCATACTTACATAGAACCTCCGCCCGTTTTTAAAAGATTTTAGCCTCCCCGACGCCACCAACCCACGGAGTTGAGAGTAACTCAAATTCAGCCCTTCCCGCTTGCAAGCCTCCGCCGCTTTTGGGAGCGTATAAACGCCGTCAGCGTTTTCATTCGTTTCCATGATCAAATCCTTTCTTGGTTTATCAACTAATATGGATATAAAGGGGCGACGTTTAGTCGCCCCGATTCGGTTGTACTTGGCACCGCTCAACATCGTTGTCCCCCAACAGGTCAAGTAGGCCACGCGTCAGCGTCGCCTCGTACGCCTCGGCGTCGCGTTCCGTCAACAAAAAAGAGAGAACGTCCCCCTCCATACACTGAAGGAACTCGTTTTCTATCTTGCTTAGGCGGCTTTTATCCCACCGGAGACACATTTCGTATACTTCTTTCCCCGTGTCTTTGGAATAAGTCTCGACACGCGCCCTGCGTAATAGCTCTCTTACTAACTTCATACTACCTCCTATTTGATGGTTTATAATACTTTGGGCGAACCCCGCCCCGGTTGTTTACTGAGATTCCCCCTCTTTTTCGGCCTGCATACGGGCCGCCTTACGTAACCAGTAACGCTCGGTTGCGGCTCTGATCTTGTCCGGGTTTTCGCGTCGGTACCTCCTTGAATACTCGTTCCTTGCCGCCCGAATCGCCTCTCTTTGGGTTTCCGTCATAAAACCCCTCCTTTTTTTGTTAATGTGGTAATAGGGGCGGCACTTAACCGCCCTAGGTGATTTTACTCTTCACATTCAAAGTCTTCCAGCCTTTGGATTAGCCATTCTGTCAGCATTGCAAGCTGTTTCTCGGTATCTCGCTCCATGGATAGGAACGTACAAATCTCCCCCCTCGCTGATACAAGGAACTCGTCCTCAAGTTCGGTTGTTTGGTCGCTGTCCCAGCAGATATGGGTCCTGCCAACCCCGTCGCCATCGCATCCTCATAAGAACAAACCCTTACCCTTGCCCGACGTAACAAATCCTTAACAAGAACCATAACTCCCTCCCTTTTTTAAGTTTAAAAAAAGTTATTTTTATTTTGATTCTTTCGCCGCCATTATTTATATTATCAATATCAACACCATAAATATAAGTGTATAATTACCTGTAAACAAGCGGTTTTTGATGTATCATATATTATCAATAAATGAGGTAGTGTTTATGGAAAATATTCACGATATAAACAAAAAGCGCCCCAAAGAGCCTAAATCAAGCCTAATGGAGTACGTCGCGGCAAACAGGGCGGACATATTAGAGGCGGCTTCAACTTATACTACCCCGGGAACGCTCAAAAAAAACACAATAGAGGGTGAAGAGAATAAGCGCATCAAAGAAATGGGCAAAAGGGTCAAGAAAGCTCGGATAAACGCGGGACATAAGACAACGCAAGCGCTCTCCAGCGCAATGGGGGGTATAATATCGCAGGGTACCATTGCAAGAATTGAACGCGGTGATGGGAAAGATATTCCAATAAAGAACCTAATAACCCTCGCTAAGACGCTAGGCGTATCAACCGATTACTTGGTAGGGCTTACCGACCACCCCACAAGGAACATCAAAACTCGGAAAATTATCGAAAAGTTCGGATTGAATGAGGCTTCTTTGGTGACACTCAATTTTTTGGCTGCCAGTTGCGACTGCGGCGTATCGGATGAACGTTTTGAGGCTATCCGCGCTAAGTATCCAGGGGGAAGGGGCGAAATTCCTATATTTTCCCACGAAGCGACGGAGGCAGATCTGTATTGTAACGCCGAACGCAAAAAAAAATGTTTAGCCGCAATAAACATTCTTCTTTCGTGGCGTGAGCGGGAGAAGTGTAAGACATCGGAAGAGTTGTTGTCTCGTCTCTACAGTTTTTTGAATTATGATGAGAAATCCGGCGGGGATATTACTTTTAAAACCGCTGATGATGCAAGAGGTACTTTAACGCCGGATAAATATCTTGGGGTCTTGCTTAGTATTTTGGGGGATAGATTAAAAGACCTCCGCAGGGCCTTTTGGGAAGGTAAAATTCATGACCAAAAGCCAACCCCGGACAAAGGTCTACCGGTAGTTGCGTTCTCCGGTGTACCGGGTAAGTTACCGGATGATGATTCGGGGTTCTTCGAAACAGAAGGGGGCGAAAATGGCCAGCGTTAGAGTTCGCGGCAAACACCGCAAAACGTATCACATCACCGTCAGCCTCGGACGCAAAACGGACGGGAGTCAGCACATAAAGACTACGACTTTCACGCCACCGCCGGGGTTATCCGATAAACAAGGCCTAAAAGCGGCTAAGGAGTTCGCCGCCAAATTTGAGAATGACTGTAAAGGCCTTGCCAACTTCGACGACTCCATGACTTTGAACGAGTTGACGAAGTGGTATTTTGACACCATAGCCCCGAATAAGCTGAGAGCTCACACTTTGGAAAAACGGCGCGGCGCGTTGTCGCGTCATATCCTTCCGAAGCTCGGCGGTAAGCGACTGAGGGAATTGACTCCGGCGCGGCTTTCCGCATATCTTGCCGAACTGCGTAACGTTGCGGGGTTATCCCCGCAGACTATAAATAATATCCGTGTTTACCTCAGCGCAATGTTCACGGCGGCGGTCAAGAAAAAGATGGTAGCCGCCAACCCTCTCAGCGACGTTGAGGCGCTCCGCGTAGAAGCCAAAAAGCAGCCGGTACTGTCCCCGGAGCAGGTCAAGACGTTTATTTTGGGACTTGCTAAGATAGATAATATTGGGGTGCGCGGGTTGTTGTTGACGCAGTTATTTACGGGTGCACGTCCCGGGGAGTTACGCGCTTTGACTTGGAATGACATCAACTTTGACAAGGGGCTTCTTGATATTAATAAAGGAGTTGACGACAAGGGGCGCGTGAACCAGCCTAAGAGCAAGAGTAGTTTCCGCGTTTTGAAAATTGCGCCGTTCCTTTTGAGTTTCTTAATTCAGCACCGGCGCGACGTTGAATATCTTGCCGCCGGTATGGGGTCAGCGTGGACGGACAAGAACCTCGTTTTCCCGAACCCGCAGGGAGGGTATCTACACAATAGCACATACGCGCGGGCGGTTAAGAATATAATAGCCGGGACGGACATCCCCCCCGACTTTCACCCACACTCACTGCGTCACAGTTTTGCCTCATTAATGATCAAAAGCGGGGCAGATATAAAAAGCGTTCAGGACAGCCTCGGCCACGGCTCCGCCCAAATGACTTTGGACATCTACTCGCATTCCTTCGCGGAGGCAAGGGCGGAGGCCATGGTAAACACCGCCGACACTATAGGCAAGGCGGCGGGCGGCGCTCTTGATACGCTCCTACTTCCCGACGCCCGAACGCTCGACGAAGGAGGCGACGTCTAAAGAGGGGTATTCCTACTACGTTAGTGGGCGAATTTGACTAACGTGTGACTAACATAAAAATAAATGTTAGTCAAAATCACGAAAAGCGGCGAAAGATTAGAAAGTGAAAAACCGCTTAAATTGTATCAAAAACGCGGATATTGTCTTATACTTAAAATGGCTAAAAGTATTAAATCACATTGTACATATTCGCGCAAGTGACGGCGGCTTCTTTTACAAGATCTTCGATATTGTCGCAACTGACAAGGTCGGACGAAGCGACCAAGTTTCCGTTTTCGGTTTCGTATATTTCGACCGACAAAGTGAACTTTGTGCGTAGTTTGCTTATAATCCCGCGTACTATGTAGTCAGCTCCGATTTTACTTCCGAGGGTGATGACGCAGTTTTCCTCGGCGCATGCCTCTAGAGTGGCGCTGCCTTGTGCATAAACGGTTTCAGAGGTCATGATGTTGTATTTACCGGACGGTAGGTTTTTAACGGCTTCCCTGCGAAGCGCCGCCGTTACTTGCCTTACGTCCGCCGAATTCAGTTGGATGGAGGCGCCGGATTGCACATCTATCTCTGTTTCTACAACAGCCACGTATTTCACCCCCGCCACGGAGGTTCCGGTAAAGAATAACAGCGTGAAGAGAAAAAACGTTAGTCTTTTCACGTTAAACCCTTTCGATAAGTGTTTGGCAAACGGATAGTTTTCTGGGAGTCAAAACAGACAAAAACGTCAAAACACGGATGCCCGTAAAGCGCGTTTAAACCGCGCCTACAGCGCATTGTTTTTGGGGTAACAAAAATGTCTCCCCGATGGCAAATCGTTGATTTACGGGGCATACAGCCCCCTAGGAAAGCGCTTAAAGCATGGGGGGGGGGGGTATTTCTCATTGTGTCAAGCAAAATGACGGCGCAAGACGCAGGCGTGCTACCGAAGCCCGCGCCCCTACCATCTATCGTACCTAACATTGCTGTGGATAAAGCCAAAGCCGCAGACGCCATAATCCTCCCTATTTTACTTCAAAGACTGCGAACGATCTCTATGTTTCTCACTCTCCGACTATGTCACGATTAAAGCGTTCAATCCAATATAATGAGTTTGCTATCGAAAGTTATGACACCCTCCGAGGGGGCGTGTGTTCGACTGCATACTCAAGCAGATCAAGGTTGGTAAATTTGAAAGGTTTTCCGCAATCTTTCCCGCCTTACCCTCATCAACCGCTCAAGGATTTTTCGACAACCATTTACCAAGTTCTAGTATGACAAAATCTTTTTCTGCCTTTTTCAGACTTTCAGAGTTTTGTATCTTATCAACAATTTTTATCATATCATTGCGATTGAGAGTACCAACACTCTTAATGATTTCATCAGAATCAAAATGATACATTTCTGAGCAACATACAAAGCGATTTTTAGGTTTCAGAAATGCGTATTCAGACGATTTTATTTCAAAATCATCGTATATATCACGATGGTTTGTGTTTATCAGCAAGTATTTCTCAGCTGACACGGACACGCACACACAATGTTTTGTTCCTCGATGTTCAATCACACCGGAGACATCTATCACAACCACTTCAGATATATTCGACACATTATACCACCATATAGTTAGACACCAAAGCCAAGTCTTCTTTCAGCCATTCTTCCTCGATAATATCTTCAAAAGGTATTGGTGCGCTACTATTACCGACATAATTCTTTTGCCAAGCCGGCTCTCTGTGATTTTTTTCCTTAACTGAGTTGAAATCTAACCCTGCGTATTCGTCAAAGCCGTGTTTTAAAGCTTTTACATCAGATATGGATAAGTAGTCCATCATTGGCTCGCGATCTGCAACTAAGGATTTCTCTCGTTTAAAAAAGCCTATCCCCGGTTTCTCTATTTTGGCCGCATTGTACAACCAACTGGGCACAGTCCCATATTCCATAGCTACATACTGATCCCCGGTTATTGGCCGTCCATATTTATTAATGTGATATTTTTCAGCGGAAAAGAGGATCTTCCAAATGTTATACATATTAGACTCGCCGTTTTGGATGATCCACAAAACGGATTCTATGGCTTTCTGTGTGTTCATATTGAATTGTATAGGCATGTCAGCCTCCCCAAAGATGGTGCCGCCTCGCAGAATCGAACTGCGGACACAGGGATTTTCAGTCCGACCCCACGTCGTACTTAGTAATAATATACGTTATGGACGGCTGTTTTGCCCAAAAAAGTCATTTTTTAACGTTTTTAAGAGGGTGGTACTTGACCGAAAACGCAGTAAAAATGTATAGCTACAAATGTCACTACAAAACCTTAAAATTTCGCCGTACAGCCTATACTTCCACACTTTATTTCGGTTGACTAAAAAAGGGCTATAATGCCTGTTTTCTGAGGGGCGGCAAAGCCCTGAGATCTTGTCCGTAGACCACATTTACGGACGGGTCGGAAAGGGGGTAGGGTAGGGCTAAAAAGCGTCGTAGCGGGGCTGTTTTGGGGGTTTTGGAGGCATGGCCTCCGAATCCGTGGCAGTCTCGGTCGGAGCCATAATAGTCAAATTACGGTTGTCAACGGCTTTTGGGACTTTTTTGGGGGGTCAGGCTATAGAAGGCTACTACGGGGCTGTTTCAGCGGGCTGTGAAGGCATGGGGGCGGCGTTTGAGCCGCCACTCTTTTGACTCATACACCGATCTACCAACCTAGCCTCACTGACCCCAAGGCTGAGGGGGTATGGCAAGATCAATGGTTATTGGTCAATACGTTCAAGATCTTTTTTCTTAACACTAAAATACACGGTCGGATGTATGCCTATATTGCAATTATGACAAAGAGGTACAACATAGGCTGTTTTATCGCCATTATGTATTTGAACGTGGGCACCGTCTTTAGCGGCCTCATCACAATCCCAACGCGAACACTTTCCGAAAGTCTGTTCACGTTTATCTTTCCACCACGCTTTCCATGAGCGTTTCCCCGCAGGAGGCTCATCTTCTCCAGTACCCTCCATATTATGAACCTTTATTAGATAGCTATTACTATTACTTACACGTAACATATCTAGCAATCCCATTGTTACCGCTCCTTTTAATAAAAGTTACTTGTTATTATTAGCGTAACCGCCTTGCGACGGTTACGTTGACTATAATACACCATCACGAATAGAGTACGTCGCCCCATCAACCCGCCAACGGACAACTACCTTGCGCACTCGCCACGCTATATTACACGCGCCGAACTAGCGCACATTTCCCTCAACACAACGCACAGAATACCACTGTTGTTCATGTCAACACAGTAATCTCCTTCATCTTTTCCATGTATCCCCGTTCAGCGTTAGTCTTCTGTTGTTACCAGAACCGGTTAATTGAAAGGTGAACTCAACGGTATTATTAGCGCACTGCCAACAAGGGTTTACTTCGTTAAAATAATCACAGCTCACATACAAACTAAACGTATATCCAGCCGCACTCCAACTTCCATTCACAGTTTCCCCGTCAATGGACGTAAGCACAGCAGCACCATTACCGTTTAAAGACAAGACCTGAATTTTATTATTAGCGCATGAACTCTCAACAATTTTCCAATCGCCTCCAAAAGGGTCGCATTCATCTTCGGATAATTTAGGTATCGTTTTTGTTTCGGAGGTATCGCCTAACGTGCAAGTTCTAGTTTCAATCCCAGTTGCCTCGCATGTTGCCGGAGTTGTTACTACCCAATTGCCCCAATCGTGAACGTGGCTTGGCATTGTATTACCACCACCACCGTTATCACCACCGCCATTATTGGGCGTATTAGTAATAAAACTATTAAGAAAATCAATGGCTTCGCCGTCCCCTTTTTGAATCCCGCTGTCATTACACCACACAAAAAGAAACACAACAGAAACAAGGCCTATTACACCCAAATATATCTTTTTCATAACCGCCCCTTTTTAATTTAAGATTGTTTTTAGAAATTGAAGCCCACACCCGCACGTAAAGAAACGCTCTGCCCCGTCATAGGCGTACCGTTTTTGCTATTGAAAATAGCCCCGTTCTTTTCAAAATCATTCGCCGTCCGTACCCCATACAACAATTCACCACGTATATATAGGCTCTCGCTTATATCAAACTCAGCACCGCCTCCGAACTTCACCCAAAAACTACTCAAATCACCATTAGCAGGGTGGCCTCCCGTACCGTCAAACTCGTAAACTTTTGTTGTATATTCCAGTTTGCCTGACAATGACGCTTCGTAATCTATCCCTAACAGCGGAAACATTTTTATCTTTCCAAAAGTAAACGGGTATTTTGCCAACACACAAATATTTAGATATGAACTTTTCATATCAGGTATAATTTCATTACTTGGCGCGGCTAAACTTTCCCAAGTTCCGCTACCCATAGAGTACCCTGCAAAGACCTCAGCATATACAGCGTCAAGAAACAGGTAGAGACCGCCGCCTAAATAGGGCATTGCTACCGCTTCACCGCTTGGCCATTTTATACCGCCGCCAAATCCGTTTGCAAGGAATAAGCCGCCGCCAACGCTCCATTTTATAGGCGGGTGTTCTGTAGGCTCTTTTGTTTTAGACTTTTGTGTAGAACCTTGTATCTCCGCAAATTTCTTGTACATATTAGCAGAAGCCACTGTAGCCTTATCTAAAAGGTCACTTAGACTTTCGGAACGTATAGCCTCAGAGGAAACTACCAAAGTTCCGTTTTCTGTTTCATATAATTCTATTGCTAAAGTGAGCTTCGTTTGAAACTTGCTTATAATTCCCCTGACAATATAATCTGCGCCTATCTTTGATCCCAAAGCAATTACGCAATTTTCCTCAGCGCATTCTTCCAACACCGCACCGCCCATAGATTGAACCGTTTCCGAAGTCATAACATTGTACTGACTACGTGGTAGATTTTCTGTAGCCTGTCTACGTAGTTCAGCAGTTATCTCTCTAACTTCGGCTGAGTTCAAATCTGCTGACGCGCCTGATGAAGCGTCTACATCCGTTTCCACTACCGCTACGTACTTAGCACCTGCAACGGGTATTGCAACAAAAAACATGGTAATAAGAAAAAACGTTAGTCTTTTCACCTTAGAACCTTTCTGTAGATATGGATATGGTCAGGGAGTCAGGATTGTCTCCCCGTCTATGATGGTTTACAGTTGATTTAGGGGACATACAGCCCCCTACGAAAGCATTTAAAACAGGGGGGGGGGGGGGGGGGGCACTAGGTTAGGGTACTCTGCGGAGAAAGACGCGGCGAGACCCCGACGGGCGTCCGAGACGTCCGCCGCAGGCGCAGAACTCGTCGAAATCGCCGCGAATGGCCGCATAATCCTAACCCTTCCCCCCGAAAACCGCGTTTTTGACCCCGTAAGGGGCATATCATACCGAGTTAAACAGCGTAAACATTAATATATATTATCCGCGAGTGGATAATGTCAATGATTTTTTGCTGTTTTTCGGCGACCGCAATATATTGTGTTGCGGGTCATAGTACCCCAAGATATTGTACCTGCCGACCCCGTTTCCTGCCCGAACTCCCCCAAAATTCGCCCGAATCCCCCGAAAGCCGCGTTTTGACGGCGTCGGGGGCCGTCGGGCGTAGTCATCGGGCGCATGGCGGGGGAGGCCTCCTTGCACGGCGAAGCCTACAACCCACCTGATCCGTCCTATCCCATAAGCGCCTTCTTGAACCCTGGGTAGGCGGCTTCCAAATGCCCTGCGATTACCCCGAAAGCCGTGTTAAGGTCGAGATCCTCTTCTTTTGCGAGCAAATCCAATGCTTTCATCTTAAACCGCATCTTCACGAGCAAAAACACCGCCCTGCACAAGTCTTCCATGTTCGGCTCGAAAACCGAGCGGAAATCGCTGTCCAAAGCCTCATCCAACACCTCGTCTATATCGCCTTTGGTGTTGACGTCGTCTTGGGTGTCGCTGTCGCCTTTGGTGTTGCTGTCGCCGCTGTTCTGCATACCAACCTCCTATGAAGTGAATTTGTATATACGGGCAGTATCCTACCGCCCGTCGTTTCCAAAATCAATATAAAAGAGTCACCACGGATACCCCACTCTGCGTCCAAAAGCCGACCAGCTTGATTCATAGCCCTCGTCTAGGTATATTACTAAGGAGAACCTTTCAACCCTAAAAATCAGCCCCAAGGAGGCAGTATGGGTGTCAAAACGACGTGCATAGAGAATCAGCTAGCCAAGAACCGTATGTCTAAGAAGCGTATAGCCGAGCGAACCACCGTCCCTATAATACTCGGCACATCCCGAATCGCGATGCCGCCCGAAGTGGAAGCCGACCCGATAGCGAAGGAGAAGTGGGCTGCCCTCGCAAAGATATACAAGGGTACGGATTACATAACCTCTGCGGACGGCGAGATCATCGCCCAGCTCTGCCTCTTGTACTCCGACGTGGCCGACCTGAGACGGCTCTTGACCGAGGATCCTGTCGTTCCCAACCCCGTAGACAGGCTCGTCATCCACAGTAAGATAGATTCCAAGGTACGCCTGATAGCTACCTTGGGCGAGAAGCTCTTCCTGAATCCGCTTGTCCGTAAAAGAGGACTGCCTCCGGCCCCCAAGGTCGTCGAGCAGGGGGAACTCGAAAAATCAGGATTCGACATTTAATCTAGGGGTGAAAAACATGGGCATTCTTCAAGACATGACCGATTACTCGCAAGATGTCATAGACGGCAAAATAGTGGCCTGCAAAAAGCACAGGTGGGCTTGCTTGCGGTTCCTTAACGACCTTAAGCGGGATGACTGGGAGTGGACGTTTGTAGAGGAACAGGCCGAGCGGTATATGCGTTGGATGAGGCTGTTCCGTCATCGTAAAGGCGCTCTTGCAGGTCAAAGGAAAGAACCGTGCGATTACGAAAAATTTGTCTACGGAAATCTTTATGGCTGGTGGTCAAAGGATAAGACTATACGGCGGTTCAGAACCAGCTATGAACAACTAGCGCGTAAGCAAGCCAAGTCCCAAGACAAAGCGATTCAGGCGTTGTACGAGATTTCAGCGTTCGGAGAGCCTGCTGCAGAAGCATACATTGCCGCTACCAAGAAAGCCCAATGCGCCTACGTGTACTCGGAAGCGGAATGGTTGTTCAATAACTCTACTGATCCGGCTATGAAGCAGAAATTCGTATGCAAACATGACGACGAAAAACAACAGAAGACAATTAAACATGTTAAGTCAGGGTCTACTTTTTCTAGGCTCTCAAAGGACGATAAAAAGACGGGGGACGGCTCAAATCCTCATTTCGTCGTGTTGGACGAGTACCACCTACACGAGACAACAGAATACTACGACGTGTTGCAATCAGGCTTCGGTTCTCGTAAGAACCCGCTGTTGTCTATTATCACTACGGCAGGATTCGACCTGAATAATCCCTGCTACCGCGTCGAATACGACCTTGTCAGCCGTATACTGAATCCGAACGACCCCACGACCGACGACCGCTATTTCGCTATCGTCTGCGAGCTGGACAGGAACGACGGCAACGATGTCATAGTCGTGGACGGACGGGTGATAGAACCAGGGGGTATAATTGATGAACTCGGCTCTGATGATAGTATCAGGAAGACAAATCCAGTAACGTGGGATAGCCCCGAAGCAAAGGCGAATATCATGGAATCAGTAAATAAAGCCAAAAATAGCGAAGATAAGTACAGAGATCTCATTACTAAGATTTTTAACGTATGGATACAATCCCGTCCGTCAGGTTACATGGATATGACCCGCTGGGACGCTGTGAAAGTCTCTCCTGATACCCTGCAAGAGATGATTAAGGACAAAGCCAAGGGGCGGTGTTACGTGGGCTTCGACTTGTCCGCTAAGATCGACCTGACAGCTGTCTCGTTCGTCTTTCCGTGGATCGAAGAGGGATGTAAGACTACGTCTTATGCCGTGATAACGAAGGCTTACCTGCCGCGTTCAATGTTCGCCGAGAAAATACACGTGGACAAAGTGCCATACGACGTTTGGGAGAAACACGGACACTTGGCGGTTACAGACGGAGCCGTAATAGATTACAACTACGTATTGAAAGACATCTCCGACACCATAATCGCAAACGGATGGGACGTGATAGAGTATTGCCTTGACCCTTGGGGAGCGTCTTCTATCGCTACGGAACTCCAAAACGAGGGCAAGACGGTGGTGGAGATCAGGCAGGGGCTGAAGACCTTGGGAGAACCTACGAAAGGCTTCCGAGAGGCCGTATACGCCGAGAGGTTGTTCCATGACGGGAACCCGCTGCTGTCATGGGCGGTCGGCAACTGCGTGACCCGTGGAGACCATAACGACAATATTATGCTCGACAAGCAGAAAGCGAGACAACGAATAGACCCTGTAGCGGCCTCCATTACCGCCTTTACACGGGCTATGACGTTCGACCCTAACGCCAAAAAGAAAGAGACCGTAAACTGGGGAGTTACGTTTATATGAGGCTAAAATCGCTATGATAGAGAAAAACGCTAATCCTAATCAGCCGCCGTTCACCGTAGAGTCTTATAAAAATTATCTTGCAGAGAGACCGCACGGCGGCAATCGGCAGAGAGTTACCGACCCGAACAAGTCTATCTTCGACTCGATGCGGGAACTGACGGACGACGACGTCCGCAAGGTAACTGGCGGCAGAACTCTGAAACAAATATTTGGGAGGTTGAGATGAGTAAACCCGTAAAAAAGAAGCCGAATTTCAACAAACGGGCGAAGGAGTATATGGACTCCCTCGACTACATGACGGAGATTGTGGAACACTACAACGCTTTCTCAGGGCGTAAGAACGATTTCTGCGGATTTGTCGACGCCATTTGTCTCAACCCCGACGCAGATAAGAATAAAATTCTCGGACTGCAAATTACGGGTAAGTCGAATATTTCTAGCCGTTATAACAAGATTACAAAAGGGATAATAAAAGACGCCGTGACGCATGAAGACGAATATAACCCCGTCCCCGCCAAAGCTAAGACTTGGCTGCGTTCAGGGGCGGGGATATGGATAATAGGATTCGACTCCGCGTCAAAGACGGGTAAGTTACGGGAAGTTTACTTAGATGACGACGGCGGTTTCGCGTTTCAGGACTCCGACATCGCAGACTAATACCTTCGTTTTAATCTCAATTCTCCCAAGTGGCAGTCGTTGCAAAGACTTTCTAAATATTGATGATCGAACGGACTTTTACCCTCCCGCAACAAGACATCTACGGGCGGGTTATGGTGCACCATTTCTGCGGCTACTACACGCCCTTTCGCCTTGCACCGTCTGCACAGCGGCTCAAGCTGTCTGTGTTTCAGCGACGTCTCCGTCCACCGCGTGGAAGAATAGAACGCTTTCTGCTCAGGCGTTTTCTTTCGGTCTAACGCAGAAAAGCCTTCCCTTACGTCGGCTTTCGCGACGTGCGCATGAGTGGGGCAATACCCCGTGCCGCCTTGAGGAACAAGGTTAGAACAGCCCTGCTTTCGGCACGGGGATAAGGGGCGGTTAGGCATTTGGAGGCACCACCAATATATCTACATCGGCCATCGCAAAGTCAAACGTGCGACTGGTGTTGGCATCATAGATCGATACCATGTACAGTCCCGTAACCGGAGCGGTGGCCACCACAAGCGGATCGTCGAGATCCCGCTTCATCGGCGCACCTATAGTGGCCAACGACGTCTCGACAAGGGGACTGCCAAATATAGGCGGGGTGGGATTCTGATAGCTTTCAGGCGTACTGCGGTTCACAGGACGCACACGTAGCCACAATGTGCCAACAAGAGGCGCTGTACCGCCCATATAGTCCCTCACATCATACGCAAGTTGCCTTGCGCTTATTATTCCTATTTGACTGTTAGCGTCAAGTAACAATAAAAAGTTACTTCCCCCGTTTAAATGGTATATTCTCGGCAACGTTGCAATATTGCCTTCAATCCTATTGAGGTCTCTCGCCATGAAACCGTCCCCAGGCATCCAATCAGTTCTAGGGGTTATCCAAGCCATATTATTCCTCCTTATCCGTATTTTGTGAATGATTTAACGTTTCTATCGCCCTTTTAAGAACGTCAGGTATAGGAACGCCCATACGCCCGGCGTTTTCTATTATACTTAGCAGTTCGTTGATTATAAACGCAAAGACCACCATTGACTTGACATAATTCGTATCTAAAAGCGCGTCTAATTTGTAACCGATTATCACGAATATTAAAATCATACATTTTTTACAAAGCCCTTTGAACATCGCGCTGCTTAATAATTTACCCGAAACAGATTTAGGGCTGTTGCCGAAAAACGCGGCTGTTATGAAGCCTGAAACGTAGTCTAAAATCATAAAGATTAATAAGGCTTCTAAGAACTTATCCCAAGCGCCGAAGAGATAGCCAAAGAAGCCGCCGATAAGACCTGATACTACCGTAAGAATATCTTTCATTTTCTTTCCCCTTACTATTAAATGGCAGTAAAAGTATCCCCCGATCCTTTTACTGAAAAGTGTTTAAGAAGCCTGCGCCCCCCAATGCGTACATCAACTATTAACCTGCTTGCGACATATTCCCCGCATCAATACTTGACGCCGACATATATAAACGCATTCTAGTTCTCCAGTTGCCGTCATAAAATTCGTCAAAACGCAACTGCGACGCATCCTGGTTTCCTGCGCCCTGAAGACCGTCCACCCATATCCTCCACTTCTTCCCCGTATTGTCATCAAACACAATCCCGCCCCCTAATTCCACGGCTACCCCCGACGTGCCGTTGACACGCGCACCGACACGCCCTTGGCTTTGTATGCCGTATTGCGGCCCTATGATTGCCGCGCCGACTCCCAAGGAAGGGTTAGCGTTGTTTACAGCGAGAGCGGAACCGCCGTATGCGTTTGTATCTATGCTGGTGATTCCAGCTACGTTGAAACTTGTAGATACGTGCGCCGCGTTTTGGTCGCTGAACGCTATAGGCCCTGTCATAGTGCCGCCCGCGAGAGGGAGATAGCTCCCGCCTTCGCCTCTGACGTTGGTAGGATTCAGCAGATGCCAAACGCCGTAGTTACCGGAGACACTGGAGCAGTTATCGTACAAGAAGAGGTGTGCATGTGTGTTGCTGATCATGTTAGGTGCTATAGCCGCCCCATTGTAGAATATTGGTTTCGCTCCTGTAGAATTAACATTTAGGGTAGGGTTGGCGGCAGTATTGGCATACGTAAATATAACGCCGACGATAGAACCGTTCTGTATCCTAAACTCATTATTCTGAACTACTTTACCCGCAGTCCCTGCTGCCGTATTACAGAGCTTGAGAAGCTGTGCGGTATTGATAGCGTTTGTGTGTTGTGCTGGATTAAGCAAATTCCAGTAGGTGCCGTCGTACATGAAGATGTGGGTGACACCGTCGAGAATCATACCTGTTAAAACCCGCCCCGCCTCGATGTGGCCGCCGTAGTACACTGGTTTCGCTCCTGTAGAATTAACATTCAGGGTGGGGTAGGCGCCCGCCGCCTCATTATCAGGGGCAGCCGAAAAATCGACTCCGACAAGACTGCCGACTCTTAGAACAAACCCTGGAATGCTGACTGTCTTAGCGGCTGTCGAAGAGCCTGTAGAACAATATCCGTAAGCGGGTAACAGGTTATTGAAGGAGAGATCAGGCAATGCGTGGACGTGGTCTGACCGTGCGGCTGTAGCCGCCGACCCGTTTGCCGCCAACTGACCGAACGCAGGAGTCCCCTGACCGCTGAGGTTGGCGACGCTGGCACCGCTCCCTCCGCCGCCTTGCGACACCACAGGATTAAGCAGACGCCAAGCTCCGTTGACGGAAGTGTCTAATACGAAGATGTGGAGAATGCCGACGCCGAGCTGCCCGCTCTGAACGGCGGTTCCGTTGTATTGCATGTCATAATCCGACATCTGATTGACCTTTAGCCTAGGATTAGCCGCAGTGTTGGCGTTGGTGAACGTGACGCAGACAATAGAGCCGTTAGTTTGTATGTAGTTGTTGATGCTGACTTGTTTAAGGGCCGTCCCAGCCGCAGTCGTACACTCCCCTGAAAGAAGCGTGTGGTCTACAGGCGGCAACCGATGATAGTGGTCTGACCTCGCAAAGGTAGCCGCTGACCCGTCCCTTTCCGACTGGCCGTAAGCCCATGCCTGCTGTGACAAGTTCGCCCCTGTCGGTACAGACGGAGCCGCTGGCAAGGCGTGATAATGGTCGCTTCTCGCCGCCGTCGAAGCCGAGCCGTCAGCCGCAGACTGACCGAACGCCGCAGTCGGCTGGCCGCTGAGGTTAGCGACGGACGCCCCTCCTGCCGCGCTTATCGTCTTGCCGTCATTAGCAATCTGTATATTGTTCCCTGCGATTAGGGCGTCCTGTTTTGCGTCCCACGTCTGTCGTTCGGTATTCGTAATATGGACGGTCATGTTAGCGATATGGGCGGCTAGAGAACCGCCGTCGCCGCTTTCTATGGCGTCTATCAGTTTCCTTATATCGGCGTCGTCATAGTTACGGATGAAATGATAAACGCCGTCCGCATCCCTTATAGCAAGGGCGTTGGTATCGGACGCATACCCGAACTGCCGAGGCATAAGCCTCTCGCCGACGAAGTTTTTCTCCAAGTCGGCGTCTCTCAAAACTTTAGCGTACTGTGTTTCCATTTATCTTCCCCTTTCGTCTATTATACCGCGTACATTAGCTTCAATGATTAGATACTGCGGATTATTCGTATGTTCGTCTATCAAGTAATTTGCGGCGTCTTTCACTTTCCTGCACGTCACAGACTGCCGCAGACCGCCGTCGAATTCCGTGTTTATCCTCGTAACAGAGTAATAGCCCCGCTGATCTATGCCGTGTTTCTGATACTCAGGCACCAGCAGAATATCGCCGACCCGTCTTGTAACGTCCCCGAACGCCGCTATTTCAGCGACATACGGAGTCCTGCTGAAGGCCGCCAGCACTCTCCCCGCGATGTCCTTCGCCTGACCGAGGGTCTGAATCAAGTTGTTATCCTTGTACTCATGCTTTATCTTCCCGAACTCCAAAATGGAGTCTTCCGACTGTATTGTGAAGGCTTTCGACGGGCTTACATCGTCCTCGCCGTCCTTAACCTCCGCAGGCTTTCCTGATTTCGCGTCGATCTCATATTCCGTATAACCGACAGTAACGACGTTTACGACGTCGCTACGTTTAGCGGACGTGTTTTTGTCTATGTAATCGTCCTGCGTAAGCTCCTCCGCGTCTTCTTCCGAAACGTCTCCGTTGATAAACTGCTCTAGCGGCCTTATACGTAACATATCGGCGCACCTTAGATTCCCCCTTGCGTTCGCGTCATTGATTTCCTCTTCTGTCGGTGTATCCATATACGCGAAAGAACAGGCGGCTTGGGCTATGACGCGGATGACGTCGAAGTAGCTTTGAGACTTGAAGAACGCTATCGGGATTATCACGTCTTTCAAGCTGTCGTCCAGCTGAAACTCAAGGTCGGCCATGTAAGAGTTTCTCAAGTCCGTCAGAACGTCGGAAGCCACTTTATACAGACTCTGATTTACCCAATATGTCCGTTCGGCGTCCGCTGTCGGATCGTTGATGTTGCCTAATCCGTTGTATTGGATGTCCTGCAAGAGACCGAGCCTGTCCAACGCAGTAGTCGAGGCTGTCGTCCCCTGATCCGCTATGCTCCAATCGGACGACCAAAATACGCCTTTCGGAATGACCGTGCCGTCGAATCCGATAAACGGCTCGATGCGTCTGTTCGTCCTCGCGGAATTCGACAATACGGACGAGGTGTTCCCGAAGAAATACTTATCGTCGATGTTCTGCAACGTCACAGTCAATTCGTTCGCGCTAATGTTGCCGATAGGCAGTGTCCCCGTCGCTCCGTCCGTCTCCTCCAGCACCGACAGCGAGACGATGTCGTCGTCCTCGTATTTGCTGTCGAAATTGGCGAGGAATGCCGTAATTTTCACAAACGCCCCTCTGTGCGACCACTTCAGGATTCTCAACTCGATTTGGCTGACGTCTTTAAGCTCGCCGATTGACAACGTCCCTGCGAAATTCGCGCTTGCGTTCCCGCGCACTGATTCCGTGTAGACTTGGCCGTTATGCGTCAACAACAAGTCCCAATCGACAGGATATTCTTCCCCTATGAAGCCTTTGATCTCGTAACTTGAAAAGGGCACCTGATATAATTTTATTATGAGCGTAGGCGGCGTAGCGAAATAACCGTCAGGGTCTGATATAGACGTCCCGTCGCCCCACCATCCGACAAGCCATGTACCGTTGTACGGGACATTCGGTATGACGTCAGGCATCGCGTAACAGCTGTCCAAACGTGCGCATCGGACGGAGGGATCATCCGTCTCGCAGTAAGCCCAATACTTCTGATACCCAAGCCCGTGGTTCACCTGCTCAGTTATGGACGCTCTGTTGGTCGGCGTTCCCGTGGAGACGATTGTGTTTTCAGCGGATACGTCTGCCCAAACGACGCCGAGGGTCGCCGTAGGCTTCCGAACGGTCTGCTGAGAGGCCGTCTTCAGCTGCTGGATAATCGCCGGAGAGATCTGCTGAATGGCCATATTCGGTTGTCCCCCTTTAGACCTCTACGAACTCGACTGTGACGCCCTGCCAAAGGCCTTTGGCCCCTCTCTTACGGGCGAACGGACGCATCAACACGCTATATCGGGTGACTTTATCTACGCCGACACTGTCCCTGCGGACGATTTCCAATGTCAGAACTTCGTCCTTATGCGAGGAGAAGATAGACTCGAATTGCTCTAAGGCTATCGTATCGATGTTGTCGTAGACCAAAGAGAACGTCATCTTTTCGGCGATTATATCACGTCTTAGTTTACCCGAAGCCGCCCTATCTTCCCTCGTTAGAAGTTCCGAACTCTCGCTGAAAGCGCGTCCGAACGGAGATAAGTCATACACAAGCCCGCTGTTTGTTATCACGGTTATCCTATTGAAATCAGGCATACGCCACCCCCGTTCTGCGGTCTTCGGAGATTATAACTTCCCTTATCTTCCTACCAAACTTCTTTACGCTAAGTTCGTCGGCTATCATCGTTCCGACGTGGACATCGATTTGGTAATTACGAGTCTCGCCGCCGCCACGCGAGTCGAGTTTATCCGCGAGCATTTCCACACCCTTATCCAATGGCATGATAAGCTCGTCTTGGTTACGCTCGCCGACTTGCGCGTGAATTCCTGCGGCGCTTCCTTTCACGAGACCGCCAGCGGCGAAAGGTTCAGGCTGAGAGGCCACCAAAGCGAGTTGCGTGGCACCCAACGCCGTAACGACGCCAGCCATAATGCCGCCTACGACCACCCCGAAATCTTTGATCGCACGCATAACGCCTGAAGCTGTGTCTGATATTATAGAAAATATCGACATCGCTTTTTGGGTCTTAGCTTGTTTTCGCTGGAGGGCCAACTTCTTGGCGTCCATTTCTTCATCGAGAGCCTCAAGTTGTGAGTTCTTCTGTTCCTCTGTGATGATTTGATTCTTTGCGGCGGTCTCTATCCGCTTTTTTTCCTCTTTATAATAACGGTCTAGATTCATCTCTCGGTTACGATAGGCCTGATTGTAGATAGCATTTATTTTGCTCGTAACAGAAGATACCACGGAGACGATAGTATCTACCCATCTTTGAGTTATACCGACACGTCTTTGGGTCTCTTCCGCTATCTTAGCCGTCAGTTCCTTCTGAATACGCAACTCCATTTCCGCAGACGCCTGCGTTATCCTCTGCCATTCGAGGGCGTAGGCTTCGCGGATAGGAGCTACGTCAGCGCCCTCCTTTTCGGCGGCTTTAATCGCCGCGTCGTATTCCAAATCGAGCAGTTTCGTCTGCTGGGTCAGCATCTTCCTGCCGATGTCGATCCTCTGTTCGGCATACTTCTCATGGATCGCTATTTGAGACATTGTCGAGTTCTTCGTCGCGTCGACTTCAGCCGCGTACTTAGTCTCGACGGCGGTCTGCTCGATTCCGAGCATCTCAAGCCGCTTGCCGACGTACTTGGAGTAGTTCTGTTCGTTGGCCTCGGCAACCTTCTTTTGCTGTTCCGCTACCTTATCGGCGGCTTCTTTGGCTATCCGTACACTTTCGGCGTCATAGTATTGTCTAATTTTGGCTATGTCTTCCGTAGACGCTTTCAACTTCATCGCTTTAGCAACTTCAAGTTCTTCCTCACGCCGATTCAACCATTCAGCGTCCTTGCCCATCCGCAAGTATTTTTCGGCGTGGTCTTTTACAAGGGCGTCAAGCTCTGCGATCCGTCTCTTATTCGCTTCGGCGGCTTCCTTAGCCCTCTGCTTGGCGAGTTTCGCTTCCTCTTCGGCCTTTTGTTTCGCCTGCGCTATCGCATACTCGGTTTGTCTCTTCTCCTCTGCGGAGACTTCCTTTATGCCGCGTAATTTGTTGCGGGTAGCAGTGATTTCTTCTTCGGTCAGCTTCCGGCCCTTTTGCAACTCCATGTTGTAGTTCTTGGCGGCTATGACGGCGTCTTCGTGCTTCAGTTTCAACTCTTCCATTTTCTTAGGATCGAACGCCTTATCACCTGCGGCCCCCAACTTCTCGTACTCTTCGACGGCTTTCTTGGCGGCGACGCTAACGCCTACGAGATCCTGCATTTGCTTTACTTCAGCGTTACTCTTTTCTGCCTCTTCTTTCAGGCGCTTCAGCGTGGCGAACTCGTTATAGACGGTTGTTACGGCCCAAGCCACACTTGCAAGAGCGGCGAGAGGCAATGCGACTCCAGTGACCAACCCCATAAGGGCGGCCCCTAGGCCCGTAGCCCCTGCGCTAGCCGCTCCCATCGTGGTAGCCAACCCTGCAAGGACGGGGATCGCTTTGGACACAACCCCCGACAGAGAGCCTATTCCAAGGACAATCGGCCCTAAAGCGGTTACGATACTTCCTAAGCCGAGAGTTACAGTTTGTAGTTCGTGAGGCAGGACAGAGAAGGCTTTAGCAAGGCCGCCTACGGCGTCCGCACCTAACTTTAAGGCGGGTATCAGGGTCGACTGTAGGAGCGGGATGAATGTTTCGTTTAGTATCGGAATAACTTTTGTCCCGATTTCAAGCCCGACTGCTGAGATTTGTTCTTTCAGCTTCTCTACGCCCGCTTTGAAATTCTCAGCCGCTTGCAGTCCGTCACTCCCCATAACTAATCCGAGGTCATGCGCCTCCTTACGCAACTTATCCATCTCGCCAGCACCCAGGCCCATAATACTTGCAAGTTCCTTACTACGCTTGCCGAATATCTCGCTCGCGAGTATATTTCTCTGCGTAACGTCGCTGACCCCTTGTAACTTCTTGATGACTTCGGGGAAGAGTTCGTTCATGTCCCTGAACGTGCCGTCTGCGTTCGTTACATTTATCCCCAACGTGTCAAGAGCTTTCGCGGCTTCGCCGCTTCCCTTGGTGATTTCAGGCAGCTTATTCTGTAACGCCGTGACGCTTGCGAAGAGGGTGTTAGCGTCCCCGCCAGCTTGTTTGGCGACATGCGCGAACTCCTGTAAGGCGTCCTTTGAGAGACCCGTTTCTTGGTGCAACGTGGAGAGTTCGGAGGCGTAGTTACCCGTCTTTAGGGCAAGGGCACCGATAGCGGCACCTGCGGCGGCAAGAGGCAAGGTCAGGTTCTTGGTGAGGAAGGAACCCGCCTTCGAGAGGTTCGTGCCTAATTTGCCGACCTCTTTGGACAGCTTCTTGACGGAGCCTTCCAACCCCTCGACTTCTTTCAAAGATGAGGAGATACCCTGCATCGATATTCTACCGATCAGACTAAAAACTGTAGCCGCCATTTATATCAATCCTTTTTGCCGTAATTGTTCGGTAAGACGATCAGCCTTGGCGTACAAGGCTTTCGTATCTATTTTACCGCTGTCAGACTTCTTTTCAACGACGCCCCATTTTTCCAAGAACTTGCCGAACGTCGTCCCTGAGTCGGCTCCCAACAGCCATGCCGTGTGAGCCGCATTGATACGCAGGGTCTCGTTCTTCCGACGTTCTTGGTCAGCATACGCCTTTGCCATCGTCATAATCTCTGCAAAGGGAAGCTGACCCATCTGAGACGGAGTCAGCCTCCAATTTACCAACACGCTGTTTATAGTCGTATTATAATACGCGATGAAGACAGGGTTTTGCTGAACAGCGCAACAGCACGTTTGAAAAAACTTACGGACTCAGGCCTTGAAATGAGTTCATCCATCACGTCGAGAACCGTTTCAGGCGGTGCGGCTAGGAACTCATCGACCGTCATCTCCGTCAAAGAGGCAAACCACTTTATGAGTTGGTCTTTCGCCCCCGAATAAGACTTATTCAGGACGACAAGGACGAACTCAACCCCGCGTTCCTTTGCCTCAGCCTCCGAGATGTCAGGGCCGCCCCCTACCATCAGCAGGTTCTTTAACTGCTGACCTGCCGTCCCCGCTACGGAGGAAAGCAGATCTACGAAGGTAAACACATCCGAGCCATTGTAGGGTCTTAGTTTCATAGCGGCTCCTTAAACCGACTTCTCAGGGTAGAGGATAAACCAGCCTTCTGTATCAGGATCAAAGGGGTCAACCGTTCCCGTCAGCGTAAGCGCAAGTACGCTCTCATCGCCGTCTTGGAAAGAAAGTTCCAAGCCGCCGTCGCTGATCGTATTCTTGAGTCCGCAGACGACGGGAGCCTTCGTGTTCGACACCTCGGCGACTATCGCTATGTCGTGGTAATCAATCTCAGGTATTGTAGCCGTAAGTTTGCGCTGAATCATGTAGTGGTTCTCGCCCGTGATAGTTACGCCCTCCTCGTCCGTAGCGGGAATAGGTGCGCCGTATGTGGAGCCGGGGAGAGCCATCTGCAACAGCTCCTTTGAAATCTCCACCATGTTGCAGGTCATCTCCGCTGTTATGCCGAGGAATCGTCTAGCGCCACGGGCGATGCCTGTAATGCCGTCTACAGCCATGTCGTGGGTAGTCGAAGTCAATTTAAATGAACTGCCTCCGCGTGTAGCTCCGAGCTTACGCTGGGGCTTCAGCGGATCTGTGGATCCGTAGTTAATGTAGACGACGCCTGCGTCCATTATAATCGACTGCAGGGTTTTCGGATTTAAACCTGTTTTCCGAGCCATTGTAAACCTCCGTTTTAAGAATTTATTAGATGATTAACACTATTTTCGTCGAAACCGCGTCCGTCGAACGTCATTATAATCTGAGACAACGTCGACTCCGGCATCCGATTCAAGGTTCTGCCCCTGAAAAACAGCCTTACGCCGCTGTGATTGTCGCCGTTTAACATTATATAGTTCAACAACGTCCTGATTTTCTCACTGATTTCACGAGTTATGCTCTTGTCTTCGTCAGAATCATAGATACTAATGACGATGTCAAAGGTGTCGACCACCAAATCGTCAGCGCGTCCGTCAGCAGTTATGCAAATATACGGAGTAGGCGTGGACTCAGGGGCCGAGAGCAAAAAGATATTGCCGTTCACGTACTCGTTTATCTCGTCGTCCAGCAACAAAGCGTCTATAATCAGTCTTTCTATCATGTACGGCTCTCCGAAAGGATGTTTATGATTTCTCGTTCTTTGTGCAAAAACGCAGGCTTCAAAAAGGGATGCGGTTTAGCCCTCTTACCCGTGCTTTTCCCGTGAGAGATAATCTCGTGTCCGTACTCGACCAAAGCGGCGTGATGTGCAGGTGCTTTGAAGCCGACGATTGTCGAATACTGCTGATTCTTCTTAGCGATACCCTTTTTCAAGTTCCCCGTAACCGTCTTAGGCAAATCCCCGCTAGGATTATTTAGCATATTCTTGAGTTCTGCTATGACTACATCGGCGGCCCTGGATCTCAACGCCATGTCCGCTTTCAGGATCTGCTTTTCAACATCCTTCATATAGCTTTTGAACTCATTATACATCTTGCTCACTTTGGTCTGATCTCCTCCGTGATTAAAACTTGGTCTCTATCTAACTCGTCGACCCTTTTTATCGTCAGAATCTCGAAAACTCTATCGCCAAACTTAATTTTGTCCTTTTCTTCTACCATTACCCTGCCGTCTAACCCTATTGCGTGTGTAGCTTTGACGTTCATAGTTTGATATTGAATCCGTAACTGTTCGGTTAGCGGCGTTACACTAGACCAATAAGTACCAACTTCTTCATCTACAGTCTTAACGACGCCCCGATCATTTGTTCTTGTCGTTCTAACCACCGTTATCCTGTGTCTGCGGTTAGTAGAACGTGATTTATATTTTTGAGGCGAGTTCATCTACGGCCTCCTAATTACGCGGCTGGGCACAAGCGCGACGCATCCGAGTTCCGTCAGGGTCGCAGCGCGTTCATCCGTCAGGAAGACGCGGCTTCCGATAGGGCAATGCTTGCCGCTGAATTTGTTGACGAAATCGCGTACAACGGCGTACTCGCGCTTGCCGTCCACGTACTCATCAAAAGTGCTTCCCAAATTTGGGAAACGGTCTTGGCCACTACCAGTTTCGGTCACTTTTGACCGTTCACGTTTTCCGTCACCGCTTGCCAAATTAGGCTCAGGAGAGGTTTCGCTCAATTTTGAGCGTTCAAGTTTTACGGCTTCCGCTTGCACGGCTTCTTGTATAGGCTTCTTCTTCGCCATTTTTGTCCTCTCAAATCCAAAGCTGATACGGGCGACAGAGATTAAAGAAGGCGCTGGGCACTTCCGTCTCTGCGGCTCTATTTTCATAAGACCACGCTACGTATAACAGAATAGCGTCTCTCAGCGGCTCAGGCACGTCGCTGGGGTCGTCGCCGTAACCCGCTACGTATTCTACACGCAGACTGCCTCCGCCGCGTCCTTCAAGGTCTATCCTTGACGGTAAGCCTTCCAAGACGGCGGGAACAGGGGCGAGCAGTTCCCCGTCGACCTTGACCGACTCTATGGAGATCACAGGCGACCTCGGCAGAATAACCAAATCGGAAGACACGTAGTCGTAGGTCAGCACCCACTTCTGCCGTAGAAGGGCACGATGACAAAAATCTTCGACCTTGCGACGGCCAGCGGAGATCTTACAAAAGAAAAAGTCGTCTTCTACCCCTTCAAGGGCGTGGCATTGCAACAACGCATCTTGAAGAGAGACAGGCTCCGTTGTCGGCGGCTCGACGCATGAGAGGAAGTACGACACTTAGAATCCGCCTTTTTGCTTCGTGTCTCTTGTTTCCGCGCCTACATTCTTTTTATCTGCCGTCTCGACGTGCTTTTTCTCATTTTTGGGAGAAATCTCTACAAGCGGCACAATACAACGGGCGGCCAAGAGTTCGTCCGCTTTATCGAGGTCTACGACTTGACCTTGGACGTACCACGTGTTCCCGTCGCGGAACGTCTTTGCTATTTGATATTTATTTGACATGGTAATTCCTTTTTTAGGGTACTTTTGTTACGGTTAAGGTGGGCAAGGGTATCGATTTGATCGACACCCTGCCTATTCTACGTCAAGATTACGACAAGTTCACGAACGGAGAGCGGGCTACGCCGTCTTCGCAGGTGATGGGAGCCGTCAGCCACGGCTTGGCGTCCACGTTCCAAGACACATAAAGGCGTGTGAAATTATTTATCGCCCTAGTATAAGGGTCAAGGAAGAGTCGAGGGCTAGAACCGTCGCGGATAATGTACTTCGAGAGATCCGCGAGGATCAAGTCTCCGCTCGTACCCACAGCAGGAAGTCGTTCGCTGAAGAAGACGGGGATGCCATACAAAGTCGGAGGAGCGCCCGTTATCGCGCCGTTGAAACTCCAAATCAGGTTGCCAGCGGTGTCCTTGAGCTTGCTGAGGGTCGGTTGCGCCGTGCGGGAAGCAATCCATACGTAGCCGTTGGAATTCCCGTAGGACTTGGAGACCATGTTCAGGATGTCGTCGTAAGTGATTTGGCCAACGGTCGTCCTAGCCGCTACCGCCGCGCAGGGGTGATTTAAGAGCCCAGTTGGAGCGCCGATTCCTGAGCCTCCGATGAAGCTGCGCTCTTCGACGGAAATTCCAGCAAGTTTAAGCTGTTTCTCAGCGAAGATGCCGATTGCCGAACTGTTTTCAAGGAGCTGCTTGCTAATGTCCATGTACCCAACCAACGGCTGCGGCTCCAGCGAGATTTCCTGAAGTTTGATGTCCCCAGCGTTAGGCCGCGTCGCGTTCTCTGCGACAAAACTCATGGTCACCCCGCCGTAGACCGACTGATTCCCCCCGGTTCCTTGATTGAACGCCGTAATTTTGAACGTGGCGTCAGGGGATGCGCCGCTACCTGCAATAACAGTCGCCCTAGGACGCACAATCGCCTCAGAGGGATCCAACGCACGGATCATGTTCTCGTACTCAGGCGGGACAGCAAGGCCGCTCTGCAGGGGGTTCGACTGGGTCATGTCGCGAGAATCTACACGCGGAGAGTTCGGGTCGCGGATGAATCGCTGTATGAACTCGCCGAAAGACTTCGCCCTCTCCTCACTTTGAACAGGGTCGGCTCGCAAGGCGACCTCAGCATCGACTTTCGAGACGTACTCTGCGGTCGCGATGGAATTATCGAGCGCTTCGACCTTGGATCTGAGATCCTGAAATTTCGTCAACTCTTCGGGAGTAATCGTAGCATCACTGCCCCTCGCGTCAACGCCTGCCTGAATAGACTTCATTTCCTGCACAATGGAACTACGATTTCTTTTAAGTTGTTCCACGTTCATGGGAATACCTCCTTTAATACGGTTGTTTTTTTTAGTTTTCTATTTCTAAAAGGGTTAATAAATTTCTACGAGAGATATTTTCATTCTCCCGACGACGGCGCAGTTCGGCGTCCAACACAGCTACGGCCTCTTGTCTCGACGCCTCCTCTTCCTTCACGCTCTCCAACACCCTAGCCGCCAAAACTCGGACAGGTTCAGCCGTGCTGTCGCGTTCAGACGTCTCGACAGCCGTCTCAGGCTCGACGGACGCCTTCGTCCGCGCCTCCGCTTCCTTGATGAGGGAGTCTTTATCACGGAGGCCGACAGACGTCATCGTGTATGCGGGATTTACGACGGGGCCTACCTCAAGAAGGGTGCACTTGGTAATCGTCCGATGATAAGCTCCTGCTTTGTCTATGGAGACCTTGTCCTCGTTCACGATAAACGTGAAACTCGCGCCAGTTACGTTTTTCAAGGTCAGATTAGTCTCAAGGTCGCGACCGTAAGTCGTGTCTGGTATCGGCGATGCGAAATACAGCCCGTCATCACGTTGCGTAAGCGTCAAAGCAGGTATCGATCTATTTGTCGAGAGTATATAGTTCGGGTCGTGGTTAAAGAAACATTTGACTACGGGATTCGATTTAAGGCAGTCGTCAAACGCCCCACGATCAATCGTCTCAAAATACGAGTCCCATAGCTCGACCTCTCTGTTGTAGACGACCCCACAGCCCTCGACGTAGCGTTGCTTATCGCCCTCTATCCCCGACCGCAACATCTTGATCGCAGGAGAATCGAATGCACGTACTTCTTTCTTAGTTTGCAGTTCGTTTTTAGTCGACATCTTCGTCATTCCTTTCCTTTTTGTCCGTTTTGTCATCAGAATCCTTGTCGGATTCGTTATCATCAGGTATAGTAGAGTCTATATTACTTGGAGTGCCATTCACGGCGCGCTCAAGGCTCTGGTAATTCACTGGTACGAGTCTAGCCTCACCTAATTTTTTGTCAGGGAGGGCGTTGCGCTCTTCTAGGTCGCGGATTTCGTTGATGCTTAAAACCCCCAAGCCAGCCGCCGTCTTGTACGCCTCCATTCTGTCTTTGACGTTGCCGCGCAATAGGCCGTCAACTACCGCCTTTACGAACACAGAATCGTCATCGACACTGAATAATTTCTTGTTCAGCTCGGACTCTATATTAACAAGGTACTGGCTAAGGACATACTGCACGAAGCCGGAACTTTGTGATTCCAATCCAGACCCCCACGACGTACTTTTTTCGGTCTCCGCGAGTAAAAATAACGGTACATTGTATAACCTAGCGAATTCGCTGATTTGAAAACGGCGAGTTTCCACATATTGTAAATCCGTTGACGGTGCAGCTACCCGTTCAAATTTCATATCGCCTTCGAGTAGCATCAACTTGTGCGACCGACTGAGGCCTTCATACTGCCTTAAAGATTCTACGAGGGTGGTTTTACTTTCTTCTGTCAAATCGGACGGCAAATTCGTGACGATGCCCGCTGGGTTACAACCCTGGCTGAACACAGTCGAGCTAAACTCCCGTAGGGCTAACGCCTCTTCAAAGATAGCCCTGTGAGTCGTCAGCGGACTCACCCACGAACCGTCACTTTTCGGAAATAATTTAAAAAGTAATAACTGGTGGTTTTGTAAAACTGCTTGTGTCCCGCCGTCTCTGGTTACACGGTACGAAATCTTCCCCTGAGTATTATTGACTACTTGAATATTTGTCGGGTGGATCGGAATTAAGGCTTCGGGGAAACCATTTTTACCAAAAACAATTTCAAGCGCTCCACAACCATGCAATAAGAGGTTGGAAACTGTAGCATACTTGAGTTGGTAGGCATTAAAATTTTCGTTTGGATCCTTCATCCATAGCCGCAAGGCAGGGTGTTCTACCCGCGAGAGCGTACCATCGATGTTGCCTTTATATGTCTTAAATGGTAGCATCGAAATGATGCCTGCGATCCGCGATAACACACTGAAAATAGGGCTGAGGCTGAGGGCAGACGCCTCGTTGACGGCAATGCCTGAACGCCCCACAGCGTTCCCCATGAGGAAGTCGGGGATGCCTGCGCTGCGCTTCTCCGTCTGTTTGGACGCCGTCAATGTCGTGAAGATTCCCATTGAGTATTCCTTTTAGTTAGACCTTCGTGTATTCGACCCATACGTTAAATGGCGCGTCTGTTCTTGTGCTGTATGTCTTTGTCGTCAGCGTAATATCCGATGTCGAAGACGATAAACGCAGACTCGACGACCTTACGGATCCCACATTATCATAATATTGTCCCAACGGCATTAGTGCCCTTGCGTTTCCTGAATACGACCAACACCCGCCGCAGTCCGTGATCGTCTCTATAATGGACGGGTTTGATAACGTTGTGTCGTTTTGCGCGGTCGCCGCCTCCGTAATCGTCCCCGTGAATACACGCCTAAAAATCGCTTTCCCGTCTACCCACTTCTTGCCCGTGTCGACTTCCGTAGTTGAGTACGTCTCGTCGATAGAAGGCAGGACGGGGTTTATCAGGTGCCAGGCATTGAGGTAGAATAGGAATAAGTGCCTGCCAGCGTCGAGCATACCCGGCGTCACAGCCACGTTGTTGTAGCGGATGGGGTACGCCGTAGTTGAATTAACGTTTAACGTCGGTGAGGCGGCGGTGTTGATGTTGCTGAAAGACACGAATAAAAACACGCCGTCGTCGCGAAAAAAGTTGTTGGCGGTAGCAGTTTTTGCTGCTGTGCCAGCGGCGGTAGTGCATGTGCAGGTGCAAACTTCCCCATAAACTGGCACTGAGCGGGTAATCATCTGCCAGTAAGTCCCGTCAAATCTGAAAAGCAAAGGCTCGGCTGTGGATATGGCACCGTTCCGAAGAGTCGAACCTACGAGGCGTATCTGCGCCGCCCCAGTGTTAGAGACGTTTAGCGTCGGGTTTGTAGCGTTGTTATTGCCAACCGTGAAACGCACGCAGACGATAGAGCCTGTCTGCCGCACAAACCCTGGAATATTAACCGTTTTGGCGACAGTGCTAGCCTGATCAGTACATTCCCCGTAGGGTATAAGGTCGGCGATGCTCACACTACCCCCACTACCGCCTCCCGAACCGCCGCCGCTCGACAAGCCCGTAACAACGAAGGCCTCATCTTCGTTTTCGTAACGGACACGCACCGTACCGTCATCCGACACGAAACCGTCCGCATTAGACCTTAGCTTCAAATCAGCCATTTTTATCTCCTATTACCAAGTCGCTAAGAATTTTTCTAAAGTACCGTACTGTTTTTTTAGGTCTGCAACCTTAAAGTCAGCATCCTGCAAGTGTGGCAGGTCTCGAAAATTAACCCACCTAGCCCCAGCTTCAAAGCCGACCGACTCCGCAAGTTCCGCTACGGTCATAAAGAATGCCTCGTTGTTGTAGCCGTCCTTAGCGCTACAAAAATCGACTGCTATTGCCCACTGATGCGGGCTGGCGTACTCACTGCCCTTTGCCTTTGTGACGATTTTCCCAGGTTCGGTTCTGCCGAGCGAATAAAGCGCGTCTTGTTCCTCTCGGCTACGAAATCCTGCAGTGATTAACAAGGGCAGGTCATCGCGGTCTCTGCACAAGTCCATAAGACGGCTGACCTTGTTTCGGGTCGAGGGGTGAAGCAGACTTAAATTGACCTTATTTGATACCGAGGCACTCATTGTTCCCCCGCCATTTTGCTGAGATTAATCAATTTCTTTTCCAAGCCGATAAGCCTCTGATTTATGTCCAACAAGAGGCCGTCTCTGTTTATATGATCCTTGTTTAAAGAGATCTGAATGTCTCTAATCTCTTCCAACAACTCGTCAACGATTGCCTGGGGCATTTTAGCCGCGCCCCTTGTATACGCCGAGGACGACCAAGGCGACCCCGCCTCCGATCAACAGCCCCGTAAGACCTACGCGGATCAAGCCGACGGTCAGGAGGACGACTCCTGATACCAACAACAAAAGGTCAGCGTACTTTGCGAGTTTCGTAATCATTTTCCCAATCTCCAGAGTTTTCCAACCTCCAGTTCCCTGCACGAAGGCGGGACAGGGAACTGGGCGTCATCTTCGAGTTATTGACGAGTTATTCACTTTAGCTCAAAAGCCACACTTTTATGCGGCGAGGTTGGCAAATCGGTCACAGCGTGTTGCCACTGTAGACTTTCCGACCCCTTATGACCCGTCCGTCAACTTCACCGTCGACCTCACCGCCACCGTGCCGACCCCAACGCTCAAATTTGAGCGGTCGCGTTTGCCCGTTGGCCTTACACTAAAGGTAACGCATCGACCCCTGGCAATCAATACCCCGAAATCTAGTAATAAACGACAGGTTGCGAAGGCTTTAGGGGCAATTCCTCCGCCGTCAATGTCGAATAGAGTTAGCTTTAGATTATTTTGGCTATCGGCAGATAAAAAAGTTAAAAAAAGAGTTGCATTTTGGACGGGAATTTATTATATTGTATATATAGGTTATTATTGGGTGATATGTGAGCTAGGCCTGCCGCATACCCAGTACCATATCGGCCAACCTTCAAAATAGCGCTCAAGCTCGCCAATCAAGGCGAGATAAAGGGCGATCCACAGTAAAAGACCTGCGCCACGGAAACTCCGAGGCGTAGGCAAAATTCAAAAAATTCTATTCACTCAAATCTAAGCCTACGATGGGGGATCGCTGGCGTGACTGGGGACGCGCATGGGCGCACGCTACAAACGCAACGGCAAAAAGCCGACGTTAGAATATCTAACAACCGAAGGCGTGATTAGGTGGGCCGAAGCCTTGAAGGTGCCGTATTGGAAATATGATTATTGGCTTTGGTGGTCGTTCGCAGAATTGGCCGACTTGTTCGAAGGCGCTAAACGCAAGCGGCTGAAAGCTAAAGAAGAACGCGAACGCATTGTCGGAGAGTGGATGGCGGTAAAGGACAAGTAGGCGGTGAGTATCCGTGGTGACTGCGGTATATTAGGCTAAGTTGAACTTAGGCTTGGCGGTATCCGGGGTGACGGCGGTATATTATAGGAAGAAAATACCCCGAAAGAAAGATTTAGTTAAAAATTTGGTCGTTGAGTGTCGTACTGTAGTAGATGGGTGCGGGGCTTCGGCCATCGAAACCGAAGCTGCTTTCTCCCTTGTGCCACGCCGCCCCATCTAACTTTTACAAGGGAGCCACTACAACAACAAGGGAGGGTTGCATGATTGCGCCTACCGGAGCAGTAACAGAAGTCTCCGCACTCAGCGGAGGAGGTTCCGCAGAAATTATTCCCATCGATTGGACGGCTGATGACGTCGGCAAGGTCGACGCCAGGACGTTGTGGTCGGCTTTGGGGTCGAAAAAAGACTTCAGCTCGTGGTTTAAGGTTAAGACCGCCGATTTCACGGAAAACGATGATTTTGGGGTTTTTGACAAGATTGTCAATAACTCTGTAGCGGTATCTGACACCGAAAACGGCGATTCCGACGTCCCAGAGGGTTTTCCCCCAATCGGGGGGAAACTAGGAGGCCGCCCTACTAAGGACTACTGGTTCACCGTGGATGCCGCCAAAGAAGTCTGCATGATGGAACAGACAGAGACGGGGCGTCGGATTCGGAAGTATTTCATCGCCGCCGAGAAAGCATACCGCAAGCAGTTAGCGCAACCCGCCCTTCCCACCAATTATCGGGAGGCGGTGGTTCACTTGCTTGCGCAGATCGACCGAAACATCGAACTGGAAGCCAAAGTGGATGCCCAACAGGACGCGATAGGCAGGAAAAATGCGTTGATGAGACGGGCGGCGAACGAGATAACTACAAAATACGCTCCTAAAGTCAAGGCGTTTAATCTAATTATGAAGAAGGACTCAACAGAAGGCGCCTTGGACATCGAGACGTTTGTCAATGCCCATCGGCTGAACAAGTACATCGGGCCGATCCAACTGTTTGACCATCTTCGTGAATGGGGGTGGGTCAGGAAGAACCATGGCGCTCGAAACCGACCTACCGACTATGCGCAAGAGGCAGGGTATCTGATTGAAATTAATAGGCCGTACCAAAGAGGCGAGATCAAAGTAAATCATTACACCTCAGCAATAACGGAACGCGGAGGCGCACGCATTTTGGAAAAACTCTGTAAGACAGGGATAATTCAAACAATAAACAAAGGAGCCGTATTATGAAATTCAACGAAATCAGGAAAAATTGGCGCTTGCAGTTCGTGCCGAAAGACGAAGTCCGCTCGATTACGGACGTCAGATACGTATGCGCGGTCGCCCCCATGACGGACGATGAAAACGTTCAACGGGCGTTTTGGCATCTGTACGCCCACAAAGGCCACTTGTTGACGGCGGCAGACCTTGCCAAAGTCCTTGCGATACCCGAAGAGGAAGCTCAGAAGGCTTTGACGAGGTTGTGCCGTTCATCGACGGCGTGCGCGTCGTCTCACAAGGACGATGAGGACGGCGAGACGTACTACGGGATCCAAAACGTGTTCTTTGAACAAGAGGCCAATGGGATTGTCGCCTGCGTCGTCGGGCACGCTCTTTCGAGGGACGAACGCGACGAATACGCCTGGGAGATCGACCGCCTGATGACAACTTTCGGGTTGGAGTTTGCGGGGGACTGAGGACGAGGGTAAAAATACGGCTTTTTTACCCCTGTCCGAAAGATGGGGGTAAACGACGCCCTTGTTCCGACGTGGACAAGAATGCCGCAAAACTCCCGCAGACGACGCCTGTCACGGATTCGGAGGGTATCGGGCGGAGGCGGGTTTTCGACACAAATTGACGGCAAAACTTATTAGACATCGGATGCCGCGGATTCGGAGGTTGTTTTTTGAGGATTTTGGTCGGAGTTTGATAACTTTTTGGGCGAAGTTTCCGATTTATGCGGAATTTTCGCCGCTGAAATCCGTACTGTGCGGGGTGTTTTTAGGCCGTAAAATTTTTTTGGAATTTTACACGAAAGCGATTAGATTTAATGAAAAGGACGCGGGAGTCGTAGGCGGCCATAAACTAATTCAAAACAAAGGGAGGGTAGTATGAGTGACAAAACCGCTGTAACAGAAACTGCTGTAACAGAAAAAACAGTCTCTGTGGACGTGGACGCCTGCGATTGCAGGCTTGCACTGGCAGTTCAGGCTGCCAGTCAGGACGCTTTTAAGATTGAGGGGGTGAATAATCTTGCTCTGCGGAGGGTGTACAGCGCTTTAGATTGTGCGGCTGAGGAAGCGCACAAACGTTATACGTATGTTCGTGTCACTCTGTCCATAAGCGAGGCTGAGGCGCTTTTGCGGGTTGTTGAGGCACTATATAATAACGAGGACGGCGAATTTAACAGGATGTTTAAGACTTGTTATACGTCAGCTGATGGCAAAAGTAAAAAGTTTGTATGGATGGTTCACAGCGAATTGGGCGAATGGGGTGCGCGATTGCGGCAAGCTATGGGGGTTGCGGAGGACGCTGAAAACGAGTTGAAGCAGAGGCGAGCTTTTGAAAAAATATGGCGCAAGGTGATGTTTTTGCGTTGTTATTGGACTGATTACTTCCCGGTGCGGTTTGAAGAATTCGCCAAAGATGTCGGGGAGTCAAAAAAAAGGACTGAGGCGGCGTTGAGGCGTTTGTACAAGCTCGGCTTCATGCGTAATAACGTCAACAGGGTCGTTTTAACGGACGTCGGGCTGGAGCTGGAGTGGGGATTAGAACGAGGGTAAAAAAGCCGTGTTTTACCCCTGTCCGAAAAACAAGGGTAAAGGACGCCCTCGTCCGACGTGGGTTTGATTGAACGGCTTGTTTGTGCTATATTATATGAAAAGGGCGGGGCCACGGGTTAGCTACCTGGGATTATGGTCTGATCCTACCTACCCGCCTTTTTTCTTTTCGGAGAGACTAATCTTTTTCGATTGGAGCATTTTATGGAATTAAGAAGAACGGTAAAACCTAGTTTAAGATCGCCTAAGCGGTACTGGAAGCCTAAGAATATTGAATTGGAAAAAATTTGTATGCCTAATGTCCCTAAAGAAAAGCGTCCGATGGTTATTTGGAGTCAGAATTATCCGAATTTCTCGGATACGATGTGCTTCGATTACGATTATTTCAGCCCGTCGTCGTTTCTGGAAGATATGAATTCTCCGAATAGACTGAATCCCGAAGATATTTATGACTCCATAATGGCCGTCATGGAATCGAGTTCAGGAAACACCCACGTCTTGGTGAAGATCGATAACACCGCCTTGACCCCGCGTAATTATAAAAACGTCTACAGACAGATAGCAGAAAAACTGGGGGCTAATTTCGATAAAAAATGCTGTGACCCGTTCAGGGGGTTCTTTTACCCTAACAGGGTCGTCTATACGAATTTTGACTGTGAAAGCTACCACTACGACCCCTCAAAATTTATAGGATTTTCTGCTTTCCCCCTCAATGGGTATGCTAAAGTTGTATCACGTGGGGATTCTAATTCTGAGGCAGGCGAGTTCGTGAAAGGGAACAGGAACCACTTCATTTTCAGAACCCTCTTGAAAATGGTCAAAGAGAGGGGGGACGTAGGCTGTTGGATGGAGGAGTTCGCCTACGGTTATATTCAAGAAGACTTCACCAAGGACGAGATAGACAGAATAATCGAATATTTTCGGAAAACAGACAGAAAGTTCAAAAGGATTAGATTTTGGGGTCAATGTCAAAAAAACAAGTATGAAGAGAGGTTCGGGAAGTACAGACAGTTAAGGATAGAGGGAAAAAGCCACCAAGAGGCTTGTATGGAAGGTCTCTCTGATATATCTGTAAAGACCCAACAGAAATATCGGGCGGCGTACAATAAGGAGTTCGGGATTAAAGCAAGGTATGGCAAACTAGGCAGGACTTGGAAAAGAAAGGCTGACAGCAATGCTTGTAGCTCAAAATGAAAACAAAGAGAGATGCCTTGCTAAAGAAGCTAAGAAGGGCGATTCTTACTACTGCCCGGAATGTGGTTCTAAACTAACTCTGAAAAAAGGACATGTAAAGATTCCGCATTTTGCGCACAAAGTGAAGTGCGACTGTTGCTACGGACATGGAGAAAGCGAGACTCACTACAAGATAAAGACTGCTGTATATGATTATTTGAACTCAAAAACTGAAACTTGTAAAAATGTCGCGTTGGAACTATACCTTAAAGAAGTCAGACCTGATGTTTATGCTGAAATTAACGGAGTTAAAGTTGCGATTGAAATACAAAAAAGCAATATAGACATAGACACTATAAAAAAGAGGATGACTGCATATAAAAATAAAGATATTGCGGTTATATGGCTAATTCCTAATATTACAGAACGTCACGAAACTATGCGTTGTGGTAAATTATCTAAGGAAAGACTAAAACCTTGGGAAAGGTATTTGTTAGGTTTGTATGGTATGCGGTTATATCTTTATACTTATAGTGAACTTGATACCGACGGGACAATTACTGAATGTTACCTTGATAACTTTTGGCAGTGTTTAAAAGTTAATCATAAGAATCTACACCTCGACCATGATTTTATAAGTAAAGATTTTGACGGACTTATAAGTTTTGATAGCTGTTTGATACCGTGTACAGTTTTACCTGCGAAAGTTTATGTACGAAATAACGAGATAACTTATGCTAAGGGCTTAATGCACAAAGTTACACGACCTTACATAAGATATAATGCAAGAGCGCTGTCAGTTACTAATGCGACTGAAATTAAATTCGCGGACTTCAGCTATAGAGATGCCGACATAGTAAGTGGGATATTAGAAGTTTTGAATACACTTGAAGGTGTTTTGGAAAACTACATTAATGCTGTTACAGAGTTAATTAAAACTAACTTATTGCCCCAAAATGTGAGCATGAGAACACAGCTAAATAGCTATCTAATAGAAGAGATGAAACATATATCCACTAGCATAGACACATAGCCGAGGTTTACAACAAGGTTAAGTGTTATCGTACAACGTATTCTTATAATATACGTTGGTATGAATCTTGCACAAAGCCTCACCATAAGTTCATAGACCTTTATGTGAAGCTACGCGAATTTTGGGAACTGATCGCGGACTCTAAATCATGGTTTTCAGAAATTATTAAGAGCATCGATCTGTTTTTATCTTATTATGCGCCAACGGTCAACTTGTTACTCAAAGGTGCTAACTGTGATTTTAAGTTTTTTACGCCTAACAATCAGACTCCTTGTGATATTGAAAACTTTTGTAACTCTTATTTTGTAAGAAGGAATGGCAACCTCTATGAAGAGAGCTTTTGGTTAGTAAAGAGAGAGTTGCAATATTCACCGCCTCTATCTAATTTAGGGGGACGCCGTCCCGTATGTTAAGGATGTCGATTCAATCGACCCCCCTCGGAAGCTGAAAGAGGCGGGGTATGTTTAATCTACCCAACCCTTGATGTTACGCTATATTTTGCCTATGGCTGTTGCCGTAAGGGTATTGTTTCGCAGGGTTTCGTTTTGTATATTAGTATTAGTAGTTGGAGGCGTTTTCAAATCACCGCTGACACAAATCTGTGCCATCGGCCAGAACGCTCAAAAAGGAGGCGGTATGTCGGACGGTATGACGGATATGATGCGGGAGGAACGGGCGAGACGGAAACCTGGGGACGGCTGTCTCAAATCCTCGCTATTAACAGAGTTGTATCACGAACTACGGCAGGTGCAGGAGGACGTTAAAGAGTTAAAAATCATCTTAAATTCAATAATTAAAGGAGGCTCTATATGAGCACTAAGATTCCTAAACAAGAAGTCGAACCCCTTCTCCTCGACGGACGTGCGCTCGCAAAAATGGTCGATCTCAGTCCCCGGTGGGTAGAGCTGAACAGAGAGCGCATTATAGGCCACTGCAAGGTAGGTTCAAGGCATAAATTTCATCGGGCCACGATTATGGCCGCCATCGAAAACGGCAATAACATCGTCGCTGATAATTAAAAAAAAATATCTTGACTTCAGACGCCCGCAAATACCAGATTCTATTTGTGGAGTATAGGCTGTACGGCAGGAAAGGAGATGCCGTATGGCCATTAAAAAATTAAGCGAAGGCCTCTATCTAATCACGGTTTCTTTTCGGGTATCGGGATGCCCCTATCCGAAACAGAAAGCAGAGCGGTTTCGGGGGTTGTTGCGAGAGGCTAAGGCGCGGGAGGCCGAGTTAAAAAACTCTCTTTTAACTCCCGTCCCAAGTTCTTTGACAACAGAGCCGATAGATAGAACCTTTAGTAGCGGGACGGATGACCCGCAGGTCAGGACTTTCGGTGAGGCAGTAGATTTGTATGTGGAGAACTTAAAGGTGCGGGGTAAGGATAGCCCCCACCACATAAAACGCTACGACTTCTTAAAGCGGACTTATGGAGAGTTCTCACTGCAAGATGTCCCCGCACGGTTGTTAAAATGGCGCGGGGAAGTTCAGCAGAGTCACTCTAACTCCATAATCAACGGGTACACTATTATGATTCGGGCGGTTTTCAATTACCTGCTTGCTTTGGAGCTGATACAGAAAAACCCCATCACGAAGTTGAGGTTTCCGAAGCTGGAGACTAAGCCAAGAGACAGGTACTTGGATGACGCGGAACGGGGACTGCTCTTGAAAACTATTGCAGAGCACCGTCCCCAAATTTTGCCCATTATACTATACATGTTACTCGTTCCTTGCCGCGTCTCGGAATTGGTCTTTGCGAAGCGGGAGCAGTACAACCCTGACACCAACACTGTCTATATTCCCGACAGCAAAGCGGACATGCCGATTTACAAGCCCGTACCGGAGTGTCTACGTGGGTACTTTCAGTCCATCCCTGTCGACTGCCCGCATTTGTTCTATAAACAAGTGGGGGAGAGGTACTATATCCATCACAATCTGCGCCACGACTGGGGGTACGTCCTTAAAAAGGCAGGTATCCTAGACCTGCGCCTGCACGACCTCCGCCATATCAGCAGTTCTGACCTCTATGAGTTAGGCAACCTCGAACGCGAGATCATGGACATCGCCGGATGGAAGACCCCTATGCTGACCCACTACCGCCACAAGAACAGCTTAAGGAGCGCACAGAAGATAATTTTTAAGGCGAACTAAGACGCGGTTTTGCTTGACAAAATACACCTAAAACTATATCACTACAAAAGTCACTACAAACGGCTAAAAAATGAGTAAAAAAATGTTAAAAAATAGGTCAGTTTTAGTAACAATGTAAGGATTAAGTTTTATGGATTAAAGCAGAAAAACGGCGTTTTCGAGGTCGCCACGGGTATTTTGACGTAAAATCAGCCTCCCCAAAGATGGTGCCGCCTCGCAGAATCGAACTGCGGACACAGGGATTTTCAGTCCCTTGCTCTACCAACTGAGCTAAAGCGGCATTGTAGCGGTCTATTGCAATGTAATACAATACAATATAATGGGTATAGATCAAGCGACCAAATTAATAGTCTCTTCCTCCATCCTGTCCCTCATCTTCGTCGCCTTGGCGTTCGCCCCGTAGGTGTTCCGCTCGGTGATCATATCGGTCATCTGTTTGTTCATGTCTTCCGGGGTCTGGCGCTCCCTCCCGGCGTCGTATACGCGCGTCCCGGCGCCGCGCTCGTAGGTGTCGCCACGCGCCGCGGTTTGGCCGGAGCTCCTCACGACGTCGGTTTGCTCGGCGCGCTGAGCCTTGAACCCCTTCGTGTTCACGTTCGCCACGTTGTGGGCGGTGACGTCCAATCTCTGCGTTGCCGCTTTCATGCCGGAAACCGGGGCGGCGGAAGAGATGTTCATGACAGCCTCCTTTGCGATGGCGCTTAGAAAAATACGGCCAAAGGGTCTCGAACCCCTAACCTTCTGATCCGTAGTCAGATGCTCTAATCCAATTGAGCTATGGCCGCATTTTCTGAACGCGAACGGACATTCAAATAGAAAGATAATAAAATGTACGCAAAAAGTCAATACTTTTTCAATAAAAAAAGTTTGTGCACATATTTGCGCCGTCCGTACCGCCCGATACTATATTTAATAGTATTCTGGAAAGTTGTCTTTTACGGGCAGATCGTTTTGGGAGAGAGGTAATGGGATCCAAGAGGCAGAGCCAGGCGATACGGGAGCTTGAGCAGAAGTTGGCGGGCAACCCCAAGTCGCGGGCGTTCTCGCGCTTAGCGGATTTATACCGCGAAAGCGGCGATCTTAAAGGGGCGGTGGAGTTGTGCCGCGCGGGGCTGAACGAGCACCCAGACTACGTCACGGGGCGCTTGGTGCTTGCCCGTTGCTACAAGGAGCAGGGCAATCTCGCCGCCGCCGCCGATGAATCCATGAAGGTCTGCACCGCCGATATACGGAACCCGGTCGCGTTGCGGATGATGGCCGACATATACCTAGCGTCGGGACGCGCCGCCGCGGCGGGCAGTTTGTACGCCATCCTCTCCGACATGGAGCCCGACAACGCCGAACTCAGAGTCTGCGCCGCCAAAAACAAGCAACGGGAGAGGGGCACCGCAGCGGAGATACTGGGGATAAAGCCCGTAATGATAGCGCCGCCGCCCGCAAGCCGCGCGCAAACGGCGGCGTCAGCGCCCGACGGGGGCAGCCTCGAAAGCCAGATCGAAAGCCAGTTGGACTCCCTATTCAGCGACAAGGCTAAAGCGCAGCAGGAAGGCAAAGCCGGCGGCGGAGCCGACCTCGACGCGATGTTCTTGACGCCTCCGGAACCGCCGCAGGGATTTGATGAAGGCATCGGAGAACTCAACGAAGCCTTCGGTGGCGCTGAGGGGCAGGCGATGCCCATGCCTATGCCCATGCCTATGCCTCCGCCTCCGCCGCCTCCGCAGATGCAAATGCCGCCGCCTCCTCCTCCGCCGCCGATGCAGATGTCCCCACCGCCGCCGATGTCGGCGCCGCCGCCCGCCGCTGGACCGGATGGCAGCCAGCCGAGCGGGGATGACGTGGCGGGACAACTCGAAGCCATGTTCGGCGGAGAGGCGCAATCGGAATCCGTGCCGACCAACGACGTGGTTGTGGGCACGGCCCCGCCACCGGACAGCCAAATCAGCGGGGATGACGTCGCCGGACAGCTTGACTCGCTATTCGGCGGGGCGGAGGCGGAAATGCTGGCTGAGTCAGAGATGGCCGAAGGGGCCGCTTTGGCGGAACAGCCGGTGTTAGACGAAGATTCTATAATGATGGACGAGTCCGCTCTGCAGGCTATGGGCGCGGATGGCGAGGGCGCTGACGACCAACTCAGCGGGGACGACCTTGCGGGGCGGCTCGACGCTATGTTCGGGGAGCCGGGGCCGGAATCGCAGGCGTCTGGTGATGAACAGTTGGCTGTAGACGGATCAGTATTAACGGATGAGTCCGGATTAACGGAGGAGTCCGTATTAGCTGCTATGGGCGACGGCCAAGACGGGCATCCGAGCGGGGACGACGTCGCGGGACAGCTTGACACGATGTTCGGCGGTGCTGCGCCTGCGCCGTCTGTGCCGCAAGATGAATCTGTATTAACTGACGGATCCGGATTAACGGAGGAGTCCGTATTAGCTGCTATGGGCGGCGGCCAAGACGGGCATCCGAGCGGGGACGACGTCGCGGGGCAGCTTGACACGATGTTCGGCGGGGCGTCGCCGTCTGTGCCGGCAGATGAATCATTATTAACGGGCGGATCTGTGTTAACTGGAGAACCGGAACCGACGGGGATGTCCATGCTGACCGACGATTCAGCGCTGTCGGCTGCCGACGGCGGCGGCTACTCCAGCGGCAACGCCGTGGTTGACCAGTTGGACGCGCTCTTCGGCGGCGCGTCGGTTTTGTCGGTCGACGTGCCGGCTTCCGCTCCGATCGATATCAGCCCAATGGCCCCGGGCGACGGCGAAGGCGCCGAGGCCGACCAGCTCGACCAGCTCTTCGGAGGCCAATCCGTCCTATCCGCCGACGACATACCGGATTCCGCTTCGGTAGACCTCAGCCTCGCGGCCCCGAGCGGCGAAGCCGAGGCCGACCAGCTCGACGAACTCTTCGGGGGCCAGTCCGTCCTATCCGCCGACGACATACCGGACTCCGCTTCGGTAGATCTCAGCCCTATGGCCCCGAGCGGCAACGCCGTGGTCGACCAGCTCGACGAACTCTTCGGCGGACAGACGGTCCTGCCGCCGGCGGCCATGCCGGCGGGCGATACCTCCGCCGCCCTCGGAGAAGATGTACCGAGCGGCAACGCGGTGGCCGACCGCTTAGACGCGCTCTTCGGCGGCACGCTGCCGCCCGCGGCCGTGCCCGAAGATATGGCCGGCGCGGCCCAAGACCTAAATATAGCGGACGACGCGACTAAAGAGCTTGACCTGCCGGCGTCCCCGGAAATTGACGCCGCAATGGCGGAGATCTCCGGCGACGACATCGAGAACAAACTCGACGTCATGTTCGGAACCGCCCCGGCGGCCGCCGAAGCGGACGAGGCCGCCCTCTCCGCCGCCCTCGAGGCGGAGACCGCAACGCCGCCGGCTGACCTTCAGGCATCTTCCGAAGAGGCGGACGAGGCCGCCCTCGCCGCCGCTCTTGAAGCGGAGCAAACGTCGGTCTCCGGTGACGACGTAGAGAACCGGCTGAGCGCCATGTTTGACGCCGCCGCCGCGCCGCCGCCGGATATACCCGATGAACCGGCGCTGGTCGTTGACGGGAACGACGCCGCTCCCGCGGACGAGGCCGCGCCGCCCGATACCGACACCGACGCGAAAACAGCGGGAAAACTCCCATCCTCCATAATACTCGACGAAAACGGCGTCGACATCGCAATGGCGGCGCCTACATCGGACGATATCGAAGACCGCATAGACACAATGTTCGGCAAATCCGATCCGTCCATGCCAAAGGAACCGTTGGTCATAGACGAAGACGAAGCAAAAGCCAAAGCCGAAACGGAGGCCGCAAAAACTACCGAGGCGCCTACAGACAGCATTCCGGTTGACGCTTCGGCGGCAGGTGAGATAGACGGGGCGGATATGACAGGCGACGATGTGGAAGCGCGGCTGGCGGAGATGTTTGGAGGGGATGAGTCGGATACTACCACGGCTATGGCGCTTGAAGAGGTTATGGGAGTTGATATCGACGGTGTTGATAAAGTTGACGGCGCTTATGATGCTGACGTGGTAATTGGTACCGATACCGCCGTTGACGGCATTGATACGGATAGCGTGATTAGCGCGGATGGCGTTGTTAATGTAGACGATCTCGTCAGCGCCGATGACGCGGTGGGCGCCGACGGGATTGTTGAGGTCGATAGTGTGGATGGCTTAAATTTAGCTCAATCACCGGAGCCGCCGGAAACGGTCATTGAGCAGAGTCAAAATGATCTGACGCCTGATGATACGGATAATACCGTTGGCGCAGTTGATACAGCTGAAGATTTGCTCGGCGTCGGCGACGTAGTTCAGATAGAAGATGTCGTCAGCGCCGATAACGCGGTCGGCGCGGACGGGGTTGTTGAAGTTGTTGATATGAATGAACTTTTGGGTATTGAAAAGACGGACGAGGTTGATAACGCTATCGGTATGGAACCGGATATTACGGACGACGTCGTCAGCATACAAGATGTCGTGAACGCAAGCAATGAGGTTGATCCGAACGCAGTTGTTGATGTTTTTGATATGGAAAACTTTGTCGGTGTCAAAAAGACGGGCGAGGTTGATATTCTTAGCGATACGGATGATGCTAGTGGTACTGTTATTGATGGTGTTATTGATATAAGTAATATAAGTGATACTGTTGATAACAGTGTTATTGATACGGATAATGTTCCTGTTCCTGTTACTGATACGGTTGTTGATGGTGTTGTTGATATAAGTAATATAATTGATACTGTTGATGATACGAATAATGTTATTGATACTGATAGTGTTGTTGATATAAGCGAATTTGTTGGTGAGGATCAAGTTGTCGAACCGGTTGAAGACTTGCTCGGTATCGGCGATGTTATTAATATTGATGGCATTGCCGGTACGGATAGCGTTATTGATGCCGGCAAGTTTAAGGATATGGACGATGAGATTCTCGCCGCCGGCAAGATTAATGATATGGACGACGAGATTCTCGCCGCCGGCAAGATTAATGATATGGACGACGAGATTCTCGCCGCCGGCAAGTTTAAAGATATGGACGACGAGATTCTCGCTTCCGGCAAGTTTAAAGATATGGACGACGAGATTCTCGCCGCCGGCAAGATTAAGGATATGGGCGATGAGATTCTCGCTGCCGGCAAATTTAAAGATATGGACGACGAGATTCTCGCCGCCGGCAAGATTAAGGATATGGATGATGAAATTCTCGCCGTCGGCAAGTATAAAGATATGGACGACGAAATTCGCGCCGGTAAATTTACTGATAAAGGTGCTTCCGATCCATCGGTCGGCGCGGAAGACGACATAGAGGACAGATTGCGGCAGCTCTTCATGACGGAAGGGGCTGATCCGGAACCTCGCCTTGGTTCCGGTCTTGATTCGCTTGATGATGCAGGCGGAGCTGACGTTTTGAGCGTTGCTCACTCCGGCGGTGGCGGCGAGGTTTCGGGCGGCGCGGGGGCTATAGGGCCCGACGAGCGCGACACGCCGTTCGATCTTCCCGACCACGTGCTGACGTCCACGCTCGCGGACATATACTATCAGCAGGGGCAGCCGCGGCTAGCGTTGCATATATATGAGCGCCTGATGCTGCGCGACCCTGAAGACAAGCGGCTTTTGGCCAAGATTTCCGAGATAAAGGGGGTGCTGCAACAGCTCGGGGAGGGTGGCACAGCGGCGCCGGCGGTTGCGGCGGTCAGACCGGAAAAGGCCCCTTCGGCCTCTTCCGGGCGAAAAAAAAAGGCGCCCGCAGCCGAAGGGCGCGCAACAGACTCCAGACCGTTGGCCGGAGTCAGGATTAAAAAGAGCGCACCCGCAAAAAAAGGCGGCAAGCGCGCCAAGCCGAAGCCTTGAGGCGGAGGCGGCTCGGACTATGGCTTCCCGGATCAGGGCTGTGCGCAAGATCATATCGGAGCGCGGGTGCACGCACGCTCTCGTTACAGACGTTGCCGACGTCTTCTACATCAGCGGGTTCCGCTCCACCGGCGCTACGCTGCTCGTGGCGCCGCGGCAGCTCGACCTATTCGCCGACTTCCGCTACAAGGCGGCGGCGCAGGAGTTCTGCCGCAAGGGCAAGTGGAGGTTCACGCTTATAGAGGGCGGAGGCTTCGGGTATCTCAACAAGAGAGTGCGCCCGCTCTCCGTCGTGGGCATACAGTCCGACGCGGTGACGGTAGACCAGTACGAAGAGCTTAAAAAAGCGCTGCCGGGCGTAAAACTTTTGCCCCTGTCGGGTGATGTTGCCGACGTGGCTATGCGGAAGCTCCCAAGCGAGATCGAGAGCATTAAAGCGGCGGCGCGTATCGGCGAAAAGGCGCTCAAAGCGCTCTTGCCGCACATAAAACGGCACGTCACGGAAGCCTCCATCGCTCGGACGCTCGACGGGCTTTGCGCTGAACTCGGCTCCGAGAAGCCGGCGTTCGACACCATCGTCCTCTTCGGAGAACGCAGCGCCCTCCCGCACGGACATCCGGGGGAGCGTAAGCTCCACGACGGCGATCTCGTGTTGATCGACTTCGGTTGCACCGTGGACGGTTTCTGCTCAGACATGACGCGAACCTTTGTCTACGGCAAAGCCTCCGAGGAGCAGCGCGCGGTGTACAACGCCGTGTTGCGCGCCCAGCGTTGCGCGTGCCTCGTAGCCCACGCCGGAATGAAGTGCTGCGATCTCGACGCGGTCGCCAGAAGCTCCATCGCCGACAGCGGGTACGGCGAACTCTTCGGCCACGGAACCGGCCACGGCGTCGGCCTCCGCATACACGAAAGGCCGCGTCTGTCGAAGGGCGTGGAGACAGTATTGCCGGAAAACAGCGTAGTGACCATAGAGCCGGGCGTCTACGTACCCGGACTCGGCGGCGTACGCATCGAAGATATGGTCGTTTTGCAAAAGGGCGGCGCGACGGCCATCACACACTCGCCCAGAAAGCTCATGGAACTGCCGTTATGATAAACATCCACGCGTTGCTAAAAGCGATGATAGACCAAAACGCCTCCGACCTGCACATGCGCTGCGGCGTCGTCCCGATTATGCGCCTCAACGGCGACCTCTTCAAGATGGGTTCGGAGGCCATCTCTTTCGAGAACATGGACGCCATGCTCCGTACGCTCCTAACCCCCGATCAGTACAACAAGTTTCAGCGCGACTCCGAAATAGACTTCGCCGCCAAACTGCCGGGCGTCGGACGCTTCAGGATAAACGCATTCCGCCAGCGCGGCACCCCCGCGATGGCCGTCCGCTCCATCAAAGTCGAGGTGCCCAACTTCTCCGAACTCGCCCTCCCCAGCGTTATAATGGATATAGCGATGAAAAAACGCGGCATGATCTTGGTCACCGGAACCACCGGAAGCGGCAAGTCAACCCTTCTTGCCTCCATGATCGACCACATAAACGCCAATACCTCCGTCAATATCGTCACCATAGAAGACCCCATAGAGTTCCTGCACCGCGACAAACGCAGCATCATAGCGCAAAGGGAAATAGGCTCCGACGCCCCCTCCTTCAACAACGCCCTGCGCGCCTGCTTCCGCCAAGACCCCGACATCATCCTGATAGGCGAAATGCGCGACTGCGAAACCATAGAAACCGCAATGAGCGCCGCCGATACCGGCCATTTGGTGATGAGCACCCTGCACACAATGAACACCACCGAGACCATAACGCGTATAATCTCATTCTTCCCGCCCCACCAACACGACCAGATACGATTGGTGCTGTCAAACGTTTTAGTGGCGATCATATCGTTGCGCTTGCTCCCCAGAATAGACGGCAGGGGCCGAATCCCCGCCTGCGAGATACTTATAAATCACGCCGCCGTGGCCGAATACATCCTAAACCCTGAGAAGAGCCATTTGATCCTCCCCGCCATAAGCGAGGGCCATACACAGTATGGATCCCAATCGTTTGACCAGTCACTGCTGCAGATGTATCAGGATGAACTGATCTCGTTAGACGTGGCAAAACAGAGCGCCTCGAATCCCGACGATTTCGAATTAGCCGTAAAAGGAGTATCGGGAACATCGGATAGGCGGTGGATGACATAAAAAGATTAAAGTCAAAATCTTTAAAGGATTTTATCTATAATCCTGATAAATAAATCCCTCGCTCTCCAAACGCGCGGCCAATAGGTTAAAGCATTGATAGAAAGACGTAACGCGAAAGAGTCTTTCATTGTCGTGATACGCTTCAATGGTATCCACGTCTCTCGTCCAGTACGTACATCTTCGTTTTACCGTTGTAATGTAGTCGAAAGCGTATGTCCGCTCTTTCCCGAAGAATGTCGTGGACGTTATCTGATTGCCTTGAACTATAACCTTGTCTCCTAACCCGCAGCGCACGACAAAATCATCCGCGTCCATCTCCGCTTCAATCTTTTTGGTTCTTCTCTCCGATATCCAGGCGATAATACCGATGAAAGAAGTTACAATGATTACCGTTAATGCGATTTCCATTTGACTGTTTTCTTAATAAGTTAAAAGTAAAAGATAACTGATAAAATCAACTAAACATTAACACATAGGAACCACCTTAAAATGATCACAAAAACAGTCTAAAAAACTGAGCCACCTCAACCGAGAGACCGAGGGTAATATAGGTACGGCGTGGCGACGGCGGGCGGTTGGTATCAATATACTATATGGGCGGCTTGGGAGTCAAGGGATATTCTATAAAGTCCGCCAAGAAAGCGGTAAAGGCGGTTGCGGCGGTTAAGCCGGCGAAGAAAGCGGTCAAGAAGGTGTCGGCGGCGGCGAAGCCTGTGAAGAAGCGGTCGTCGGCGTTGCCGGCGTCGTTGAAGAAGGCGGTCGCGAGGGCGGCATGAGATCGGATCGCTATTTTGTCGATTCTAAATAACGTTGAATCCATACTTTTTGGTGGGTATTTGTGGGGTAACGGAAAAAAAAATAAAAAAAATATTGCGCCGCCCCGGTCCAAAGTATTATATTTATAGATTCGTCTGAAAAATTAAGGATTTTAACGGTAACCAAAGATAAATATGAGCAGATCCAGAGACCCCGACTTCTTATCTTCTATGCGCGCCGCCATAGTAGGCGCCGAGATGGAGGAGCAGTTTTTAAACCGCCGCAAGGTATTCCTTTGGGGCGAGGTCTGCGACGAGTCCGCCGAGGAGATCGTGAAGAAGATCCTATTCCTCGACGGTGTGAGCAGCGAAGACATTACTCTCTATATAAATAGTCCGGGAGGCGTTATCTCCTCCGGTCTCGCGATCTATGACGCCATGTGCCGCGCCAAGAGCGACGTATCTACAGTAGTTATGGGGCAGGCTGCCAGCATGGGCGCCGTGCTCCTATGCGCGGGCGCCAAGGGCAAGCGGTTTGCCTGGGAGCACGCGCGGGTGCTTATCCATCAGCCGCTGATCTCCGGCAACATGTACGGGCCGGCCAGCGACATCCAAATCCAAGCTGAAGAGATGCTCCGCACCCGGGAGAACCTGAACAAGATACTCGCCGCGCACACAGGCCAGACGCTGCAAAAGATCACGGAGGACACCGACCGGGACTACTTCATGTCGGCCGACGAGGCCCAAGAGTACGGGATAGTAGACAAGGTAACGAAGTAAATGCCCTAATGCCGGATTTGTGGCAGACACCGCGCAGATGTTTTTGATTTTGCGACGCGAAGCGGCGCATGTTTACAAAAGTATCTCCCCCTAGTTGAGGGGGAGATATTGAAAGTGGGGGGGTATCTGGCGGGGCGTTGCGGGGTGTCCCCGCAGGGTGGGTAGCGGAAACCAAAAATGGGCGAAGCCCATTTTTGGTTGGAGCGAGGGAGGGCGAAGCCCTCCCCTTAAAAAAAATTTAAAATTTTTTTGACTTTACCGTTACCAAATATTATTTTAATCAAACTTTGTCCAAAAAAGCGTTTTTTCGCCGGTATAGCTCAGTTGATAGAGCGTTCGACTTGTAATCGAATGGTCGGGGGTTTGAGTCCCTCTACCGGCTTGGGATAGAATTTTAGGGTCTTAGGGTAGGTGCCCGAGTGGCTAAAGGGGATGGACTGTAAATCCATTGGCTCCGGCCTACGGTGGTTCGAAACCACCCCTGCCCATATAAATTTATATGTTTTGCGGGTATAGCTCAATTGGTAGAGCTCCACCCTTCCAAGGTGGACGTTGTGAGTTCGAGTCTCATTGCCCGCTCTTGGATTACAAGCCGCCCATGTAGCTCAGTTGGTAGAGCACATCCTTGGTAAGGATGAGGTTCACGGGTTCGAGCCCCGTCGTGGGCTTTTTTTTGTACAATAATAAAATAAAAATATTCACCCAATATCCTGAGAGGTCTCAATGTCAAAGGAAAAATTTGATCGCGGCGGCAAGCCCCACGTAAACGTCGGTACCATCGGGCACGTTGACCACGGAAAAACCACCCTCACGGCCGCCATCACGCGCGTCATGGCGACCAAGGGTCTCTCCAAATACGTCGCATACGACGAGGTCGCCAAAGCCTCCGAGTCGCAGGGTCGTCGCGACGATACGAAGATCCTGACGATCGCCACGTCGCACGTCGAATACTCGACGGAGAAGCGCCACTACGCGCACGTCGACTGTCCGGGACACGCCGACTACGTCAAAAACATGATCACCGGCGCCGCCCAGATGGACGGAGCCATACTCGTCGTCAGCGCCGCCGACGGCCCCATGCCGCAGACCCGCGAGCACATCCTGCTCGCCCGTCAGGTGGGCGTCCCCTACATCGTCGTATTCCTTAATAAGGTGGACGTCGTGGACGATCCCGAACTCCTTGAGCTCGTAGAACTCGAAGTGCGCGAGCTCCTCAGCAAATACGACTTCCCGGGCGACGATACGCCCATCATACGCGGCAGCGCCATCGGGGCCCTTACAAACCCCGAAGACCCCGCTAAGGCCGATTGCATCTTCAAGCTCATGGAGGCAGTGGACACCTATGTGCCCACCCCCACGCGCGAAGTGGACAAGCCCTTCCTGATGTCCGTTGAAGACGTCTTCTCAATCACCGGGCGCGGCACCGTGGCCACCGGCCGCGTGGAGCGCGGGACCGTCAAAGTCGGCGACGAGGTCGAGCTGGTAGGTCTGCGCGACAGCCGCAAGTCGGTCGTAACCGGCGTCGAGATGTTCCGCAAACTGCTCGACAAGGCCGAGGCCGGCGACAACATCGGAACCCTGTTGCGCGGCGTCGACAAGAACGACATCGAGCGCGGTATGGTTTTGGCCAAGCCCGGCACCATCACCCCGCACAAGAAGTTCAAGGCCGAGGTGGTAGTGCTCTCCAAGGACGAGGGCGGCCGCCACACCCCGTTCTTCAGCAACTACAGACCCCAGTTCTATTTCCGTACCACGGACGTTACGGGAACGATCAAGCTGGCCGAGGGCGTGGAGATGATAATGCCCGGCGACAATGCCCAGATAGAAGTAGAGTTGATAGCCCCCGTGGCCATGGAGAAATCCATGCGTTTCGCCATCCGCGAGGGCGGCAGAACCGTAGGTTCGGGTGTCGTTACCGCTATTATAGAATAGCAATGTGTTGATACTGTAGGGGCGGGGTCAGCCCGCCCCTCTTTTGACTTTAATGATTTTTAAAAGATAGGATGTAAATCATGCCCAGAGAAAGAATCACACTGGAGTGCACATCGTGCAAACAGCGCAACTACGAAACGACAAAGAACAAGCGCAAGCATTCAGCTCGCGTCGAGTTCATAAAGTTCTGCCCGTTTGAGCGGAAGCGGACTCCCCACAAGGAGTGCAAGTAGTCACAACGCAATAAATGAAAGACGGAAATAATAGGTCCGTAGCTCAATTGGTAGAGTAGCGGTCTCCAAAACCGCCTGCTGGGGGTTCGAGTCCCTCCGGGCCTGTTGAGATAGATTGTAGGTACAGATTTAGTTATTATATTAGGTTAGGGATAGGACGGTGCCGATGATGGAAAAGATTATGCAATACTTTCGGGATGTGAAGGCCGAGGTCGCCAAGGTCAATTGGCCGACCAAGGCCGAGGTCTCCGCCGCGACCGTGCTCGTTATTGTTTTGAGCTTGGCGGTGTCGCTCTACGTGTTCGCCTGCGATCAGGGGTTGCAGGCGGCCATAGGTCTCTTTTTGAGGGCGCGGTAGGGGTAGCGGATGGCGGCTAAATGGTATGTTGTGCACACGTACTCGGGGCAGGAAACCAAGGTATTCGACTACCTAAACGGGATTATCGCGTCGGGTGATTACGGCGAGTTGATAAAGAGCGTTCTCATGCCCACCCAAGACGTGGTGCAGGTGAAGGACGGGAAGAAGATAAAGACCACGCGTAAGTTTTTCCCGTCATACGTGCTCGTGGAGATGGAAATGACGCGGGAGACCATGCACGTTGTGCGTGAAATCGCGGGCGTTACGGGATTCGTGGGCGGTGATAAACCGCAGGCTATACGCGAAGACGAGGCCAGGAGGATTTTGGGTCAGGCGGCGGAGAAGGGCCCGCGCCAGCAGGTCTCCGAGGTGCCCTTTGAAGTCGGCGACGCGGTCAAGATTAAAGAGGGGCCGTTCAAGGATTTCGACGGCGTTGTGGACAAGGTCTCGCCCGAAAAGGGCAAGGTAATGGTGATGGTCAGCGTCTTCGGCCGCTCTACGCCGGTCGAGGTCGACTTTATACACGTTGCTCCAATCAGCTGATTAAACGTACAAGGAGTGGTTGAAAAGTGGCTAAGAAAGTTGTGGGTCAGGTAAAGTTGCAGATCACGGGCGGCGCGGCGACGCCGGCTCCCCCCGTAGGTCCGGCGCTGGGTCAGCAGGGCGTGAACATCATGGAGTTCTGCAAGGCGTTCAACGCGAAAACCAAAGACTCCGCGGGGATGACGATCCCGGTGGTAATCACGGTCTATTCCGACAAGTCTTTCACTTTCATCACCAAGACGCCCCCGGCGGCGGTGCTGATCATGAAGGAGCTCGGAAAGGATAAGGGGTCAGGCGTACCGAACAAAGAGAAAATCGGAACGCTTACCAAAGCGCAGCTGAAGAAGATCGCCGAGATGAAACTCGCCGACCTGAACGCCGCGAGCGTCGAGGCCGCGATGAACATCATTGCCGGCACGGCGCGAAGCATGGGCGTAAACGTAGAATAGGCTGGATAAAAATTGACGTTATCGGATCGGTTCTCCGTAGGGGCGGGGTCAGCCCGCCCCGGAGTTTGATTATAGAAAGTACAGTATAGATTATCAGTCCATAAAATATAGAACAGGATGAGGTGGTACCGATGAAACACGGTAAAAAGTACAATGCCGTATACGAGAAGGTGGATAAACTTAAAGAGTACGGCGCCATTGAGGCGCTGGACTTTTTGAAGGCCAATTCGACGGTGAAGTTTGACGAGACGGTGGAGATCGCCATCCGTTTGGGAGTCGATCCGCGTAAAAGCGACCAAGCCGTCCGCGGAGCCGCGGTGCTCCCGCACGGTCTCGGCAAGAGCGTGCGCGTTCTTGTCTTCGCGCAGGGCGACAAAGAGGCCGAAGCCAAAGAGGCCGGGGCGGATTACGTCGGCGGCGAGGATTTGGCCGATAAGATCAAAGACGGATGGTTGGAGTTCGACGCCGTGGTCGCCACGCCGGACATGATGAAAGTGGTAGGTAAACTCGGTAAGATATTAGGTACAAGAGGGTTAATGCCCAACCCCAAAGTCGGAACGGTTACGGCGGACATCGGCAAGGCGGTCAAGGAGCTGAAAAAAGGTAAAGTGGAATTCCGTGTGGAAAAAGGAGCGATCATCCATGCCCCCTTAGGAAAATTATCATTTGACAGCCAGAAACTTTTCGAAAACGCCCACGCGTTGATGGACGCTGTAGTCAAGGCTAAGCCGGCATCGGCCAAGGGGCAGTACCTTAAAAAAGTATCGCTCACCAGCACGATGGGGCAGGGCTTAAAGATAAACATGAATGATTTGAAATAGTATTGATGTTTTAACTTTGCGACGCGAAGCGACGCATGTTTAAAAGAAGTCCCTCCCCCCTTTTTGTGGGGGGAGGGATTGAAGGTGGAGGGGGCTAATGTAGCGGGGCGTTGCGGGGTGTCCCCGCAGGGT
>JAITFI010000060.1 GCA_031281485.1 Chitinispirillales bacterium | reverse complement strand
TGATTCGGGTAGGCGGTTATAAAACCGGCAAAAAGTTAAAATCGAAAACCGGTTGGGATGATAGGGAATGCCGCGAATATGATCATGGTTATAGTAGGGAAATAGATTGTCCGGATAGTTTACGCAGCGGAAACGGTACGGACGAGTTCGGTTTTTCGGCTTTGCCCGGCGGTGAAGGCGAAGAGAATCATTATCGTTATGTCGGCAAAATGGCCCAATGGTGGACTAATGTGTTCGGCGAGTGGTATCAACTTGATAATAGAGACGAGCTTGAAGATAATCGCTGTATCGGTTGCCGCGGATCCGAAGGTGCATCGGTTCGCTGCGTTCAGGACATCCCCGGCGTTCCCGAAAAAGTCGTCGGTTTCGACGACCCACCGCCGTCTATAGTGAAATCATGGGAATCCGGCGCGACAACCGTTACATTCTACGCAAATGGGTTGTTAAAAGTCAGCGGCAATGGAGAGATGGATGGTTGCAACCCCCCATGGGTTGAATACAGTCGCTTCCCGTCGGTGGCGGATTGCAACTCCCCTTGGCGTGTTTATTATCCGGTTACCGCCGTAATCATTGAGGACGGCGTAACGCATATCGGAAGCCACGCGTTTGACGGTTGCCATATCATGTCGTCCGTCACAATCCCAAACAGCGTGGCGTCTATCGGGGGAAGCGCGTTTCATTATTGCACAAGCCTGAGGTCAATAATCATCCGAAATCCGAACCCTCCGGAAATCGGCGGCAGATCACGGATGCGAATTCAATCTTCCAGACCTGTCAGCGCAAGCGACATATTCGAAAAAGATTATGAAAAGATTATGGAAAAAGCGTGTCTGTACGTCCCGGCAAACAGCATTGACGCCTACCGCGCCGCCGACGGGTGGAAGGATTTCAGTTGCATCAAGGAGCTTGAGTCCGCGCCGAAAGGGAATTAACTATGCGCACAACCGATTTCGACTACGAACTGCCGCCGGAACTGATAGCAAAGCGGCCTATAGCGGAGAGGGACGGGTGCCGGTTGCTGTGGGTTAGGCGCGACGGCGACTGCGGTATTAGTGCCGATAGTATCAACAGTACTGATAACAGTCCGTTTAGACATTTGACCTTCCGCGACATCCTAACAATCCTAAAGCCGGGGGACAGGCTCGTCTTCAATGATACCCGCGTTATCCCGGCGCGCCTTTTCTGCACCAAAGTTGATACCGGGGCGGCGATAGAGCTGTTTTTCACGGAGCGGGCGGGGGAGGACGGGCGTTCTTGGAAGGCGCTAGTCAAACCGGCGAAGCGGGCGCCGGTGGGGACGGTCTTGTCGGTTGACGGGGATCCGAGGATAAAGATACGTATCGATGAGGTGATGGGGGACGGGTACGAACGGATAGTCAGCCTTGTGTCGTCGCCGGATTACGGTATCAATAATACGAACTGTAATAATAATTATCATACCGATCCAGCCAACGATACGAATCATATCAACGGTATAGATAATAATCGCGACAGAGATGTTTGTATCGATACGGATCAACCAAGAACTTTAGATGCGGTAATAGACGCCCACGGCCGTATCCCGCTTCCGCATTACATGGAGCGCGACGGCGACGAGGTTGACGACGAGATGTACCAGACGGTGTACGCCGGCCGCCCCGGAGCGGTGGCTGCTCCGACGGCGGGGCTGCACTTTACCCCAAAACTGCTTGACGAGTTGGCCGCGATGGGCGTGGACAGGAGCTTTGTGACCCTGCACGTGGGCGTGGGCACGTTCAGGCCGGTTCAGACGGACGACCCACGCGAGCACGACATTCACGATGAGCGTTTTGAGTTGAGCGGCCAAGCGGCGGGGGAGATAAACGCGACTTGGGGCAGGGGAGGGCGTGTGATCGCGGTTGGGACGACGGTGGTGAGGGTCTTGGAGAGCTGCGCGGCGTCGGCGCGTCAGGTGGCCCCCGCGAGCGGCAGGACGAAGCTCATGATACTGCCGCCGTATCAATTCAGGGCGGTGGACGGGCTGATAACGAACTTTCACCTGCCGAAATCGACCCTTCTGATGCTGGTTTCGGCCTTCGCCGCGAGGGAGACGATCCTTAGCGCGTACCGGGAGGCTGTTGGCCTTGGTTACCGTTTTTTCAGTTACGGGGACGCTATGGCGATTATATGAGTTTTGAAATCAATTTCAAAAAAAATATTGCATTTATCCCGCCGTTTGATTATATTATAATAGTGGAAGCGGTTGATAATGGCGGCCGGTAGCGGTGGTTGTTCCGGCTGAGGAAACCGGATGAGGGTTGTATCCAACAACAGAAGTCCTTGCTTTGAACGAATAGGCCGGAACATATTCAGGCCGATGGTGCTTAAAGCCCGTATTTACGTATGCGGGCTTTGTTTTTGTTTTTTTCTGTTTTTGGGGGCGGCACGTTTATCTATATAAGGAGTCGGTAATGGCGGCAGATGGTTTAAAGAGTGTGATTGATAGTGTGGCCTGGCAGGACTATAGGTCTAGCAATACCGGTATGATCGTCTACTACGGCGGCGATCCCATATCGGAGCTGCCTATCCGCGAGGTGCCGGAGAGGTATCCGAGCGAGATTCAGCCGGAGCCGAACTACGAGACGGGGACGTTCGGTTTCTTGGGTTGCGCGCGGACGAAGATCCGCTCGACCTTCGTGAAGTCGAAAATAAAATACCTGCTCTTCGTAACTAAGTACGTGGGTACGAACGAGGCCTTCAAAGAGAAGTACATGGTGACCGGCTACTACCGGATAAACAAGATTGCCGATGTGAAGAGGCGGCACATACGCTATTGCGCCGAGTACTCCTGCTTGGAAGAAAAGGTATGCTACGCCCTCAGGGCCGACGAGGTGCGCCTTGTCTCAGCTGAAGACGCGTATCTCGTTTCGCCGCAACAGTTTAAGGAGTGGGGCTTCAGCGGTCGTTTGACGCGCCAGAGCCGCATTCTCTTAGACGAGGAGCAAACCGCCGCGCTCCTTAAATTTTTGCAGGGGAAGCCCGATATAACCGGTAAGTATATTGAGGAAACGGCACGCCTACAGCCTCATGTTGAGAAGAAAGAAGAAGATATTGAGGATGATGAGGATGGGGAATAGCGTGCAGGCGTCGGATCTTGAATTTTAAGTTGATTTTTTACTTAGGTACAGATAAAAATACGGGAGCCGTTGTTTGTGGAATTCATTGATTCAGTACTAATCGTTGGCGGCGGCGGGCGCGAACACGCCCTGCTAAAGGCGCTTTTGAGGTCGGATAGGGCGCTGTGCGTGTTTGCTTATCCCGGCAACCCGGGCATGGAACGCGACGGGTGCGTACTTGTGGATCAGGAGATAACTGACTGGAACGATCTGGCCCAATGGGCGGCCATGAACGATATAAACCTCACGATAGTCGGCCCCGAAGCCCCGCTCGCGGAAGGTATCGTCGATATCTTTAAAAAAGAGGGGCTCTTGATCTTCGGCCCCACGAAAGCCGCGGCGCAAATAGAGAGCAGCAAGGCCTTCGCCAAAAAGCTGATGAAGAAGTACGGTATCCCCACCGCCGAATTTGAGATTTTCAAGGAAAAAGATAAGGCGCTCGCCTACGTCGAAAATAAGGGCGCGCCCATAGTTGTAAAAGTCAGCGGGCTCGCCGCCGGAAAGGGCGCTATTGTCTGCGGCACTCTTGACGAGGCGAAGCGCGCGCTTGATGATATCTTCGACAAGAAGAGCTTCGGGGCGGCGGGGGAGACCGTCGTCATAGAAGAGATGATGAACGGCCCGGAGGCCTCGGTTTTCGTCCTCACAGACGGCAAAGGATACAAGGTACTGCCCGTGGCCCAAGACCACAAAAGGGCGGGCGACGGCGACACAGGCCCGAACACCGGAGGAATGGGCGCCTACGCGCCCGCAAGCGGCGTGGTCGATGCGGCAACGATGGCCCGCGTTGAAAAAGAGATAATCGTCCCGACCCTCGCCGCCATGGACAAAGAGAAAGCGCGTTACCACGGTCTGTTGTACATAGGCCTGATGATAACCGCCGACGGACCCAAAGTGGTGGAGTACAACTGCCGCTTCGGCGACCCCGAAACACAGGCGGTCCTGCCGCTTGTGCATTGCGACTGGTACGAGGTCTTCTCGCAGTGCGCCAACACCAGAGGTAGCGTCTCCGGCGTAAAATGGAAGATCGACCTCGGCTACTGCGTATCGGTAGTCATGGCCGGCAAAGGGTACCCCGGCAAGGCGGCGAAGGGCAAGGTGATCACCGGAGTCGATGCCGCGGAGGAGAAGGCGGCGGATGTCTACTTTGCCGGAGTGGCGGCTACGGCGGTTCCGGACAAAAAAAGCAAGGATAAAGGCAAGGATATGGATATAGATGATGATATAGATAAGGAAAAATATAAGAAGAAATACACAACGAACGGTGGGCGGGTTCTGGCTGTGTCGGCCAAAGGGAAAACGCTGGCCGAGGCTATCGCCAATACTTACGAGGCCGTGGCGGAGGTTAAGTTTGAGGGGGCGGTTTACCGGAAGGATATCGGGGCCAAGGGGCTTTAAATTTTACCGCGATTGGGCGGGGATTATTCTTTCTGTACTAATACCCTTGCAAAATGTTCTTTTCCGTCAATATAAGGGACGTACTTTTTGTCTTTTACAATTTTATATCCTTTTTCCAGCAACCCGTTTAATATGGGATTAGATGACACCGCAAACGGTTTACTGTAATCACTTGGGATATAACCTTGATCAACCAGTAAATGTTTAGAATCGTCATATTTTTTACATTCATCCGGTATTTTCTTTAAAGGCATTATTTTTAATCTTTTGTATGTCTCTCTATCCTTAATTTTTATATTAGTATACCATCTACCAGCCGCCCTCACAAGTTGCTTTTTGGGGTTTAAATACCAATAAACGCTATTATATCCCGTCCATACCTTTTTGTTCATAAAATACGGGATATACGCTGTATTTATAGCATTTGACTCGTTAGAAATAATTATGAACTTCTTCCCGCTTTCAATCAATATCTTCCAGTAGTCTATTGCTCTCGAAAAAGGTGGGTTCGTACATACTATATCCGCTTCTTCTTTAAGAATTTTTAACGAAATCGGATCGTCAAAACTGCCTGTATAGCCATCGGGCTCGCTCCGAAATACATTGTATCCTGTTTTTCTAAATATATATCCTTTTACTCCTTGATTGAATAAGTTTAAACCGCCGTTATAATGAGTACATATTAACGTTTTCAATCCAAGTTTTTTGAAATTATCCAAAAAGTACGTTGCAAACGCCGACGTTTCGTTGTCATTTTCTCCAACGGCGTCATAACAGTTGCAAAAAACTACTTTACCTTTCCAAATACGTTTATCATACATTGAAAGTTCTTTTTCAATATCCTCTATTTGGGTATAAAATTCGTCATCATCCGCTCTTTTTGCTCGTTGCATTACATCTTTCCGGGTAAGCCCTCGTTCTTTAAGAGACGGGGTAGTTATAGGCACAATTTTTTCGATTGGCCTTGCTGTCGGGTTGGTGTAATGCAACAAGTTCATTTGCCTCCGGCTCCGGTCGGTTTCGCCGTCTCTTAATATATATTTCGGGTGGGGCGGAGGCGCTAAATTCTTTTTTAGACGAAAGGGCGCTTAAATCAAAATCTTTTAAAATCAAATTCATTTTTAGACGAAAGGGCGCGATAAATCGCGCCCTTTCATAGGATATGCGGGGCTAAACCCCGCATATAAAGTCAACGTCAACGACAACATTTCCGGTAGG